>JAUIIS010000498.1 GCA_030431575.1 Acidimicrobiia bacterium | reverse complement strand
ATGTCCGGCCGCTCTCGACGGTGAGTTGACTAAGCTGACCGCACCTAGCGGGAGGCCTGCGGCCTCGAGGGCGGGGTTGAGTGCGTGGGTGACGATGGCGTTCGCTGTGCCTAAGGCATCGGACCCGATGCGGAACACAACCGTGTTGCCCGAGCGCAGCACGCCGGTGGCGTCGGCGAAGACATTGGGGCGACCTTCGAACACAAAACCGATGGGACCGAGCCCAGCTTGGACTTGGTCGACCCGCCAGCCGATGTGTTCCACGGTTTCCACTATGCGGCCGCGGGTGGATGGGGTGTCGCGCCAGGTGTGGAGGCCGCTGATCATGTCGGCGCGCATGGTCTCTGAGAGCACCAGGCGAGTGACCGAACGACCCTTGGCGCTGGCGGCGTCAACGTCTGCTTGGTTGGCGGCCTTGATGGCACCAAAGACGTTGTCGTCGCTGAGCTGGTGGGCAAAGGTGTCGAAGAATGTAGAAATGTTGTCGTCGCTTACGGTCCCCATGTCAACAAACGCGTCGGCAGCGTTGGCCACTGCTCCTTGGGCCGTGGCCCAAACGTCGGCGGGGATGTGAATGAGTTCGCCAGTGGTTTGGACCACGATGACTCGGTCGCCAGCGTTGAATGCGTCTGCGAGTTCCTCAGACACGGTGGTGACCTGGTTGCCGCCAAAAAGCACGGGCATTCCGGCACTGAGTGTCTCAAGAGCAGTCATGGCGGGCAAGGATACGGCGAGCCAAAAGGTATTGCTAAGAGCCCTTCCCCCAATGTTACGGTTGCGTTACGGTCTCAGCACTGGGCCGGGCGGCTTGAACAAGGATCTGGGAGGGTTCTGTGTTTCAAGCTCGTCGTCGTTCGGTGGAACCAGTAGTGCATCGGCAAGAACCTGCCGCGGGCGCATCGCCCGGCCCCGCCATCCCCGGTACACATCGTCAGACCCCAGCCGGAGCAGCTGGCCCTCCCAGCCAGGCAGCAGCATCCCAACAACCCGTGCCAAACGCGGTGGGCCTCTTCCCGGCGCCAGCAAAACCTGGGCCACATGGGGGCGGCATTGTGGGCCTCCTGGGCCGATGGGAGTTGGGGGACCTCAACGACCACGATCGCGACAGGATCACCCGCGCGCTGTTTCACGAGGGTCCGAGGTTTGGTCCGTTCGCCCGCCGATTTGCCGCGCTGATGACCCTCTCGGTCCTGATAGCGGTCATGGGGCTGCTGGCGGATTCAACGGCGGTGGTGATTGGTGCCATGTTGGTGGCACCGCTAATGACTCCGGTTTTGGGTATTGCAGCGGCCGTGGTGATGGGCTGGCCTCGCCGTGTCGTGCGGCAAGTGGTCATCTCGATGGTTGGTGCTGCGGGAGCCGTTGGTCTGGCTGCGGGGACAGCCTTGGTTTTTCCAGGATCGACCGATCCTTTGCCTGGCGAATTGGTTGCTCGGACCAGCCCGAACCTTTTGGATCTGGGTATCGCGCTAGCGGCCGGGGCCGCAGGGGCCTATGCGCAGATCCGCCGGGCCGCGTCGGACGCGTTGACCGGGGTGGCCGTCGCTGTGGCCTTGGTCCCACCCTTGGCCGTGGTTGGCATCACGCTGGCGTTGGGTCGGTTCTCGATGGCTACCGGTGCGCTCTTGTTGTTCATCGCCAACGTCATCGGCATTGTGATGGCCGCCGCGATCACGTTTCTCATCTGTGGACTGCCCGGGACGCGGTTGTTGCAAGGACGTGGTGCCATAGCGGGAGGCATGCGCTGGGCTGCGGTCGCG
>JAUIIS010000135.1 GCA_030431575.1 Acidimicrobiia bacterium | reverse complement strand
CCAGCAGACACTGGCAGGGCTTGGCGTCGACCCCGGCCGGGTGCACGCCGAACTCTTCTTCGACGAGCGCATCGATGCCGTCGAGGATCTAGCAGAAGCAGCTGCGTCGGGACTCCCAACCATGACCGTGACGCTCGACGGACGACGCTCGGTTGTCACTGTTGACCCGAACGGTCCGCCGCTATTGGATTACGCCCGGTCGGTCCGACCCGAAGTGCCTTTCGCCTGCAAAGGAGGCATGTGCGCTACCTGCAAATGCCTCGTTACTAGTGGCGACGTCCGCATGGAAAAGAACTATGCGCTCACCGAAGCCGAGATTGCGGGCGGCCTCATCCTGTCGTGCCAAGCCCACCCTGTTGGCGGCGACATCGAGGTCAGCTACGACGTCCATGGTGGGATGGGTCGCTAGGACACTAGCGCCGGCGCACCTTGGCGATAACCGCCTTGAGGTATAGGTTTTCCTCAACGGCAGCCGGGTGGTCCAGCGGATGGCCGGTGATGAGTTCGTCGTTGAGTTCGTAGCCGGCACGGTCGGCACTTTCGAAAACCCCCTCCACAAACTGGTCGATCCCAACCCTGCTGGAGCATGACGCTTGTACCAGCCAATCTCCGTCATTGACCAAAGGCAGCGCCAACGTGGTGAGACGCCGATACGAACGCAGCGCGATCTCGACTTGGTCATTGCGGTGCGCAAACGATGGCGGATCGACCACCACGATGTCGAAGCGTTCGCCAGCGGTGGCCATGCCAGCCATGATGGCAAAGGCATCGCCGCGAATACTGCGGTGCTGCACTGCTGCGACAGCTTCGACATCGGCGTTGAGCGCGAGGTTATCTGCCACCGCGGCCAGCGTTGGGCCAGATTGATCGACGCTGACAACCGATCGTGCGCCCCCAGCAGCGGCGTGCACTGTGAAACCGCCGGTGGCACAGAACAGGTCCAGGACTCGAGCCCCAACGCTCAGGCCGCCTACCAGCCGACGGTTGTCTCGCTGATCGAGGAAATGGCCTGTCTTTTGCCCGTGGACAACGTCGGCCCCAAACTTCAGCCCAGTCTCGGTGAAGACCAGCGGGGTCTGCGGAGCGGGCCCAAGGACCACCTCGCCGTCAGCGATCCCATAGCGGTTGTCCCGAGCGATGTCTCGGCTCAGTCGAACCACCACGGTTGACGCGCTCGACAACTCGACCAGCTGACGCAAGATGATGGACAAGTGCGCAAACCAAACCTCTGAGTACACCTTGGCCACCAGCACGTCGCCGTACCGGTCCACGACAAGACCGCTGAAACCGTCGCCCTCGCCGTTGATGACGCGGTACCCGGTGGTGTCGCCAGCGTCGACGATGGGCTGACGCAGATCTATGGCGGCGCTAAGGCGGTCGAGCCAGAAGTCGGCGTCGACGGTCCGAGGACTGCCCGCATGCAAGATGCGTATCCGGATCGGTGAGACGGGGTCGTAGAGCCCAATCGCCGCGAAGTCTCGGTTGCGGTCGAACACAACGGCGAGGTCTCCAGGGGCTCCCTCGTGACTGATCGACTCGATCGAACCGTCGAAGACCCACGGGTGGCCTTGACGGATCTTGCGCTCGGCCGCGGACTTAACCCGAACGGCCAGCCGCTTGTTACCTGGTTGTCGAAGCTGATCGAGCGCACTCACTCGGCACCAACTAGGGCGGCGAAGCGCTGGGCGCCGACATTGCCGCCGCTGAGCGTCACACCGACTCGTTCGCCAGGCTCGACCGAGACCGCCCCGCTCAGTAGCGCAGCCAGCGCACTCGCGCCGCTGGGTTCTAACACGACCTTGAGTCGTTCGAACGCCAAACGCATGGCATCTACTATTGCGTCGTCGCTCACGGTCACTACCTCGTCCACTCGTCGTGCCATCACTGCGAAGGTCTTGTCGCCGGGTGAGGTTGTCTGTTGCCCATCGGCGATGGTCCGCGGGGTCTCAATAGTGACGATGTGTCCCTGCTCGAGCGACTGCTTGACATCGTCTCCCGCTTCGGGCTCGACTCCCACAACGCGGACGGGGTAGTCCTGAGCCTTCGCCACGGTGGCACAGCCCGAAATAAGCCCGCCGCCGCCAACACACACCACCAAGGTGTCTAGTGCTTCGACGTCTTCGACAAGCTCCAGTGCGGTGGTGCCTTGGCCTGCCATGACATCCCAGTGATTGAACGGCGGGATAAGGACCATGTTGCGGTCTTCGGCCAAAGATTCACCAAGCGTTGTGCGTTCTTGTTGGTAACGGTCATAGAGCACAACTTCGGCGCCATACTCGCGTGTAGCTGCCACTTTGGTGGCCGGCGCATCTTCGGGCATCAGCACGGTGGCTGGGACATCATGGAGCGCCGCTGCGAGAGCCACCGCTTGGCCGTGGTTACCTGAAGAGTAGGTGGCCACACCATTGCCTCTCGTTTCTGGTGCCAGAGACGCCACCGCGTTGTAGGCCCCACGAAACTTGAAAGCCCCGGTCCTCTGGAAACACTCGGCCTTCGCAAAAACCGTCGCGCCAACGGCCGCGTCAAGCGATTTGCTCCTGAGAACAGGCGTGCGGTGCGCAACGCCGCTAAGGCGCCTCGCGGCGCGCTGGACATCGTCGAGGCTCAGTGAGGCATCAGTCACCAGGCCAGCCTACGGCGTGGCCGACAGTCTCGTTAAGAGGCGGTAGGGAGCTGTGAACGACCGATCGCCGCAGTGGATACCAGCGCTTCACCCACGACAGCTACCTCGGCCGCAGTCATAGGGCTCTCGAACCCCGACACCGCAAGCGCCATGCTTGCATGTGACTGCCCCGAAGTTGCATCGTCCTGGCGACTCAAACCCAGGTTGAACACGGTGGGCATCACCAGGCCATCGCCAGGGCTGTCGACCCCGAGGTAGTCGAGGTGTGCTGGTTCTGCGGACTGGGTATCCACCGAGTCCACCATGTCCGACCACGCTTCGTTGGGGTCGGACAGGGCGCCAGGCACCATGCCCACGGACCAGCCGCGCTTTGCCACCTGGGCCAGCTCGTTGCGATAGCGATCTGCAACCGCCGATGCGGGATCGACCCCAGCACGCTGCATCCACGCAACGACGGCCTGTGGGGGAAGTGAGGCAGCGAACACTGCACCAAAGGGTGGGGCGAAGGGAATGCTACGCCCTGGCACCATGAACTCGTTGGGGGTGCGGCGATAGCCAAAGCCATCGATCACAAGTATTTCGGTGCCTCGTTGCGCCAAGATCGTGACAAACAGTCCATGGCTGTCCACAATGCGCGACGCCGCTGCTGCGGCCTCGTGCAAGTCGACGTCTTGAGCGCGAGCAGCGCTGCCAATGACGGTGGCTTCTGGGCCCAAGCGGTACGTTTTGGCAGGCTCGCTGCGTTCGAGTAGGCCGGCCGAGGTGAGGGCTTCGAGCACCGCGTGCATAGCTGCACCGCTGACCTCAAGTCGTTCGGCGAGCACTGAGAGCGTGAGGTGGTCGTCGTGGTGTCTTGCGACATACCTCAGCACATCGGTTGCCCGATGCGCCGCCAGCGCTGGTGCCATGGAACCTCAACCTCCACCTGTTGGTATGAACCGCCAAAATCTGCCTGAAGCAGGCGTTTCATGCCAAGTCGGAGCAAGCGACTTGTTGGCTTTGCCCTAGCCGTAGAGGACGATGAAGCTACCCGCCGCACTGTCGCCACTGACGGTGCGTCCGGGCGAGCCTATGAGTAGATCGGTTGACCCGTCGCCATTGAGGTCGCCGGCACCCAGCGCCCGCCCCACACCGGCGTTGGACTCAGCGCGCCCTGCCACCCCAGCGACACCAGGCTGCCAGGTTTGTGCACCCTTCTTGACCAAGCCGCCGCTACGGCCCTTAAAGACGTGCACGATGCCGGCCCCATTGGCGCCATCGACGCTCTCGCCAGGCACGCCGACGGCAAGATCATCTGGACCTTTGCCGTTGAAGTTGCCCGCCGCCAAGGCCCAGCCGAACTCATCGGCCATTTCGACGTTGGTGTCGACAGCCTTGCCGGCCTGCGTGAGCGTGGAGGACTTCTTACCAGTGATGCCCGTGGCGCTGCCGTAGAGCACGTGAGCAAGTCCGGAGTTGCGCTTGATGCCCTTGGTTTCGCCGGGGACGCCAATAGCGAGGTCCAGGTAGTCGTCGCCGTTGAAGTTTCCTGCCGCCAATGCGGCCCCAAATGCGTCGTCTGCCTCCGGGCGGTTCTTGACTCCAGGTGTGTCCTGAGAAAGCACCGTGGCAACCACAGGGCCTGGTGTTGGTTCGATCGTCTCGCCCTCTGGCGGGTCGACCGGCTGGGCCAACGAGACCAGACCATCGGCGGAACCCGAGATGACGTGGACGATGCCAGCATCGGCTGGGCCGGCTCCGATGGCCTCGCCGGGCGCAGCCACAGCGAGATCGCTGAACGTATCACCGTTGAAGTCGCCCGCCTGGAGTGCCCAACCGAACTGGTCGCCAGGCTCGGCGGTCTCGGCCATGCCTTCGGTGGCTTGAGAGATGAGGGTTGCAGATTGCTGATCGATGCCGGCGGCGCTGCCGTAGAACACCGCTGTGGCCCCACTGCGGCTTCCGCCGGCTGCATCGCCGGGGATACCCACGCCAAGATCATCGAATCCGTCGTTGTTGAAGTCGCCAACGGTCACGCTGTGGCCGAAGTTGTGGTGCTTTCCTGGGCCCCGAAGTGGTTCTGGAGATTGATCGACAGCGATGCTCGCGGTCCCTGAGAGACCCTTCTTGGCTCCGTAGAGGACCACGACGGCACCTGCGTTGTCGAGGCCGTTGACCGTCTTACCGGGCACGCCTATTGCCGCGTCGTCGCGACCGTCGCCGTTGAAGTCGCCGGTGGCCAGCGCGGAGCCAAAGCGGTCGCCAGACTCGGAGTCGCCAGGAACAGCTTTGGTGCCCTGGTGCACGATTGTGCTCTTGGCCTTGAGGCCTCTTTTGGCGCCGTAGATCACGTGAACTTGGCCGGTGTCGATGTTCTTCTTGAGATCTTCGGATGGCCCGCCAACGAGTGCATCGGCTTCGCCGTCACCGTTGAAATCGCCGGTGGTTACCGCCGCCGCGAGAAAGTCTCCGGTCTCGGCTTTCCCGGCGGTTCCGCTGGTTGACTCGCTGACTTCTCGGCTGTCGCGCCCAGTGAGCGCATCGACTGTGGTGATACCGGCGGCGGCTACGAGGGTGGCAACGGCTATAACTGCGAACTTGCGTGTCAGCGTCGTCATGACTAGCGCCCCCGAACAATCGCGTCGTCGGTTGTTGATCGTATGGAGTCCTCATCGGGCTGAGCGTAGATCTGGTCGGCACCGCCTTTGCCCCGGAGGTCGTCGACGCCATCGTCACCGCCCAGGTTGTCGTTCCCAGACCCTGCGTTGACGAAGTCGTTGCCATCGCCGCCACGCAGATAGTCGGCGCCGCCTAGGCCGAAGAGCCGGTCGTTACCTTCGTCGCCGAAGATCACATCGTCGCCCTTGCCGCCACAGACGAGATCGTTGCCACCGCCAGCAACGATTTCGTCGGCCCCGTTACCGCCAGCAATGACGTCTCGCTGGTCGGTCCCGACCAAGACATCGTCGCCGTCGGTTCCGGCAATTGTGGCGAGCTGGCCTTTGCAGCGCATGGCGTAGAACGTGAAGCCGCCGTCGGGCGGAACGAGCGCCACCCAGGTGCGGCCTTTGGTGAGCTCAACGTGGTTTCCGTCGGTGTCGGTGAACGTCGTAACGCTGCGAAGCGTGGGCTTTGTCCATGTCGCTTCGACCACGCGCCCGTTCGTGAAGATGAATGCCTCGCCTTTGCCAACCATCTGGGCCTCATAGAGGTGGAGCCCGAACTTGTCGGTCATGCCAGCATCGACGTAGTCGACAATCTGCACGACAACGTTCTCTGGGGCCACCTGTACCCCGGCGCTGTCGCGATGCGGCGTGCCGCCTTGATAGCGGCGGTAGCCGCCAAGCTTGGCGTCCCATTCGTACCTAACGGCCGAGCCCTTGTTTCGCTCGTAGCGAAGCTGAATAGTTTGAGCGGCAGGAACGTCGGCAGCAAGATCTTCGTTCTTGTTACGGTAGGCGAACTGTGCTTTGGGTGCTTTGCCGCCGTCGACGGTGTTGAGCAGGCGTGCGGTGGAGGTGTAGAGGTTGTGCGGTGCCCGCCCGCCACGCCGGTAGTAGACCCCGCTGGTGACCTCGTCCCCGCGGTCGTAGAGCCGAGCTCGAGCTACAAGGCGCTCCACAATGCTGTTGGCACCCGAGTTGGCGAAGATGGGTCGGTTGTAGGACACGGCTATGCCAATGTCTGTGCTTCGCGCCGAGCGTACGGGGCCAATGATGGACGGACTCTTCGAATGGAACACTGCGGCCAAGCGCGTAGCCCCAGCCTCAACGAGTTCCTCGTAGACGATGTCGGCTTGATTAATGCCGGTTTGGGGTCGAGCGGCCGCGACGTTGTCGATCTTTACGACGCGAGCTGGCCTAGAAAGGCTCTTCTTCTTCGACTTCTTACCCGTCAGGGGGGCAACACGGTCGGGCGTTTCGGGAGCGTCGATGGCGGGCTTGACGACCTGTTCGTTATTGCCGAGCTTGCCCAGGGTGCCGATGTACTTCCATCGGTTGCGCGACTGCAATGGCGGGAGCTTGGCGCCCTTGGGCGCCTTCTTGGTTGGGCCGTAGTCGCTCAGTGCGGTGTTGGCGACATCTTCGGCAGTGGTTGCGGGCTGTGCCGCACCCGTGACCGCGACCGAGGTGGCCAGTGTGGCTACAACAGCAAGTGCGACCAATGGCTTAGACAGGCGAACAGGCATAAGGGAACACCGTACTTTGCGCTAGGCGGCAGGGACAGTCACCGGCAAGATTGTTGAGGTCGCTCGTTGCGCTAGTAGCGCGCGAACACTTGGGTCACGTAGACCCAGCCGTTTTCGACTTCGATACCAACGCCCACGTGGGTGAAGGTGTCGTCGGTCATGTTGGCGAGGTGGCTTGGGCTGTCGACCAGCGCTTCGAAGGCCGTCGCTACCGACGAGTTGTAGGCGATGTTTTCGCCCCATGCGGTCCAGCCCACCGGCAGCTGGCTACTTACCGAGGTGTTGTGACGGAAGCTATTGGTGAGCTCACCCGACCATTCCCTGGCAATGCCAGACATGTCCACAGAGACTTCTAAGGGATCAACCCCGTGGTCGCTGCGGAGATCGTTGACCAATGCAACCATTTGCGCCTCGCGTTCGGAGGGGCTGGTTGCAGGGGCTGCCGCTGCGGGAGGAGCCTCGTTGCAGCTGTAGAAGGCGTCGGCACCTGGGCCGCCGTAGCACTTGTCGAGCCCTTCTTCGGCGCGAAGCTCGTCGTTACCTTTGCGTCCACGAAGGATGTCGTCGCCGGGGCCGCCCTGAATGACATCGTGGCCTTTGCCACCACGAACGACGTCGTCGCCGGGGCCCGCGGCTACGTAGTCGCGACCCTTGCCTGCTGAGATCTTGTCAGCGCCGCCGCCACCACAGATGAGATCTCGGCCACCTTTGCCCTTGATGATGTCAGCGCCGGCGGTGCCCACGATGACGTCTGGGCCTTTTGTTCCTATGGTCACTTGCCCCGGCTTTGCCACGATGGTGGCGGTGCGCCCAAAGCAGCTTGGGGTTGCAGCCGTAGCGCTTGTTGCGAGGAGGACCGTGCTTGCTAGGGCGCAGATTGCGGCCACCAGCGCCACGGTTCGTTTTCGACCGTTTGTCATCATGTGCGGGAACAGACCTTGGAACGTGTGCGGTGTAAACGAGTGCGAAGTAATTCGCCCGAGAAATAAACTGGGCGCTGAGAACGTCATCGACCATAGAGGATGTTCGCAAAGATGTCGACATTCAACCGTAATACTTGACACCAAACAGACATGATGGTCTGGGTAGGTGTACCTAGGAAATGTGGCACTTTCGACCCGGGTCCAACGACCCACGCCTGCCCGAATAAGGGGTCTGACCTGGGATAATGCTTCCGGGGAGCGCAAGACAGCGAAGTGTTGCGACTTCTTGACGTCGTCAGAATGTCACATTTGGGCGCCTGAAACGAATCGAAGTAAAAAGATTCTCCCGGGGCCCGAGCGGCCCGGCCCGCAGGGCCGAGAGAGAGCGCGCGGTAAGGACCTGTGCGGTGAACATGGCTTATCACTCAGGTCCTGCCGGCACGTGCGCAGCATCTAACCTGTGGCTCATGCAGGCCGCAGACTTCGAAGCCAAGGTCCAATCGTTCTTCGCCACACTTGATCTTGGCGAGACCAGAGGGATCGCGCGCGCCCGCGCCTACCGCAGCGCACTGGCACAGGCTGGGCTCTCTGGCTTGTCCTACCCCACCGAACTTGGCGGGCAAGGCCTCGACCCCGAATATGAGCGACGCTTCAGCGCCATTGCCAAAGACAGTGTCCCCGGCGAGGCCGCCATGTTGGGTATTGGGCTCGGCATGGCTCTACCAACCATCGCCACGTACGGGTCCCCCGAACTCCAGCGTCGCTTCATCCCCCCTGGCCTGCGAGGCGACGAAGTCTGGTGTCAGCTCTTCTCCGAACCTGGCGCGGGGTCTGACCTTGCCGGGTTGACGTGCCGGGCCGAACGCGATGGAGACCAGTGGATTGTTACGGGACAGAAAGTTTGGACGTCCGGAGCACACCACGCCGACCTTGGCATCCTTATTGCTCGCACCGACGCTGACCGTCCCAAGCACCGAGGCGTGACCATGTTCGTGATCGAGATGAACCAGCCCGGTGTGCAAGTCCGGCCGCTCGTGCAAATGACCGGCGTGGCAGAGTTCAACGAAGTGTTCCTTGATCAAGCCGAGATACCAGCCGACTGGGTCGTGGGAGAGGTCAACGGAGGTTGGGCTCTCGCGGTGGCATTGCTAGCCCACGAACGCACCACGCTCGGCAAGGGCACCAAGACCGACGACAAGGCCAAATCCAAGGCTGGACGTTCTCCCCTGCCCTACGAGGGTCTGGCGGCTTTGGCCAAAGCCAAAGGCCGCACCAACGACCCCCTCGTGCGCCAAAGCCTGGCCGCCATCTATACACACGAACTCATCATCCCCGCCCTACGGGCACGCGAGATTCATCCGTCCGTGGGCAAGCTTTGGCGCACAAGACAAGGTCGACTGGCTGCTCAACTAGCCCACGAACTCGGCGGCCCAAACGCCGTTGCTTGGGAAACCACCGATACCGAAGCCGACTACTGGGCTTACCATGTCCTCAACTGCCGAGGAATGTCACTGGGCGGCGGCACCGACGAGATCCAGCGCAACACCATTGGCGAACGCGTCCTCGGCCTTCCGCGCGAGCCTGGGCCGCCACGAGACACCCCATTTCGAGAACTCCCGCGTAACTAGGACAGCAGACGTTTCTTGAGTTTGCCGTGTGCCTCACGAGGGAGCCGATCGGCAATCTCCCAGATCTTGGGGACCTTGTAGCCGGCCAATAGACCTCGACTGAAGCGGGCCAACTCATCTAGATCTAGCTTTGCCCCAGCAACAGGTTCGACCACGGCC
>JAUIIS010000134.1 GCA_030431575.1 Acidimicrobiia bacterium | reverse complement strand
CACGGTTACTAGATCCCAACGTTGCTGGGTCCCCAAGAGTGCTAGATGCCCAAGAACGGGTCGAGGCTCAGCGTGAGACCCGGATGCTCCGCGATGCGCTTGACCGCCAGAACCACGCCGGGCATAAACGACGACCGGTCATAGCTGTCTTGACGAATGATGAGCGACTGCCCCTCGGCACCGAGGATCACTTCCTGGTGGGCCACCATGCCTTGCATGCGCACGCCATGCACCCTGATCCCGGCGGGTCCAGCGCCGCCACGGGCACCGGGCAGGACCTCTTTCTCGGTAGGGTCTGCCGCCCAATCACCTGAGGCCGCCGCCATACGCTCTGCGGTCACGACCGCTGTTCCCGACGGGGCATCGATCTTTTGGTTGTGGTGATACTCGACAATCTCGGCGGTAGAGAAGTACGGGGCCGCCATTTCGGCGAACCGCATCATCAGCACGGCCGAAATGGCAAAGTTCGCGGCAATCAGACAGTTACTTGACGAGAACGCGGCCCGAAACGTTTCGAGATCGTCGTCGCTGAACCCGGTTGTGCCCACCACGGCATGGATGCCAGCCTCGGCCAACAACGGCAGGTTCGTCCGCGCCGCCGAGGCAATGGTGAAGTCGACGGCGACGTCGACGCCAGCGGCCGCCAACGAAGCCACGTTGTCGCCGACTGTCAGACCCACGTCGGGGCCACCGACGTCGCACAACTTCGCTCCCCCGGCATGCGCGTCCACGGCCGCAACCAAGGACAACTCGGGGTCACTCACCACAGCTGCGCACACAGCGTTACCCATTCGTCCGGCCGCACCGATCACACCAACGTTTATAGCCATACCCCCGATTGTCACCTACCGGGCACCAAAACGACGAATGGGAGCGGCCAAAGCCACTCCCATTCGAGTTGTACTGAAGCCAAGGACCTGCGCGTATAGGCGTTGGTCACCGCACAGGTCCTTACGCTCGTTTGCACTCTTGGCCCTGCGGGCCGGGCCGCTGGGCCCAGGTCCTGGCGTCTCGGTAAGCTGCGCTCACCTATCCGCTAGGCCCCTAGCCACGTATCTGGCAGCCCTTAAGGGACGCTAGGAGCGTCGGCCTCGGCCACCGCGGCCACGGCCGCCGCCACCACGGTTGCCGCCACGGCCACGACCGCCGCCACCGCCACGGTTGTTGCCGCCGCCAACCTCAGTTGGACCAAGATCGCCAAGGTCCGCGCTCAGCGATGCTTCGAAGTCGTCCTCGAACGATGCGGTCGCGCGCTTCTCGCTTGCGGGTTCTTCAGCCGGTGTTTCGCTTTTCGCTGCAGCTGGACGCTCGGCGGCGCCCTCGTTGAGTGCAGCAGCGTCGGCAGGGATCAAGCTGACCTTGCCATTGGGGTCGATGTCTTCGACCCGAACGCTGATGGACTGACCGAGCTCGAGCACATCTTCCACACGGTCGATGCGTTTGCCGCCACCGATCTTAGAGATGTGGACCAGACCGTCACGACCCGGAAGGATGTTGACGAACGCACCAAAGTTGGTGATGTTCACAACCTTGCCTTCGTAGATGGCCCCAACCTCTGCGGTGGGCGGATCGAGGATGAGTTCGATCTGGCGCTGCGCTTCGTAGACCGCATCGCGGTTAGGTGAGGCAATGGCTACGGTGCCGACAACGCCGTCGTCGTCGACGCTGACCTCTGCGCCGGTCTCTTGCTGGATCGAGTTGATGACCTTGCCCTTTGGCCCAATGACCTCGCCGATCTTGTCCATGGGAATCTCGAAGGACACGATCTTGGGAGCCGTTGCGCTGACATCGTCGCGGGGTTCGGCAATAGCTTCGGCCATGTTGGCCAGGATCTGCATGCGAGCGTCTTTGGCCTGCTGCAAGGCCTGAGCCAACACGTCGGCGGGAATGCCATCGATCTTGGTGTCGAGCTGCAACGCAGTGACCACATCGGCGGTACCAGCAACCTTGAAGTCCATGTCGCCAAAGGCATCTTCGGCGCCGAGGATGTCGGTCAATGGCGTGTACTTACCGTCGTGATAAACAAGACCCATGGCAATACCGGCCACGGGGCCGTGGATAGGCACACCAGCATCCATGAGCGACAAGCTTGACGAGCAAACCGAAGCCATAGAGGTAGAGCCGTTGGAGGACATGACGTCAGACACCAAACGCAAGGTGTAGGGCCAGTCTTCCTCGGTGGGGATGACCGGAAGCAAGGCACGTTCGGCCAAGGCACCGTGACCGATTTCGCGGCGCTTTGGGCCACGCATGAAGCCGGCTTCGCCAGTGGAGAATGGCGGGAAGTTGTAGTGGTGCATGTAGCGCTTGCGAGTGATGGGGTCGATACCGTCGATCATCTGGTCCATGCGCTTGGTACCCAAAGTGGTGACGTTCAATACCTGGGTCTCGCCACGCTGGAAGATGCCAGAGCCGTGAGCGGTAGGCAGCACGCCGACCTCAGAGGACAACGGACGAAGGTCAGCTGGACCACGACCGTCGATGCGCACGCCTTCGTTGACGATGCGGCTACGCACGATCTTCTTGGTCAACGAGCGCACGGCGGCCTTGATCTTCTTCTCGGCGTCTTCGTCGTCAGCGAACTGGGGAAGCACAGCAGCCAAGATCTCGGCCTTGGCTTCGTCTTCGGCGTCGCCACGTGCGCCCTTGTCGGCAATGGACTGCGAGGCAGTGATGCTTGCCGTACCGGCAGCCTCAACGGCGGCGAAGATTTCGTCGCTGTAGTCGACTGCGGTCTCGAACTCCATAGGAGGCTTCACGCCAGCGGCGGCAATGAGCTGGCGCTGCAGCGCAATGGCGTCCTTGATCGGGCCCTTGGCGAACTCGAGGCCTGAAGCCAGCACGGCTTCGTCGACCTTGGGGGCACCAGTGCCGAAGTACTGGAAGGACTTCTCGGTGCCGCCAGCTTCGACCATCATGACTGCTACGTCGCCAGAGTCGAGAAGACGACCAGCAACAACCATCTCGAACGTGGACTCGTCACCCTCTTGGTAGGTGGGGTGCGCAATCCATTCGCCGTCTTGGTCGAAAGCAATGCGGGCGCAACCAAGCGGGCCCTGGAATGGGATGCCTGAGATGCACAACGCGGCCGAAGCGGCGTTGATGGAGATGACGTCGTACGGGTTTTCTTGGTCGGCGCCCAAGATGGTGCCAACAACGTGAACGTCGTTGCGGAACCCCTCGGGGAACAACGGACGCAGCGGGCGGTCGGTGAGGCGGCAGGCCAGGATGGCCTGCTCGCTGGCGCGACCTTCACGGCGGAAGAACGAACCGGGGATCTTGCCCGCGGCATAGCTGCGCTCTTCGAAGTCGACCGTCAGGGGGAAGAAGTCGGTCCCAGGACGGACACTCTTGTTGGCGGTGGCGGTGACGAGGACCTTGGTGTTACCCATGGTGACCACGACAGCGCCGTTGGCAAGACCTGCAAGCTTGCCGGTCTCGAGGGACATGACTTTGTCTTCGGCGCCAACGGCACCGGAAACGGAAATGGCTTCAGCCATTTGAACTCCTTTCGGACACCAGCGATGGCGCCCGATTACTGGCCCGAGCGGTCCTTCCGCAACGAGCACTCGATAACAGAAGTCCAGCTCCCCAGTTGGAGAGGTCTTCATGAGATTCGTCCACGAAGGCTTCTTCAACTGGCCAGCTGACACCGCTGCATACCGAGATTGGTTTATTTAGTTGTGCAGCTCCAACAATGTTGGACCTGTTTCCCTCAGGGTCGAGGGCGGTTATCGGTGCCCCCCACATGAGGGACTGATCCGTGAATGGCGCCAAGGGCTTCGACCCCGAGAACCAGCCGAGCGGCCCGCAGGGCCGCTCGTCGGATGTTCTTCTAGTTTGCTATCTACGGAGCCCAAGTTTGGCGATGATCGCTCGATATCGCTCGACGTCGTTCTTTGCGACGTAGTCGAGCATCCGCCTGCGGCGACCCACAAGCATCAGCAGGCCTCGCCGACTGTGATGGTCCTTCTTATGGACCTTCAAGTGTTCGGTGAGGTGATTGATGCGATCGGTGAGCAACGCAATCTGTACTTCGGGTGACCCTGTGTCGCCTTCGTGCAGTTGGTTGTCGGCGATGGTGTCGCCCTTTGGCGGAAGATTCGCAGCCATGATGTGTCCTAACTTGGGTTTCCGTACCCGGCCCGGTGATCCGCATGTGCGCAACCGCGAGCCCAGGCCCTATCTGGGCCTTGTCTTAGGCTACAGAGCCGCACCGGGTTCCCCAACCGGGGGCACACGGCACTGCTGGCTCAGGACACTACGAAGCTTCGAGGACTTGGCGGGCTCGCTCAATGTCTCGCTTCAGCTGCTCTGCCAGAGCATCGATGCCGTCAAAGCGCTGTTCGCTGCGCAGGAACTGCTCAAACTGGATACGCGCTGGAGTGCCATAGAGGTCGCCATCGAAGTCCAAGACGTGCGCTTCAAGAAGCGACTGCTCGGCGTGTTGGTAGAAGGTGGGCCGACGACCAATATTGATTGCGGCCATGTGCCGCTCGCCTTGTTCGTTGATGTACCAGCCTGCGTAGACCGCATCAGCTGGCCACGCCATGTGCCGCGGCACAGGAATGTTGGCGGTAGGAAACCCAATGGTCCGACCGCGCTTGTCGCCCTCGATAACCGGGCCCCGAATCTCAAACGGACGCCCCAACATGGCGTTAACCGCAGCAATGTCTCCGCCAGCCAACTTGCGCCGAATGGCGGTAGAGGACACCGGCTCGGCGGCCTCGGGCGAAACGTGCACGAGCTCGAGGCCCGCAACGTCGATGCCGTGCTTGGCCCCTTCGCTGTGCAACAAGTCGACGTTGCCTTCGCGGTTGCGACCAAAGTGAAAGTCTTCGCCCACCACAATGGACCGAGCTCGCACCCCATCGACAAACACCTCTTGAAAGAAGTCAGATGCCTCGGTCTTGGCCCGCTCGGCGGTGAACTCCACCAGGTAGACGTACTCGATGCCAGCCTCGGCCAATAGCTCGAGTTTCTGGTCCAGCGTGGTCAACAGCTTCGGAGCATTCTCGGGCCGCGTAACCAGCGCAGGGTGCTTGTCGAACGTAACAACCGCGGTGCCAAGACCCCGGTGCTCAGCAATGGAGCGAAGCTGAGCCAGCAACGCCCGGTGCCCGAGATGCACACCATCAAAGACCCCAATACTGACCGCAGTGCCGTCAGTACCGTTGTCGATGGTCTGCCCATCGCGGATTACCTTCATTGCCATGCCCTAGACGCTACCCGCATTGCGAAGCCGTTACGAGGCAGAGGCCACAACCACTGCTGGCTTGACCGTCGAGCCTTTGTGGCTTTGGTACAGCGCCACCAGCGCTCCATCGTTGTCGATGACTAGCCAAGGACCCTCGCCCGCAACACCCAAGCGTTCCCGGTCGAGAACCTTGCCATAGCTGACATCGGTCAACACGGCCTGCTCCGGTTGCACCGCGGGTATGTGAGCCAGCCCCGCAGCCAGCGGAATGAGGGTGACCTCTTCGAGCGGTTGCGCCACTGCTTCGGTGAACGTGCCAATGGCGGTGCGCCGCAACAACCGCACGTGCGCTCCCCCGCCCAATGCTGCCCCGATGTCGGATGCGAGCGTTCGAACATAGGTGCCCGACGAGCACTGGACCGTCATCTCGAAGTCCGTGGGGACCTCGGTTGCGGCAATCTCCAGCGAGTAGACGGTGACCGGCCTAGGCTTGCGCTCTACCTCGATGCCTTCCCGGGCCAGCTCGTGCAGGCGCTTCCCGTCGATCTTGATGGCCGACACCATCGGCGGGATCTGTTCGATGTCACCAACAAAAGCCTCGGCGGCCTGTTGCACCTGAGCAAGCGATATCGGCCCCATGTCGTGAGTTGCGGTGATCTCGCCATCGGCATCGAGCGTCGTGGTTTCTTCGCCCAACCGGAACGTAGCCACATAGGTCTTGGGCAACTCGGTAATGAACCGCAACAGCTTTGTGCCGCGCCCCACCCCCAAAATAAGCACGCCCGTGGCGGATGGGTCCAGCGTGCCGCTGTGGCCAACCTTGCGCGTGTTGAGCACTTTGCGCGCCCGGGCCACAACGTCATGGCTAGTCCAGTCGGCCTCTTTGTCGACGATGGCAAACCCCGTAGGGTCTGAGCGGTCGGCGCTGGTCACAGTTCGGGGTTCTGTTCGTACCCTGGCCCGTCGTCGTCGAGATCTGGTGAAGGCTCGTTATGACGGATCTCGGCCAGCAACTCCTCGACTCGCCCGCCCGACGAGATCGCCGGGTCGGCACAGAACTCCACCAAAGGCACCTTGCGAAGCCGAGCCTGTTGCCCAATGGCTTTGCGGAACTGCCCAACGTGATCGCCCAGAACCTCAACTGCGGCAAGGGCGTCGGCATCCTCTAACGCCGAAAGGTACACGCGTGCCTTGGTCAACTCGTTGTCGACCTCGACACCACTGATGCTCACCCAACCAAGGCGGTCGTCATCGACGCGTTCGAGCTCTGAAGCAAGAATCTCGCGAAGCAACTCGTTTAGGCGTGCTGTCCTCGGATAGTCACGAGGGGCGTTTCGACGTCTCTTGGCCATGCCCCAAGGCTAGTGGCGTGCCCCAGAAATGACGGCCGAACCCACTAACCCTTCTCGCTCCCACCAACGCCAGCATGCCCCAAGCCGCTTGCGCGGCTTCACACACGACGACGCTGGGATGTCTAGTCGAGCTCCTCAAGCCAACTACGGACGCTGCCCAAGACCTCGATGTCAGGGAATGACCAGACAAACCGCTCAATGTCGTCCATGACCTCGGCGGCCTTTGTGGCCGAATCCGACACGACCGCCACCCCTATGTCGCTGCGCTGCCACGTGTTTTGGTGGTCGACTTCGGCCCATGAGACCCCAAACCGATGGCGGCCGCCTTCGATCAACGGCCGCAAAACCGAACGCTTCGCTTTCAGCGACTGGCACTGAGGAAAGCGAAGCTCAAAACGACAAGCAACAACATGCATCGTGAACGTGACTTCTCTGGTTGCGTTCTTGGTAGGCACGGGTTCATCCGTGCCTACCAAAGATCCGGAATGTGGTCCCGCTAGGTGCGGGCAATCTCGCGCTCATCGAAGGTTTCGATGATGTCGCCGCTCTTGAGGTCCTGGAAGTCTGAGAGACCAATACCGCACTCGTAACCTGCGGCGACCTCGCGAACATCTTCCTTGAAGCGTCGCAGCGAGTTGATCTCGCCCTTCCAAATGATGACTCCCTCGCGAAGGAAGCGAACCTTGGAGCCACGGGTGATCTGTCCGTTGAGGACATAACAACCGGCAATGGCGCCAATCTTGGGGACACGGAAGATCTCGCGAACTTCGGCGTCGCCAGTGACCACTTCTTCGTACTCTGGCGCCAGCATGCCAAGCATCGCCGACTCGATGTCTTCGAGCAGCTTGTAGATGATCTCGTAGTTACGAATCTCTACGTGCTCGGTTTCGGCGAGCTCGCGGGCCTTGCGGTCCGGGCGAACGTTGAAGCCCAAGATCGTGGCGTTTGAGGTTGCCGCCAACTGCACGTCGTTCTCGGTGATACCACCGACGCCACGATGCACAAACGACAGCTTCACTTCTTCGCGTTCGAGCTTCTTGAGCGATTCGGTAACAGCCTCGAGCGAACCGTTCACGTCGGCCTTGACAATGAGGTTGAGCGTCGCAGCTTCACCCGCTTGGATCTGGGAGAAGATGTCCTCGAGACGGGCACCACCAGCAGTGGCGGAAGCGTCTCGACCCAACGACGCCACACGGGTGTAGTGCTCGCGGGTGTCGGCAACATCTCGTGCCGTCTTTTCGTCGGGAGCAACCACAAAGGAGTCGCCGGCGTTCGCCACGTCGGACAGACCAAGCACCTGGACGGGAACCGAAGGCCCTGCCTCTTTCACTTGTTCGCCCTTGTCGTTGATGAGCGCACGCACCCGGCCCCATGCAGGACCGGCAACCATTGGGTCGCCAACTTGCAGCGTGCCATGTTGCACAAGCACGGTGGCTACAGGACCGCGACCAATGTCGAGGTGTGCCTCGAGCACGGTGCCCTGAGCGCGGCCTTCAGGGCTGGCTCGAAGGTCTTCGAGCTCAGCAACCAGAACCAAGCTCTCAAGAAGCTCGTCGATACCAATGTTTTGCAGCGCCGAGATTTCGTTGACGATGGTGTCGCCGCCCCATGACTCGGGGACGAGGTCACGTTCGGCCAGCTGAGCCAACACACGCTGAGGATCGGCGTTCTCGCGGTCGATCTTGTTGACGGCCACCACGATGGGGACCTCGGCAGCCCGAGCGTGGTTAAGCGCCTCAATGGTTTGGGGCATGATGCCGTCGTCGGCTGCCACAACAAGCACCACAATGTCGGTGGCCTCGGCGCCGCGGGCACGCATGGCCGTAAAGGCCTCGTGACCGGGAGTATCGAGGAACGTCAACACGTGACCGTTGCGTTCGGTCTGGTATGCACCAATGTGCTGGGTAATCCCACCAGCTTCGCCATCGATAACGTTGGCGTTGCGGATCTGATCGAGCAGCTTGGTCTTGCCGTGGTCGACGTGACCCATGACGGTGATGACTGCAGGTCGATGCGCCCAACCAGTCTCGTCGACTTCCTCGTCCTCGGCCGGAACGTCGAGCTTCTTGAGAAGCTCAAGCTCTTGTTCTTCGCCAGGGTCGACCAAACGAACCTCTGCACCAATCTCGGCGACAAAGAGTTCGATCATGTCGTCGGAGAGCGACTGCGTGGCCGTGACCATCTCGCCGTTCTCCATCAAGAACTTCACTACATCGGCAACGGTGCGGTTGAACTTGGGGCCAATATCGAGCGGCGTGGATGCGCGCTCGATAACGATCTCGCCCTCGGGCACCGGAGCATCTTCGGGCGTATATGACGGAGCATCCATTGGCTGGAGCTCTTCTTGGCGACGGCGACGACGACTCTTGCGTCGACGTTGAGGCCGTTGAGGGCCACCGCGGCCTGGAGGACCGCCGGGGCGTCCACCTCCACCAGGACCTCCACCGCCTGGGCCTCCCCCACCAGGACCGCCGCCACCAGGGCTGCTTGGTCCACGAGAGAAACCGCCACTAGGACGGTTGTTGCCGCCACCGCCACCGCCACTGCGACCAGGTGCGGGCGCAGGGCCGCGGCCACCACGGCCAGGCGGAGGCGGGATGGGCTTACCAGAAGAAGACCGCGGTGGAGGCGGGATTGGCTTACCAGATTGTGAGGTCGGCGCACCCGATGCAGCGGCTGCGTCGCCTGGAGCAGCTGGAGGCGGTTTGGGTGCTCCCCCGCGGGCCGAAGGCGGAGGCGGAGTGGGCGACGGCGCAGCAGGAGCTGGCGGCGGCTCAGCGGCGGCGGGCGCTGGAGCCGCGGCGGGGGCTTCAGGCGCGGGGCGAGACGGCGCGGGCGGCGGCTTTGGCCGGGCGCTGCCACTAGAGGTGACCACTCGCTTGGGCTTCTCGGGGGCAGGCGCAGGTGGCGGTGACGCGCTGGGCGCCTCTTGTGCAGCCGGCTCGGCGGGCTGTTCGGGCGCAGGCTCTGGAGCAGCTTCTGGCTGAGTCTCGGGCTTGCTTGCAGCGGCTACCGGCTCTGGGGCAGCG
>JAUIIS010000497.1 GCA_030431575.1 Acidimicrobiia bacterium | reverse complement strand
GGGTGGTGGCTTCAATAGTTGGGTCTGCTCCCAATACTTTGGCGGTTTTGGCCGCCACGATCTCTGAGGTCCGCAGCCTGCCGGCATCAATGTCGTGGAGCGAGATATGTGCGTTCGCTAGCGCCGGCTTAGACAAGATGTCGCCCAGGAGGTTCTTGGCAAACACGGTGCTGCCTGCACCGATGAACGTGATTTTTGGCATCGGGACCCTGTCTGTCTACCTGGTGGATTGCTACCTGTTCGCGGCATGCGATGGCCCTGCCCGACACCGCGACGCTTCTTTCGAGCAGCGCTTTCAGCGTAGGGCAGCCAGCCATCGTCATGGGCTCCCGCCAGCCTCGGGATACTCCGCCTTGTTCGCTCGAGCTGTGGCCTCGAGACTGGGGTGTCCAAGTCGAGTGTCTCTGCTCGACATCGCGTGTCAGACTTGCGAGCGGCGACATGCCTAACTCGACTGAGGATCAGTGAAAGCCCGTGACGCAACCGACGCTGGACGCAAGTCAGCGAGCACTCGAACGGTTCCACCACCGTTTCGACGCCGAACCGGCGTTCTTGGCGATGGCCCCAGGGCGAGTGAACATTATTGGAGACCACACCGACTACAACGATGGCTTTGTCTTGCCGATGGCCTTGCCGTTCCAGACCGTTGTCGCCGCTCGCGCTAGGTCTGGCCCAAAAGTGCTGGTCGCCTCCGAGGGCTACGGCGAAGCATCGTTCTCGCTCGACTCCCCAACCACAGCACCGGCGCGCTGGGCCCGGTACATCCATGGCGTTGGCGCCATGATGCGAGACGAAGGCCTCGCCGCAGGTACCTGGGAAGGCTGCATCGCCACGGATATTCCTGGTGGCGCCAGCCTGTCCTCGTCCGCGGCACTGGAGGTCGCCGCGGCGTACACCTTTGCTGCCGCTGCGGGCTCAGAGATCTCGGCCAACCAAGCAGCCCGATTGGGCCAACGGGTCGAAAACGAGGTCTTCGGGCTCCCGAGCGGCATTATGGATCAGCTTGCCTCGGCCGCCTCATCTGCGGGCCACGCTTCGCTTATCGATTGCCGTTCGCTCGACGTCTCGGCTGTCCAGATTCCCCAGGACGCGGTAGTGGTTGTCATGGACACCGGCACCCGCAGAGAGCTTGTAGATTCTGCCTACGCAGACCGCCAGACAACATGCATTCGGGTCGCCCAAGCGCTCGGGGTTCCCGCTCTACGCGACGCAACCGTGGCCGACCTGCGCCGGCTTGACGCCGAAGACGACGTAGGCCGCCGCCGCGCCACGCACGTCATCACCGAAAATCACCGTGTCCTCCAAGCCGTTGCCGCTTTTGCTGCCAGCGACCTGACCGAAGCTGGTCGTCTCATGAACCAAAGCCATACGAGCCTCAGTGGCGACTACCAGGTCTCAGGTCCGGCGGTCGACGTCATCGTCGACATCGCTCAAAACGCACCAGGCTGCTTCGGCGCCCGCATGACCGGCGGTGGCTTCGCTGGCGGCGCAGTGGCACTGGTGGCCACGTCCGACGTGGAGGCCTTCTGCTCCCACGTAAGTGGTCGCTTTTCGGCCCCCGCCTCGCAACCCGCCACCGCCCCCACCGCCCTCTACCCCGTCACCCCCTCCCCCGGCGCCTCAGTCCACTACCTATAGGCCCACCTTCGCCGCCGACACCCGCGCTGCTGTCACCGACCCACGAACTGCGCCACTGCCCCCGTGGCGTACCACCCAATCACTCAAGCCCAACGCCTTTCCGAATGGGGTCGGGTGTGGTGCATTTCATTTCGCACACCACCAGCCCAACCACCAC
>JAUIIS010000133.1 GCA_030431575.1 Acidimicrobiia bacterium | reverse complement strand
GGCCTCTTCGGCTTTTTCGATGAGGGTGAGCACGTCGCCCATGCCCAGGATGCGGCTGGCCAGGCGATCGGGGTGAAATTGTTCGAAGTCCTCGAGCTTTTCGCCCGTTGAGGCAAAGGCAATGGGGCGGCCCACAACCTCTTTGACCGACAGCGCTGCGCCACCTCGGGCGTCGCCGTCAAGCTTGGTCATGATGACCCCATCGAGCTCCAAGCGCTCGTGGAAGGCTTCGGCCACACCAACGGCGTCTTGGCCGGTCATGGCATCGATAACCAGGAACGTGTAGTGCGGCTGAATGGCGTCTGAGATGTTGCGCACTTCGTCCATGAGTGCTTCGTCGATAGCCAGGCGGCCAGCGGTGTCACAGATAACAACATCGCGGCCAAGACGAGCGGCCTCTTCCAAGCCCTTGCGCGCCACTTCGACCGGGTTGGTTGGCTCGCTAAAGACAGGGACATCGATCTGGCGCCCCAAGGTCTTCAGCTGCTCGACCGCTGCCGGGCGCTGCAAGTCGGCGCCGATCATGATTGGGTTGCGGCCTTGAGCCTTGAACCATCGGGCCAACTTGGCGGCGTTGGTGGTCTTACCAGCACCCTGGAGGCCCGCCATCATCACAACCGTTGGCGGCTTGGAGGCGAACGTGACCTGCATGGTCTCGCCGCCGAGGGCCTCGATGAGCTCGTCGTGAACGAACTTGATGACCTGCTGAGACGGGTTGAGCGCCTTGTGGATCTCTTCGCCTAGGCAACGCTCGCGAACACGGCTCTGGAACCCCTTGACTACTTCGAAGTTGACGTCGGCCTCAAGCAGCGCCAGCCGGATCTCGCGCAGCACCTCGTCGATGTCGCTTTCGGACAGACGGCCTTTGCCTCGAAGCTGGCTGAAAATGCCTTCGAAGCGGTCAGAGAGAGTATCGAACATGGGTAACCCTAAGAGCGGTTTACAGCGGAAGGTGCGCCATACAGCGCAGTAACGCCAGCGTAGCGTCGCAGTTGTGCCGGGCGGGCGCTGGCGGCGTGCTGGGCCTACTCGGCTGTGTTGGAGCCGCCAAACAGCCTCGCCGGGAAGGTCACCACTGCTCGGATCGCCTTGAACGGCAGCGCAACAAGCTTCACGGGCGCCTTGGCCACCTTGGCCACCTTGCTGGGCTTCTTCTCTGGCGGCGGCATCAGCGAGCGAAACCCCATCAGGGACGCTTCGTCTGGCTTCTCATAGAGTCCAGGAGGGTCATAGGACATGAGGGTTCGCTTTCGCAGATAACGCGGGCAGGGTCTACTCGAACAATGCTTCCACAAATTGGGCGGCGTCGAACTCGACCAGGTCGAGGACTCCTTCGCCAAGGCCAACAAGCTTCACCGGAATGTTGAGTTCGTTCTGGATGGCCAGCACGATGCCGCCACGGGCAGAGCCGTCGAGCTTGGTGAGCACCACGCCGGTTACCTCAACCGCCTCAGTGAACTGTTGCGCTTGGGTGAGGCCGTTTTGGCCGGTGGTGGCATCGATCACCAACAGCACTTCGGTGACCGTTCCCGCACCCTTTTCGGCAACCCGGCGAACCTTGCGCAGCTCTTCCATGAGGTTGGTTTTGGTGTGCAGCCGGCCCGCAGTGTCGGCCAGGACGAGGTCGGCGTCGACCGCGGCAGCGTGCTCGATGCCATCGAAGATGACCGAGCTTGGGTCGGCGCCTTCGTCGGCGCGCACAATGGCTGCGTCGGCGCGCTCGGCCCACATCTCAAGCTGTTCGGCGGCGGCGGCGCGGAAGGTGTCGCCAGCGGCAAGGACAACCTTGGTACCTGCACTTGTCTCGCGGCGGGCGAGCTTGCCAATAGTGGTGGTCTTGCCAACTCCGTTTACGCCCACGAAGAGCCACACGGCGGGCGTGCCATCTTGGTTGAGGGAGAGGTCATGGCCGCCTAGCCGCTCGGTGAGCTTGGTCTTCAGCCTGTCCACAACCACCTGCGAGTCAGTAATCGACTCAGCCTTAGCCTCGGCGCGCAACTCGTCAAGCACCGCCATGGTCGTGGGGACACCCACGTCAGCCTTGATGAGCAACTCTTCGAGCTCATCCCAGGTGTCGGCGTCGACACCTCGCGACAGAATCGACCCGAAGTAACCCGACAGGGCGCTGCGGGCCTTGGCCAAACGGTCCCGGAAGGTGGCGGGCCGCTCCGGTTCGGGTTCGGGTTCGACCTCGGGTTCGAGCGTGATGACGTCGCCATCGCCATCGTCGACCTCGGGGGCGGGCGCGGGCTTGGGGGCCGGCTTTGGTCGAGGGGGCGCCTCGATGGTGGCGCTCCCGCGGCCGTGAATGAACGCAGCGATGCCACCGCCGATGAGAACGATGGCCAACACGATGATGAGAATGACAGCTTCCATGACCCAGTGGAGCCTAGTGCGCGGCCCTCGTCATTCGGCCGAACCGATCGTTCCCTAGTGTCCTGTCCGGCTATTTTCGGCTGCTCATTCCCCGCCGCCTGGACTGCCCAAACGCGTAGCGGCTCCTTGCCGTTGGGGAGGGCTCTGGCTGCGGACCCGCAGCCGTGCGGCACTGCCCATGCTCCTCTGATTCAACAACTGCGCCAACCGGACAAGACACTAGGTGCGTGGCTCATATCCGGTAAGGAGATCGATTGTGGCCCAACATAGCTGTTCGAGCTGATCGGCGGTTCGGTCGAATGCTCGACGACCTTGCCCCAGCGGGTCAGCAATATCGTCGGTTCCGGTTTGGAGCAGCTCGGCGTGGGTGCGGCCTTGGCCCACCTCGTCAAGCCACTGTGACATCGAGAGGTCGTCGCCTAGCGGGCCAACAGCGGTTGCTCGTTCGACAAATGAGATCATGGTGAACGTCTTGGCAAATGCTTCGGGCACCAAGCTGGCCGCGGCAATGACATGCTCGCGTGCCATACACAAGATGAGGTCTGCTGCGGCGACGTCGGTGGCGGTGAGTTGGTGGCTTCGGTGCCGTGATATGTCGATACCGCGATCTTCCATGGCGGCGATGGCGTGCGGGTCTGGAGGCCTTCCCCCCTCGATGGTGCCGGCCGAAGCGATTACCGCCTTGTAAGCGACCACGTTGGCACCCATGCGCAGCATGCCCTCGGCCATGGGCGAGCGACAGATGTTGCCGGTGCACATGGTCAAGATCTTTGTCGCCATGACCTCAGGGTGCCACGGCGGTTCTGTATTGAGGCATCACTGGATGGGTTTCTTTTGAACCGCGAGGAGGCTGGGCGAATAATCGCTGTCGCCTGAACGGCGCAGCCTCCTAAGACTGCCCTAGCGCACCTAAGGTGACGCTGAGATCCACGGTGGTGTCGCCTCGCAGGACTTCGATGCTGATGACGCTTTCGGGAGGGCTGAGACGGATCTTGGCAGCAAGTTCTGTCATACCTGCGACTTCTTGGCCGTCAATAGCTACAACCAGATCGCCAACCTCCAGGCCCGCTGCTTCGGCTGGCCCGCCCGGGACGATCTCGGTGAGCAACGCTCCAGCACGGCCTGTGGCGGGGTCGGACCCGCTCACGCCAAGGAACCCGCTCTCAAGCGAATCACCATTCACGATGCGGTCGGCAATGAGAAGCATGGTGTCGCTGGGGATTGCGAAACCCACACCGAGGTTGCCTTGGGTTGTGCCGTCGGTGCGAATTGATGTGTTCATTCCGACCACGCGGCCTTGGCGGTCTGCCAGCGCCCCACCGGAGTTGCCTGGATTGATAGGTGCGTCGGTCTGGACCATTTCGACAACTGTTGGCGACCCGTCTTCGACGTTGCTGTTGGGCACGGCGCGGCTGACCGCAGAAATGATGCCAGCGGTAACACTTTGTTCGAGGCCGAACGGGCTGCCAATGGCGACGGCCATTTGGCCGACTTCAACGCTGCTGCTTGGCGCAAACGATGCCGGGATGAGGACGAGGTCGGCCACGGCTTCGGCTGAGAGTCGAACGACGGCGACGTCGACAGCGGGGTCGCTACCCACAACGACGCCCTCGACTCGGGTGCCGTCGGCCATCTGGACGCTGACCTCTGTGGCGCCTAGGACCACGTGCGCGTTGGTGATGATGTGTCCGTCGGCGTCGGACACGATCCCGCTGCCCGTTCCGGTGGCCGTATCGATACGCACCACCGACGGTGACACCGCAGCAGCGACAGCCGCTACGGGCTCTTCGACGTCGTCTGCCACAGGCCCTGGCTCGTCGGGGATTTCGATAGGTTCGTTGGCTCCAGGCCCAGGTTCATTGATGGGCTCGTCAATAATCGCAGACTGCTCGGGTCCTGGATCGCTGTCGTCGCCAGTTTGGGCAACAAGGTACCCAGCGGT
Source organism: Acidimicrobiia bacterium (assembly GCA_030431575.1). Taxonomy (GTDB): domain Bacteria; phylum Actinomycetota; class Acidimicrobiia; order Acidimicrobiales; family UBA8592; genus JAUIIS01. The sequence goes on along the minus strand of JAUIIS010000133.1, from coordinate 5,337 downwards.
ACCTCCTCCGGCCAGCAAGGCAAGTGCAGCAATGACTCCAACGACCTTTCGGCGGCCTCGACCCTTCGCTTCGGGGGCGGGCTGCCCTGGTTCCTGCGGGTATGCGCCAGAGGGGTACGGCAGCGCTACAGGCGGAGAAAGTGGCCGTTGGCCGAAAGCGGGTGGGGCCAGTGGCATGGGCTGGCTGTCTGAACTCATGTGCCCTGGAGGTACCGGCGGGATCGGTGAACTGGGCTGCTGAGCCGGTGGCGCCGACTGCTGAGCCTGTGGCGGAACGGTGGACCCCACCGCCTGCACCTGCGCTGTCGGCATGTCCTGCGCCGACGGCTGGGTTGGACGGGAGCCGCTTTCGTTGTCGGTCGCGGCTGGCTCCGAGCCGGTGTCGTGCCCCTCGCCTGCGTCGGCGCCAGCGTCATGCCCCCAGGTGGGGCGTGGTGGCTTGGGTTCAGGCGGTGGTGCGGGGGTCCAATCGCTCACTGTTGATTCCTCAAAGTCCGGGGGCCTACCCAGCAGTCGGCTCTGCCTGGGGATACGGATCACACCCTAGATCCACCCCCCGAAAGCAAAGATAAGGACCGCCCCGCCCTTTCTCGAGCCTCTTCCCTCACCCAACTTGGGGGACACCAGCAGTCACCACCGGCACACACTGCCGCCACTTCGGACCGCCCGACCAACCGACGGACAGTGGTGGTCACCAGCGGCACGCTGCCGCCAGTTGGGAGCTCGGGAGCGAGGGACGAGCGACCAGGAGACCGCCTCCGGCGCAACCGCAGGTCAACAAGCGTTGACCGACGGAACACAGTGCTCGGGAGCGAGGGACGAGCGACCAGGAGACCGCCTCCGGCGCAACCGCAGGTCAACAAGCGTTGACCTGCGGCACAAAACAGCAACAAGCGTTGACCTGCGGGATGTTAGAGCGCTTCGAATCCTCCGCCGGTGTGCCAGAAGATGATGTGGTCGGCGGGGGTGAAGCGGCCGGACTGGATCTCTTGGTAGAGCCCATAGAGCGCCTTACCGGTGTAGGTGGGGTCGAACAGAAGCCCGGTTGCGGCGGTGGCGGCGTTGACGATGGCTGACTGTTCGGGATCGATGCGGCCGTAGCCTGCGCCCACATAGTCGTCGCGGTATTCCACTGCTGCGGTGGGCATGGGTTGACCATAGGCCCGTGATGCTTCGCCCCATAGTGAGGTGACGGCGGCTTCGACGGCCTCGGCGGTGTCGCCAACCGACACAGCGATGATGGGGACGTCGGGGCCGGTGCGGCCTGCAGACCAGCCGAAACCTGCGGTCGTGCCGGCTGAAGAGCTGGCGTGCCAGACGCCGCGCACCTCACCTGGTATGCGAGTGAGGTCGAGCTCATCGAAGCCTGCGGCCATGCCCAACATGCCCAAGGCGTCTGACGCCCCTTCGGGAATGACCCAGGGAGTTTGCCCACCCGCGCGAAGGTCGTCGGCGATCTTCGCCATGACCGTGTCGCGCTGGCGGTAGCCATCGGGGTCAACAAAATGCAACGTGGCGCCAGAGATGCGATGCAGCACGTGGTTGCCACGCACGACGTCTGGAGGAGCGCCATCTCGGGTGCGCAACACGAGCTCGCAATGCAGCCCAAGTTGTGCTGCCGCCAGTGCTGTTGCTCGGCAGTGGTTGGACTGGATTGCGCCGGTGGTGATGATGGTGTCGGCGCCTGCGGCTAGCGCTGCTCCGAAGTGAAACTCAAGCTTGCGCACCTTGTTCCCCGACAAGCCGAACCCGGTGAGGTCGTCGCGCTTCACCCAAATTTGGGGTCCGCCCCAGAGGTCGCTCAGGTGCGGGAGGTGTTGCAGCGGCGTGGGCGTTTGGGCCAACGAAACAGTAGGCAGCGAGGTCATGGGCCAACCCTAGAACGTTGCTGGCGCGGGCGGCGACGGCCACCAAGAGACTCGGCGGCGACCGCTGCGCGCATCAAGCGCGCAGGTACCTACACCGGCCACCGGCCCCGATCACTGACACGGGTCACCTGAGGCATCGACGATACAGACCCACCGACAGCGACGGCAGGGATGCAGCCGCAGGGTGGGTCCCTGCGGCTGCATCGTGCGCCCGGCTCCCACCGGTGCCGGCGTGTGAGGATCGCTGGCACCGAACCGGGGGCGATTGCGAAGCATCTAGCTGTTGCGTTGAAGGGACCGTGCAGCCCACTACAGCGTGTTGGCCAAACCAAGATAGGAGCCACCGGGGTCGTAGCCATTAAGCACAGTGGCCATGTTGGCCAGGTTCCCTAGGCGCTTGTCGACAATCTCGGCGTAGACCTGGCGGAAATCGTTGAGGACAACCAGGTCGCCTTCGGGACCATCTTCGATGACATTTGGAAACCCGCCGTAGATACCGCCGTTAATTCCCTTGCCAAAGGCAAACATGGCGCCACCCCGTCCGTGGTCCGTGCCGCCGCTGCCGTTGACGTTGATGGTCCGACCAAACTCGGAGGCGGCAATGACGGTCACCTCGTTCATGTCTGCACCCATGTCGGTGAGGAACGGTTCGAGGCCAACAGCCAGGCGACTGATGCGGTCGTACATGCGTTGCCCCGGCACCGGGGTTCCCATGTCGTTGTGTGTGTCCCAACCCCCGATGTCGACGGTCACGGCTCGCAGGCCGATGTTGGCCCGGATGAGTCGTGCGATCTGATTGAGTTCGTTGGCCAAGCTGTTGTTGGTTGGGTACACGGCGCCGTTCTGTGGGCTGAAGGCGCTGAAGTCGATGGAGTCGATGGTGTTGACTGCATCCAAGGTGTCTTGGCCTTCGCTCTCGACCAACCCGGCTGACCCGTGGAGCGCATCGAGTAGCGAGCGTGCCGAGCTGCGGTCGTTGTAGCCGAAAATGTCGAAGTTGTAGATGTTGCTTATGGCGAGGCTCTTCGAGTACCCCTGCATTGCAGACCAGATGCGTTGTTCGTGGCTGATGCCAGCCAGGTTGCCGCTGACGTCGCTCGAGGTTGCTAGATGGCGGCCAATCCAGCCGTCCACCGTGGTCTGTTGGCGTCCGCACCGCTCCCAGACCTCTTCGGCTTCGAAGTGTGAACGGGTGGAAGACAGCGAGGCTGGCGAACCGGCTGCGTGGACTATGGCCATCTCCCCGGCGTTCCAAAACGGCATGAGCGGCGCCATGGCCGGGTGCAGGGCGAGGTCGGGATGGGTGGCCCCTAGAGCCCCCAGCGATAGGGCATCGCCTTGCGCGACCGCAATGTTGTACGAGCCGTCAATCCGCAAGTCGTAGTAGCTAGGCAGACCAACCGGCGGCACCAAGCTGAGTCCATCGGCGCCGCCTCGTAGAAACAGGTACACCAACACGTCACCTTTGGTGGGCTCGTTGGGGTCGGCAAAGGCGAGCTTGGTGCCGCTCGGCAACACCACCATGCTGCCCGCTGCCGCGGCACCGGCCAGAAACCCGCGTCTTCCAACACGGCCCGTGGAGCTCTTCTTGGATGGGGACAGCGTCTTCATTTGCCTCACCGGTACTGGAAGGTTGGTCGGGATAGGCACAGCCCAGCGAAGTCCGCCAGCAGTTGCGCGTCGCCAAAGGGGTGGCTTGCTGCGGGGTCCGACTCGGCAACGCCCAGGTACGTGGCATACGCGCTCCGCTCAGTAGCGGTAGCTGCGGCGCCCGTGGCCGCGTAGAGCATCATGTCGATGAGTTCGCCCATGGTGGCTGGCAGCGTTGCGGGGATAAGCACGTTCGGGTCAACCGTTATGTCGTCGGCGAGTTCGTTGTTTGCGAGCCGGCCCGCGGTTTCCCAGCGCCTCAACATGGCATCGGAGCTGATCCACTCTGGTCCAGTGTCTGCGTATCCGTCCGGGGTGGCCTTGGAGAACAGCCGTTGCCCGTGACGCTCGAGGACTCCCTCGTACCAGCTGAGGCTGTGCAGGGCTTCAGATGCGAGTCCAACGGGGTTGGTGTCGATTGATGCTTCGAGGCTGCGCATATAGGAGGTAACGGTCTCGAAGCCGCGGCGGACTTTTTGTCCCGCTGACGATGCGAACTCTGCGGAGTTGAGCAGCATGCGCATGACCGCTGCGATGTCGGTACCCGTGGCCTGCCATTCGTCGGCCAGTCGCTGTACGAGAGCTTCGGGCGGGTTGTCGCTCACAAACCTGCGAGCGAGTTTCCAACAGATGTACTCGGCGGTGCTGCGGTGACCTGCCAGGAAGCTCAGCAGGCTGTAGCCGTCGGCTTGCAGGGTCGCAGCGTCGGCGCCGGTTCTGTCGGGCCGACTCCATTGCCCGGACAACAGCGTCACGGCCGGTCGCCAATGATAGTTCTCGCGGAACAGGAAGACGTCTTGGTCAGCTGAGGTATCGATGCTCCAGCCAGACATGACATAGGAGGCATTCCGGACATCGACCTCGTCGTAGACGTGCAACCCATCACGAATCCCCAACGTGTGGAGCTCAAGCAGTTCCCTGCCATAGTTCTCGTTGACCCCCGAGGAACTGTTGGCGTTGCTGCGGTAGTTGTCGAGGTAGGCAAGCATTGCTGGGCTCGATGCCGACGCAGCGAGCATGTCGGTGAACCTGCCCAAGGCATGGGGGCGGATCACGCCTTCGACATATGCGGCCGTGTGGTGACGGAACGAGTAGTTCCCGAACAGGTGAATGTTGAGGTGGTTGAACCAAAAGTCACACATCACCTCGTACAGGTGCTTCGGTGAGTAGACGGCTCGCAAGAAGTTAGCGTGCATGACTTCGCCGAGAATGCGGGTCTGGCCGCCGTCGGCTTGAAGGACCGCCCAGTTCTGGGCTGCGGTGTTGGTCAGCGTCGTGTACGAGGCCACTACCCCTTCGATGACACTGTCGTCGATTGCGGCATGGTTGAGTTGTTGTTCAATCCACCCACTTGGCGTTGCTGCGGCGATCTCACCCATGAGGGCGGGCTTGGGCCCGAAGGTGGCTTTCTGCGCCAGGAGTTCGACGGATGCGTTGGATACTGGCGGCGTTGTTGGGGTGGCGGTCGGTGTTGGTGAAGGGGTGCTGGTAGGCGTCGCGGTAGAGGTGGCCGAAGGTGTCGGCGTTGGCGTGCTGGTAGCTGCAGGCGTGGGCGGGTTGGTGGGTGCGGTTGTTGGCGTAGCCGTGGCGGTGGGCGTTGCAGTGGGCGCCGCCGGTGTGGGGGTCGGGGTTCCGGCTCCAACAGTTGACGTGGGTGTCGGCGTCAGCGTCGGTGCAGCGGTGGCAGTAGGCACCGCCACTGTTGGGGTTGCGGTGGGAGCCAAGGTCGCTGTCGGGGCAGCTGTCGCAGTGGGAATAGCGGTGGCAGTAGGCAGCGCAGTCGCCGTCGGAACAGCCGTAGCTGTTGGAATCGCGGTGG
>JAUIIS010000496.1 GCA_030431575.1 Acidimicrobiia bacterium | reverse complement strand
GCGCGAAACCGTCAATAAGGGCCTCGACCCAATGGGCGTTAGCCTTCGCAAAGCCGGCGTTACCGCCGACGCCCTCACCATTCTTGGCATCGTCATTGCTGGTATTGGTGCGGTGGTCATTGGCAACGGCTATCTCAAGCTCGGCTTTGTCTTTCTGGTGCTGACGGGTATCCCCGACGCCCTCGACGGGGCGGTGGCCAAAGCATCGGGCACGTCGTCGGTGCGTGGGGCGTTCTTTGACTCGGTCTCCGACCGCGTCACTGACGCCCTGCTGTTTGGTGGCGTGACGTGGTACCTGGCTTCAAACGAGCCCGGACGGATCTCGGTGTTGCCTGTCGCTGTCATGGGTTCCGCCATGCTCATTTCGTACCAACGTGCAAAGGCCGAGTCGCTTGGCTTCGACGCAAAGGGCGGCATCATGGAGCGCGCAGAGCGGTTCATTGTGTTGGCCATCGGCCTGCTGTTTGGTCAGATTCTCATCCCCGTGCTGTGGATCATGCTTGTGCTGACTCTGGTCACGGCCGTGCAGCGGTTTGCCAAGGTCTGGGTGCAGGCCACCAACGTGATGCCTGAACCACCGCCGCGTCCCGCCAGGCGTCGCCGTACCCGCACCGAGGCGCGCACCCGGCGCCAGCTGTCGCGTAGGCGCCAGACCTAGTGTCTCGCTTGGCTAGGACCCCGATCGCCCCAAGCCGTGCCTAGCCCAAACGCGATCGTCCGGACGTTCCAGTCCGGTTCACTGTTGGCTCAGCACGCACCAGCCGCGCTGGTAGACCCAGCGCGCTCGTTTGTTGCTAAGCGCGTGGCCCGCTGGGCGCCCGAACGCACCGTCATGCTCAAGCGCCACATCCGTCGCGTCGTTGGTGACGGGGCAGACGAGGCCATGATCGATGCATTGGCCGAACAGGCCTTCGACTCCTACGCCCGCTATTGGATCGACTCGGCCCGCCTGCAAGGCGCCACCCCAGCCGAGGTCGACGTGGGTTTCACCGTCGAAGGTTTCGAACACATCGAAGACGCATTCAGCCGCGGCGTTGGCCCTATCTTGGCGCTCCCCCATCTCGGGGGTTGGGAATGGGCTGGCCGTTGGCTGACCTGCAGGCCCGGCTATGAAGTCACCGTGGTTGTCGAGGCCATAGAGCCTCCCGAGTTGTTCGCCTGGATGGCCGACTATCGCAAGTCCTTTGGCATGAACGTCGTGCCGCTCGGCCCAAAGGTTGCTGGCGAGATTATTGCCGCACTCAAAGCCAACCACGTGGTCTGTTTGCTTAGTGATCGAGACCTCGTTGGCGGTGGAGTGCCGGTCGACTTCTTTGGCGAACCCACCACGCTGCCTGGCGGGCCCGCAACCGTCGCGTTTCGCACCGGGGCAGCCATCATCCCTGTTGGGGTCTATCAACAGCCGGGCCGCCACCATGCCATCTGTCGGCCGCCGCTTCCCACCAACCGCGAGGGAAAGTTGCGGTCCGACGTCGCTCGAGTAACACAGGCGTTGGCTCACGAGCTCGAATGGCTCATTTCCCAAGCACCCGAGCAATGGCATCTCCTCCAACCCAATTGGCCCAGTGACCACGAGTTCTTAGCCTCGGAGGCGGCAGCATCATGAAGGTGGGCATGATCAGCCCTTACAGCCTGACCATTCCCGGCGGTGTCCAGCATCAGATCCTTGGTCTGGCGCGTGCCCTGCGCCGCCAGGGCGTCGATACACGAGTGCTCGGACCCTGCGACGGCCCACCGCCAGACGCAGGTGTCACCCCACTTGGCAACAGTCTGCCTACCGCAGCCAATGGCTCCATTGCCCCCATAGCGCCTGA
>JAUIIS010000132.1 GCA_030431575.1 Acidimicrobiia bacterium | reverse complement strand
TACCTGCTCTTGCGTGGCATCAAAACGCTCCACGTTCGGATGGACCGCCATTGCGACAACGCCGAGGCAATTGTCGAGTTTCTCGACGGCCACAGCGCAGTAGGCGAAGTGTTGTATCCGGGCCTGCCGGCCTCGGTGGGTCACGCTGCGGCGGCCAAACAGATGCGGCGATTTGGGGGCATGGTTTCGTTTATCGTGGCTGCGGGTCCCGAGGCAGCCAACGAGCTGGTGGCGCGCACCAAGATCTTTACGTTGGCCGAGTCGTTGGGTGCCGTTGAGTCGTTGATTGAGGTTCCTGCGGCCATGACGCACTTGTCTGTTGCTGGCTCGGCCCTGTCGGTCGACCCGGCCCTGGTGCGGCTGTCGGTAGGCATCGAGTCGGCCAGCGACCTCATCGCCGACCTGCAGCAGGCGTTCGACCAACTGGCCTAGTGATCCGCCCCGGGCAGGACACTAGTTGTGGAGATGCAGCGTTGCCTCGGCCAGCTGGTCGAGTTCTGCGTGCCAATCGTCTGGTTCGATCATTGGCATCACCACGAACTTTGACGCGCCAGCGTCGACAAACTCCTTGACTCGGCCTTCGATGGCCTCGCGGTTGGTGCAAACGATGTCTTCGGCGCGCAGGTCTGGGCGGCGCGTCTCGACCAGTTTGACCAATCGCTCGGGGATCGTGCCGTCTCTGGAGTAGCTGATAAGCGCCCCAAAGTGGCCTCGGTCGATGCGTGGGCGCCCCGCCTCGTCGCTGTGTTGGTCGATGATGGGAATGGCTGCGGCAACGTCGTCGGGCGTGCAGAAGCTGGGAAGCCAACCGTCTCCGAGCTGTCCGGTGCGGCGAAGTTCGCTTGGAGCAATGCCGCCCAGCCAGATCTCTAGCGGGTCCTGCACTGGTTTGGGCTCGACCCGCACGCCTTCGAGATGGAATCGTTCGCCATGGTGGTCGACGACCTCTTCGGTCCATAGGCGGCGAAGCAGCGGCAGGGCCTCGTTAAACCATGGCGCTCGTTCTTTGCGCTCCACGCCAAAGGCCTGGTGTTCGCCAAGGTTCACTGCTCCAAGCCCAAAAGCGGGCAGCACGCGCCCGCCCGAGACCCGGTCGAGGCTGGCTAACGACTTTGCGAGTAGCACGGGGTTGCGGCCCGGAACAACCATGACGCTGGGACCGAACTTGAGCTTCTCGGTCCTTGCCGCAGCCCAGGTCATTGCCACGATGGGATCTAGCGTGGCCCCAGCGACGCGTTCGGCGAACCAGATGCTGTCGAACCCGTTGGCCTCTAGGCCATCGATCATTGGCTGGAGCCGGGAGGGTTCGTTGGTGTGGCTGTTGGTTCCCAACCCAAAGCCGATGCGAATCTTTTCCATGGTTGTCTCCTGCGGCGTTGGCTGGGGTCCGCCCAAGCTGTCTTGGGAAGCTACCCCAACACGCCAATGGATGCCCCCCGGGTGGTCCTGGCGTCTCGGCCGGCTGCGCTCACCTATCCGCTAGGCCCTCGGTGTTTGCGGCAAAGAAAGATCGGAGCTCTTGCGCAACCTGGGCGGGTCGTTCGGTCATGAGCATGTGGCCGGCTCCGGCGAGCTCTACGTAGTGGGCGTTGGCGATGGCTTCTGCCGCGGCTTTGCCCAGCTTGGGTGGGGTCATGTTGTCCCGCTGGCCCGAGATCACCAACGTCGGGCATTGGACAGCGCCAGCGAGATCGGTGCCATCGAAGCCTGCTGTGGCCGAGAAATCGGCGTGCAAGCTGCCCGGGTGCGCGGCGATCTCGGCGTCCATGACTGCGAGGTCTGTGCCGTCCATCCAGAGCCCCGGGGTTTGGGCAGATCCCATGTGAGAATCGAACGAATGGCCCCAATCCACAATGGCTTTGGCAGCGAGGCCGGGTGTGTCACGGGTGCCGTCGAGTAGTGCCGGGTTAACTCCGAGCGCCAAGCCGGCCCCGATGAGGGCCGCAGCAGTGACCCGCTGTGGAGCTGTGGCGGCCAGGTGAAGCGCAATCATGGCCCCCATGGAATGACCCGCAACCGAGAAGGCGTCGACGTGGCGGTGGTCCAGCTCTGCGATAACGGCAGCGCTGTAGTCCTCAATGGTGCTGCACGCTGGGCCGGGTGAGCGGCCATGGCCGGGCAGGTCCAGCGCCAAGACGTCGAAGCCTCGAGCGGCCAGGTGGCGGGCTTGGGTTCCCCATTGGGTCCGGTTCCCACCAGCGCCATGCACAAGTACGGCTGTTGGTTGGCCGCGGTGTTGGTGGCCACCGGTTGCGGCAAAAAGTCGAGATGTCATCGTTGGCTCCGCTTCAGGGCTTGGGCCAGGTCTGCGATCAAGTCGGTTGCTCCTTCGAGCCCGATGGACAGCCTGATGAGGTCTTCGCCCACGCCAGCGTCGTGGAGCGCTTCGGCCGAGAGTTGGGCGTGGGTGGTGCTGGCCGGGTGAATGACGAGGCTCTTGGCGTCGCCCACGTTGGCTACGTGGCTGAACAGCTGGAGCGACTCGATGAACTTGGCTCCTGCGGTGCGGCCGCCTTCGATCCCGAACGAGAAGATGGCGCCGGCACCGTTGGGGAGGTAGGTGGCTGCGAGTTGGTGATCGGGGTGTGAGGCGAGGTCTGGGTAGCTGACCCAAGACACGGCGTCGTGGCCTTCGAGAAACGCGGCGACTTCCCTTGCGTTGGCCACGTGACGCGGCATGCGCACCGGGAGTGTCTCTAGGCCTTGGAGGAGCAGGAATGCGTTTTGGGGTGCCATGCAGGCTCCAAAATCGCGCAGCCCTTCGGTTCTGGCCCGCATGTCAAAGGCCAGCGGCCCGAACTCGTCCACGTAGCGGATGCCGTGGTAGCCGTCGTAGGGCTCGGTGAGGGTAGGGAAGCGGCCCGAGCTAGCCCAGTCGAAGGTCCCGCTGTCCACGATGACGCCGCCCAGTGCAGTGCCGTGGCCGCCTATGAACTTGGTGGCCGAGTGATACACCAGGTCTGCGCCGTGGCTAATGGGCTGGCAAAGCATTGGCGAGGCAAACGTATTGTCGATGGCGAGGGGTATGCCGTGGCTGTGCGCCACCTCGGCGAGCCGGGCAAAGTCGGCTACGTCTCCGCGGGGATTTCCGATGGTTTCGGCTAACACCACCTTGGTGTTTGGGCGCACCGCGGCGGCGATTTCGTCGACGTTGTTTGGTTCGACAAAGGTGGTCTCGATGCCGAACCTGGGCATGGTGAGGGCAAGTACCTGGTGGGTCCCGCCGTAGAGGGCCCGACTGGCAATTACGTGATCGCCCGCAGAGGCGATGGTGGCCAGGGTCAAGAAGAGTGCGGCTTGTCCGGATGCGGTGGCCACTGCGCCAACGCCACCTTCGAGGGCAGCGACGCGTTCCTCGAATGCGGCCACGGTGGGGTTGGAGATCCGGCTGTATATGTGGCCGGGAAGGTCGAGGTTGAAGAGTCCAGCGGCACCGTCGACGTCGTCAAAAACATATGAGGTGGTCTGGTAGATGGGCACCGCTCGCGAGCCCGTGGTTGGGTCTGGGCGCTGGCCCGCGTGAAGCGCCAGCGTTTCGGCGGTGAAGTTCTTTGGGTTGAGCACGTTGGCACCGTAGTAGCCCTGAAGCGAGACCGCTGCGGGCTGGACACTTGGGCACTACTGTCGTGGTATTGGCGCACCTTTGGGCGCCAGACACGCCATTTCGACGGGGGTCTCCATGACAGTCTCAGACGACAAGCCGGTTATCGATGCCAGTTTCATGGACCCCGCGGTCCAAGACGATCCGTTTGACGTGTATGCCGAGATGCATCACAAGTGCCCGGTGTATCAACTGCCCGAGAACGGCATGTACATGGTCACCACCTACGACGGGGTACGAACTGTGTTGACCGACCCTGAGGTGTTCTCAAGTCGGCCATCTGGCGGCGCAGCCGGGACGGTCAACGACGCGGCGCTGGCCCACGCTGAGGTGTTTGCCGAGCGCGGCTGGGTGAAGGCTCGCACGTTGCAACGGACCGACCCGCCCGAGCACACCCACTATCGCAAGCTCTTGGGCCGTGTCTTTACCAACCGTCGCGTTCAAGACATGGTGCCGAGGATCGACGAGATCACTCACAGCCTGATCGACAGTTTCATCGACGATGGTGAATGCGAGTTCGTCAGCCAGTTTGCGTTGCCGTTGCCTGGCGTCTTCATCTGCGAGCAGCTGGGGCTTCCCGCAGACCAGTATCTGACGTTCAAGCGCTGGGCGGATGCCATGTTGGCGATGTCTCAGCGTGTCCTCAGCCCCGAAGAAGCTGTGGCGCAAGCCGAGATCGAGCTTGAGGCCCAGCATCATTTGGCTAAGGAGTTTGAGGCCCGGCGTTCTGAGCCCCGCGACGACCTGATTTCGGCGTTAGTGCATGCCCACCAAGACGAGGAGCCCTTCACGATGGAGGAGCTCCAGGATCTCATGCATCAGCTGGTTACTGGCGGTTTCGAGACCACCACGGCTGCGCTGGGAACAGCAATGATGCTGCTGCTTGAGCATCCCGATCAGATGGAGAAGCTCCGAGCCGATCGGTCTCTGCAAAAGAACTTCATTGAGGAAAGCCTGCGCTTTGACAGCCCGGTCGCTGGGCTTTGGCGGACCACGGCGTGCCCAGCTGAGGTTCATGGCGTCGACATTCCCGCGGGGGCGTCGGTGCATGCCCGCTACGCGGCTGCCAACCGCGACGCCACCGTTTTCGATGAGCCGGCGGTGTTTGACATCGAGCGCGAGAACGCCAACCAACACGTGGCCTTTGGGCTGGGCAACCACTTCTGTATTGGCGCCGCGCTGGCCCGCGCCGAGTTGATGTCGGCGTTCACCGCAATTTTGGACCGCATGGGCGATATCCAACTGGCTGAACCATTGGATCCGCAACCGCACGAGTTCAGCTTCTTCTTGCGTCCGCTGAAGCAGCTTCCGTTGCGTTTCACGAAGCTTTAGCGAGCGGCCGGGTCCGGCGGCGTGGTGCGGAGGCGCTGCTGCGTTGTGGCTGGGCCTGTGACGGCGAATGCGTGGCCGCTTGCTATGGGCAATAAAGTTCGGGCAGTCGCAGCCGATGGGATGAGCTATGGCCAGTAAGGGACACCTTCATCATCTTGACGGGCTGCGCGGTGTCGCGGCTCTCTGGGTGACCATTTACCACACCTGGACCGGCGGGCACATCGACAATCTCTACGACGCTCTGCCTGTATGGATCACCGCCTGGCTGTTTGAACGCGGTTGGATGGGGGTGCCGGTGTTCTTCATGCTGAGCGGGTTTGTCATCCCGTTCTCGCAGGCCAACCGGCCAGCGCGCACCTTCGATCCGGTGCATTTCATGCATCGTCGTTGGCGCCGGTTGTCGCCGCCGTATTACGCGGCAATCGCGCTGACGATCCTGGTGGGGTTGGCCGAAGAGCGCATCCGTGATGTGGCCTTCGACATGCCGTCCATTCCCGACATCTTGGCCCACCTGGCCTATGTGCAGGACCTCACCGATCAGCCTCGCATTGGCGTGTTCTTTTGGACGCTGGCCATTGAGATGCAGTTCTACATTGCCTTTGCCCTGATGAAGTGGCTGGCTGGCAAACTCCCGTGGGCATATGCCGGTGACGCCCTGCTCGGGGTCGCCCTGGCCGTATCGCTGCTGTGGCCATTCGATGTGACAAGTTGGGGCAACGACCGCGGTGTCTTTGTGGCCAGTTGGTTCTTGTTCCTGGCTGGTCAGGCCATCTTCGAATCCACCCGTAAGGCGTACTGGCGGCTCCCAAGCCTTGCGTATGTGGGATTGCTGGTAGTGGCAGCGTTTGTCAACAGCGGCGACGAGCGCGTTGCTGCTGGAGCTGCCACGGCACTGCTGTTGTTGCTGTTTGTGTACGTGAAGAACTCGCCGCCCGAGCAGGTGCTTTCTACGCAACCCGTCCTGTTCTTGGGCAAGATCAGCTACTCGCTGTACCTCATCCATCCGTCGATTGCCGGTGGCGCATTCTGGATCAGCTACAAGGTGCTCGACCCGTCAACGGGTACTGAACTCATTGCGCTGATTGGTGTGACCATTGGCCAGATCGTGGCCGCGGTGGTGTGGTATCACCTGTTTGAAAAGCCGTCCATGGCCTGGAGCCGTGCGCTGCGGTCGAAACCCCAGGAAGCTGCAGCGGCGCCCTAGCGCCACTATTTGCGCAGGTGGACCGGGGTTGAGACTTCGGCGAAGAAGTCGTTGCCTTTGTCGTCGACAATGATGAACGCCGGGAAGTCTTCGACTTCGATGCGCCATACCGCTTCCATGCCCAGCTCTTCGTATTCGAGAACTTCGACTTTGCGGATCGCGTCTTTGGCGAGACGGGCTGCGGGCCCGCCAATAGAGCCCAGGTAGAAGCCGCCGTGTGTGTTGCATGCGTCGGTTACTTGCTGGGACCGGTTGCCCTTGGCCAACATGACCATTGATCCGCCAGCGGCCTGGAACTGCTCGACGTAGCTGTCCATGCGGCCGGCGGTTGTGGGACCGAAGGACCCAGAGGCGTAGCCCTCAGGGGTCTTGGCTGGACCTGCATAGTAGATGGGGTGGTTCTTGAGGTACTCGGGCATGGGTTCGCCGGCGTCGAGGCGCTCTTTGATCTTGGCGTGCACGATGTCACGCCCAACAACCAAGGTGCCGGTGAGGCGAAGCCGGGTCTTGACCGGGTACTGCGAAAGCGTGGACCGAATGGCGTCCATTGGCTGGTTGAGGTCGATGTCGACCACTTGCGCCGACAGATCTTCTTCGGTGACTTCGGGCAGGTAGTGCGCCGGGTCGGTTTCGAGTTGTTCGAGAAATACGCCTTCTGCCGTGATCTTGCCCAATGCCTGGCGGTCGGCTGAACAAGACACCGCAATGCCTACCGGGTTTGATGCGCCGTGGCGGGGAAGACGAATGACGCGGACGTCGTGGCAGAAGTACTTGCCGCCGAATTGGGCCCCGATGCCAAACTCTCGGGTGAGCTCGAGGATGCGTTGTTCCCATTCGAGGTCACGGAACCCGTGGCCTGAGGCGCTGCCCTCGGTTGGGAGCGTGTCGAGGTAACGGGCCGAGGCGTACTTGGCGGTTTTGAGCGTGAACTCGGCTGAGGTACCGCCGATGACCACGGCCAGGTGGTACGGCGGGCAGGCTGCGGTGCCCAGCGAGCGGAGCTTTTCGTCGAGGAATCGGGTGAGCGATTCGGGGTTGAGTAGGGCCTTGGTTTCTTGGAAGAGGTAGCTCTTGTTGGCGGATCCGCCGCCTTTGGCCATGAACAAGAACTTGTAGGCGTCGCCGCCGGTTGCGTAAAGCTCGATTTGGGCCGGCAGGTTGTTGCCGGTGTTTTTTTCTTCGAACAGCGACAGCGGTGCCAGCTGTGAATAGCGGAGGTTGGAGGTGTTGTAGGTGTCGAACACGCCGCGGGCAATGGCACGTTCGTCGTCGGCGCCGGTGAAGACGTTCTGGCCTTTCTTGCCCATGACAATGGCGGTGCCGGTGTCTTGGCACATGGGCAGCACACCGCCCGCGGCAATGTTGGCGTTCTGGAGGAGTTCGGTGGCCACGAAGTGATCGTTGGGCGACGCTTCGGGGTCGCTCAGAATGCTGGCTAGCTGGTCGAGGTGACCGGGGCGCAGGTAGTGGGCAATGTCGTGCATCGCAGTGGCAGTCAGCAGCGTGAGCGCTTCGGGTTCGACCTTGAGGAAGGTCTGCCCGTTGGCCTCAAAGGTTGAGACGCCATCGCTGGTGAGCTTGCGGTACGTGGTGGTGTCTTCCCCAAGGGGGAGGAGCTCGCTGTAGTCGAAGTCCGGCATGGTATTGACGCTACCCGCCTCACCTGTCTCAAACCCATCCGACATGGAATCAGGTTAGGCGGTGTGTGGGACTCGTGGGCGGCTAGCTGCCTAACGCAGGGGTGCCGGCGTAGGGGGTGGGGTCGCCAGGGGCGGGGATAGCGGGGCGAGACCAGCTCATGACCCGTGCGAGTTCGGTGGTGATCTCTCGCCACGCTTCGGGTCGCCAACCTTCGGCTGCGCCGACGAGGTTGCGGTGCTGGTCGATGTGCACCAGCGCTGGGAGTTCTTCGAGGCCCAGTGACTTGACCATGTCGCGGTCGGGGTCGGCGAAGGTGAGGAGTTCTTCGGCCCAGGGGCCAAGGAACGCTTGGGCCTGTTCTTCATCGCCGGTCACGAGCCACGCGACGCGACAGTCGGCGCCGGTGAATTCTTTCAGGATCTTGCCGGCGGTATCGATGAGCCAGGAGCTCTCATGGGTGTATGGATCAAGCACCACAAGGACCAGATGGAACGTGGTGATCCAGTCTTCGAGGGGCCGCGCATCGCCCGTAATGGGGTTCAGCGAAACGTCTGCTGCAGGAGTGGTTGCCACGGCGCTTTAACGTAGCCCAAAGTTGGCCCTGGTTTGCACACCGTGGCCCGGTACTCTGCATCTGATGCACCCAATCGAACGTCTTCGCTATGTGGCTAGAGCCTCTGGCGTGCCCCAGCCGGTGCTTGTTCGCGAGGCCGCTGGTGCCCTTTTGTCCTTCGCCTATGAGCCGCAGGGGCTGGTCACCGCATGTCGGCGCATGGTGGATCGTCAGCCCACGTCGGGGCCATTGTTGTGGTTGGCTTCGCGGGTTTTGGCTTCGGGTGATCCAGTGGCTGAGCTTCGAGACTCCTTGGATTTATTGGACAACGACTCGACAGCTCGTGAGCTTCGGTATGCGTTCGGCGACGGAGCCAAAGTGGCGGTGTTGGGTTGGCCCGACGTTGCTGCCGACGCACTGTTGGCTCGGGGCGACCTTGAGGTGTTCGTCATCGACGCCTTGGGCGAAGGTTCGGGTTTGGTGCAACGGCTTTGGAACAACGACATCGACGCGGTCGATGTGCCCCTCGGCGGGCTTGGCGCTGCGGTGGCCGAGGTCGACGTTGTGGTGTTGGAGTCACCGGCGATTGGGCCAGAGCAGGCACTTGCGGTTAGCGGTTCGCGCGCCGCAGCTGCGGTGGCGAGGCATCTCGATACGGCCGTGTGGATGGTGGGTGGCGAAGGGCGTTTGTTGCCCCAGGCGTTGTGGCGTTCGCTCCACGACCGCGTGGCCCACGAAGAGCCGTGGGACGTGGACGAGGAGTTTGTGCCGCTGGACCTGGTCACACATGTGGTTGGCCCAACTGGCCTGTCTCCGGTGGCGCAGGCGTTGCAGGGGGCGAACTGTCCCGTTGCGCCCGAACTCTTGCGCTAGCCAAGCCATGCTGCGCCGTGTCAGAGGGCGTGATTAGTATCGGTTGGCAATGCGATTTGTCGGGGTATTCGTTGGGTTGGTGGTAGCGGTATTGGCCGTGAGTTACTTGGCCGTCAACGCCAACGACAAAGAGGCAGCCCAGGTAGCCAATGCGCAGCGCCCGACTCCGGTCCCCACTGCCACCCCAACCCCATCGGCGACGGCCACGCCGGTCCCCACACCAACTCCCACACCTACGCCGCAGCCCACTGCCTACACCCTGGCGTTCAGTGGTGAGGTGCTCAGTCATGGGCCCGTTATCAACCAGGCAGCGTTGTTTGGCGATGCCGATCTCGACCACGACTACGGGCCGATGTTTGCCGAGGTCGCGCCGCTGTTTGAGGCAGCGGACTTTTCGGTTTGTCACGTCGAAACCCCTATCTCTGACGACAACATCAATCTCACGGGGTATCCGGTGTTCAATGCGCCGAGGGACATGGCTGT
>JAUIIS010000495.1 GCA_030431575.1 Acidimicrobiia bacterium | reverse complement strand
TGCGCTCACTAACCGAGTTTCAGCATTGCCGAAACTCGCAGCTGGAGCCGTTCGCGGGTGGAGCACTCCGAGAGATTCGAACGCCGCTCAACGCGTTCACGGGTCCCAGCCTTTCGCCCGGGCTGGGGCCTTTTCGCGACAAGCTCGCGCTCCGGCGCAATCAAGCCTCGCGCGCCAGCGCAATCAAGCCTCGCGCTCCAGCCCAGGGCCGCCTCAGGTAGCCACCGACAGGGCGGGACTCCTGTGAGCTAGAGGTTGATGACCGGGCAGGTGAGGGTTCGGGTGATTCCGTCGACCATCTCGATTTGGCCCACCACCATACGCCCAAGGTCATCCATGGTCTCGGCCGAAGCCCTCGCAATGATGTCGTAGGGACCGGTGGCGATCTCGGCAGAGTCGACGCCCTCGATGTCGCGGATCTGGCCCGCGACATTGCCAGCTCGACCCATTTCGATCTGAATCAGCACATACGCACTTACGGCCATGGTGAATACCCCCGTCAGGTGTGAACAAGATGGATAGTACCTGGCCCTCAGCAGTCCTTGGTAGGGCCAGGCACAGCAAACGCCGAGCCCAACCGGTCGCTACAAGAACATCTCGCGAATGCCGAGGCCCATGATGAAGAACCCTCCACCGGCATACAACGTGTACTTGTGTTGGGGTATTTGGCCGCGGTAGCTGTACAGAATGCCAACCGCCACCAGCGTAGAAAACCCATACAGCATATGGAAATCGTCGGGTTCGAGGTCTTCGCTAGACAACAGCGCAACGCCCACGCTTGCTTGGACAAAAGCCAGCGCTTGGGCAAAGCCGGTGAACCACCAAAGCGCGGCAACACGTAGCTCGGTTTTGAAGTGGGCGCCCAGCGCCCACGCGCCAGCGAGACCGTTGGCCACAATGAGTAACCAAGCAAGTGTTAGATGAAGGTCACGCACGGTGAGTCACCCGACGCCTCCCCCAACACGGCTGGCCAACGACCACAGGGTTAGCTGCCCGATGAGGAGACCTGCACGCTGTAGCTCCACAGCTCGGCCTGCAAACCCATGGGTCGCTTCGGAGCTTCGCCGGTGTCGTCACTACCGCCGTGCGCCTGCCCCGGGGGTGGACCAGCATGTGCGGCTTGTGCACCGTCGCCGTCGCGCCATGCCTGGAACGATGCGTCGTCACGCCACCGGGTGACAACCAGCCACGTGGTCCGGTCGTCCTCGGGCTTCAACAACTCGAATCCTTCGAAGCCTTCAGCTCCATCGACTGCGCCAGCTCGGGCCGCAAAGCGGCTTGCAACCTCGTCGCCCATTTCAGTTGGCACGGTTAATGCGTTGATCTTGATGACAGTCATAAGCCCATCATTGCCGCTGGGAGTCGGGGATAACAACGCCAGTGGCCACCTAAATCGGGACCCCCAAACTGGTCGAACGCCGCCAAACCGAACCGCAGCTCGATCGAACAGCGCCTTAATCGAACCGCGGCTTAGTCGAACAGCGTGGTGCGGAAAGGCTGGCCTTGGGCTCGGGGTGCCGATGCGTCGATGTACCACTCGGTGCCAAAGGCCCGGGCGAACTGCTCGAGGGGCAACTTGAGAAAGAAGTCTTCCTCAGAGATCTGGCTGGCGTGAGCGGCCATGGAGGCTCGCTTCTGCGCCAGGGCGGCGGTGACATCGACAGCGTGCGTGATGAGTTCTTCAGGTGACCCAAAGGTATCGGTGTCGACGGTTGGAGCTTCGATTTCGTCGTCGTCTTGGAACGACTCCTGCATCACCTCGGACTCCGCAATGAGCGCCTGCATTCGGGTGCGGTTCATTGTTGACTGAAAGACT
>JAUIIS010000494.1 GCA_030431575.1 Acidimicrobiia bacterium | reverse complement strand
AAGTGGGCGATCTTCGCCTCGACCCGGCATCACACACGGCCTGGGCTGGGGCGATCACCATTCCATTAACTGCCCGGGAGTTCAGCCTGTTGGAGTACATGATGCGCCGGCCCGGGCAAGTGCTTACCCGGTCCGAGCTCCTCGATCACGTGTGGGACGCCAACTACGACGGGATGTCGAACGTGGTCGACGTGCACGTGGCAAATCTGCGACGCAAACTTGCCGAGCCAGGGGCCACGGTCCCGATCGAAACCGTTCGTGGCGTCGGCTACCAACTCACCCAGTGAGCGGCCGCCCCGCAACCGCAGCCGCGGCAATACTGGCGTGCTCCAACGCTCAGGGTTGCAGCAGTGGTGTGTACCGTAGGGCTGCATGAACCTCCGGAGCGTGCGGATCAAGCTGACCGCATTGGTCATGGCGCTGCTCGCGGTGGCAGTGATCATCATGGCCGTGGTCTCCTACCGCTCCGGAGTGGCCAACGTGCGCCAAGACGCCGAACGCGAGCTGGATGCTGCGATCGGCGACGCGTTGGTCGACCGCATGAACGGCGACGGCGAGGCCCCGCCAAACACCTGGCTTGTTAACCCGGTCGATCAGTGGTTCGACCCCCAAGGCGACACCTGGGTGGAGCCTGCGTTGTTCTCTATTGCCGACGCGGCATGGGCAGAGGCGTCCTACGTGCGTTTCGACCAGGACGGGCCATGGATTGCATCGGCCCGCTTCTTGGGCGACGACGTGTTTGTAGTGATGGCTATGGAGGCCGGTGAGGCGCAGTCCAATATCTCGTCGCTGCGCTGGAGGTTGGCGTTAACGGTCTTGGCTTTGCTGGGCGCGGCGGGTTATGGCTGTTGGCGCCTCGTTGGCGCAGCCTTGGCGCCCGCGCACGAGGCCACCAGCCGCCAGCGAGACTTCATTGCCGACGCGGCACACGAGTTGCGCACCCCGCTCGCCATCGTCCAAGCGTCGGCATCGCACGCGTTAGCCAAGGAGCGCGAAAGCTGGGAGTACCAGCGATCCCTCGCTGAGATTCAGGTGGCTGCCGAGCGTGCCGGTAGCGGCGTCAACTCGCTTCTCGAGTTGGCCAGGCTGGAGTCTGGCCAGTCCATGCCTCGTTTGGCACCGCTGCGCTTGGACCTGCTGCTCGAAGAGGTCGCAGCCTCCACCCGTCTCGATAGCGTTGAGGTGCAAGTACTAGATGCCGATGGTGGTCAGCAGCTTCCCGAGGTCATTGTCAGCGCCGACTACGCACTGTTGCGTCAGGCCATCGCCAACCTTGCGGCAAACGCGGGTGCTCGGGCAACGCTTGTGCAACTGAAGCTCCACCTTGACGAGCCATGGGCAGTGGTTGAGGTAGTGGACGACGGTCCCGGCTTTGATCCCGAGGTGCTCGAGAACGTGTTCACCCGCTTCAAGCGCGGCGACGAAAAGGGCTCGAGCGGTCTCGGCCTCGCCATCGTCAAAACCATCGTCGACGCCCACCAAGGCCTTGTTTCGGCTGAAAACCGCGAGGGCGGTGCCTGCATTACGGTGAGACTCAGAATCGCCGGCTAGTGTCCCGGCCGAGAACGCTTCATAGGTGGGCAGCAGTCGGCGGGGCAGGGGTTTGGGTAGGGCTCACCGATGGTGGCTAGCGGGGGAGTGCCGTGGCGGTGTTCGTCGATTAGCTGAGCGAGCCCCGAGACAAACAGTGGGGGCGTCCCAACCGTGGGAACCCGC
The DNA here is from genome assembly GCA_030431575.1 of Acidimicrobiia bacterium. Taxonomy (GTDB): domain Bacteria; phylum Actinomycetota; class Acidimicrobiia; order Acidimicrobiales; family UBA8592; genus JAUIIS01. The sequence continues at coordinate 103 of JAUIIS010000494.1, read as the reverse complement.
GTGAAAGTCAGGCCGAGGTTCTTTGCCGCTGCAGCAGCTTCGGTGTCGAGGTCGAACACCACTTCCATGTGATCGGAGACGAAGCCAATGGGGAACACGACCG
>JAUIIS010000493.1 GCA_030431575.1 Acidimicrobiia bacterium | reverse complement strand
TGTCATTCGATGAAGACGGCAACATGAAGGACTGGGCCATTGGCGTAGGTAGCAGCGACGGCGGCGGTCCCAACGGGCAGCTGGTCGATGTCTTTGGCGAAGGCCAGGTCGGCACCCGTGCCTTCACAAAGAGCAATCCCTTCCAGGTCTATGACCGGGTTGTCTACTTTGGGCGGCTGCCCTCCGAAGGTGAAGGCCCACTTGAGCACAACTGGAGCATTTCTACAGCTGGGATCAGTCTCGACAGCGGCGGCGATCCCAACCCGAATGGTAAGAATCGCAACGCAGGCGAAGTGAACCTCGGCGATGAGGTTCCCTCGGTCTTGCGGCCCGCGGGGATCTTCCCAGTCAAAGGCGAGTTGACGTCTGAGAACGGCCTCGCCTGCACTGCCGAAGGCTGGGTAGAGTTCGCCGGCGGCAATCCACTTATCAGCGTGGCCTCCGGTGTGGCTGCCATTGTTGGTGGCATAGGACTTATCGGGCTGCTCTTTAACGCCCGACCGGCAACCACGTGGAAGGCGTAGCTATGACTGCAACCCATGCTCCCGAAACCGTGGTGAAGCGCCACCCCATTCGCGGCATCCTCTACGGAGCGATGCTTGGGATTGGCATAGCCATGTACCTTGTCCTGTTCTCAGTGACGCCTTTCGAGTGGGCCACCATGGCCATCGTCGTTGGTGCGGGCGCCGTGCTGGGCTTTGTTTGGGGCCTGTTTGCCCCGGCAAAACAGGTGCGCGAGATGCCTCAGCCCGAGCACCAGCCGATGTTCACCCGTGTGAGCCATGAGGACCCCGAACCACCTACCTACGAGCAAGCGTTTGGCACCTCGACGTCCTCGCGAGGAGCGTTCGCCGCAGATAGCACCCAAGCCGAGCCGGCTCCTGTCGCTCAGGCGTCGCCAGCTCCAGATGGTGAACCCGCTCCACCACCAGCGACCGAAGCCGTGAAGGACGCGGATGGTGACCTGGCATTTGGCGCCGACACCGAGCCGACCGATCCGCCCCAGCAAGCTTGACAAATCTTTGTCTGGCCAAGACGTATGACAGCGGTGTAGTTTGCCCCGATGGCCGAACTTCGCTTCTTCTTTGGAACCATGGGCTCTGGCAAGAGCACCCAGGCACTCCAGATTCGACACAACATCGCGGCACGTGGGCTGTCGGTGATCCTGACCACCCAGCTCGACCGCCAGGCTGGCAAGGTCTCTAGCAGGCTGGGTGTGGCCGCCGAAGCCGAAATCGTCGACCACGATGTCGACCTCTTTGCCCTTGCCCGATCTGCGTACAACAAGGGCGGCTTGCACGCCATGGTGTGCGACGAAGCGCAGTTCTACGAGCCGCGCCAAATCGACCAGCTCAGCCGGGTCGTTGATGAGCTGGATGTCGAGGTCTACGCGTTCGGCCTGCTGACCAGCTTCCAAGGAGAACTCTTCCCGGGGACCAAACGGCTGCTCGAGTTGGCAGATGTGCGAAGCGAACTTCAGGTCGAGGCTCGCTGCTGGTGCGGGGCGCGCGCCACGCACAACGCCCGTTTGGTCAACGGCGTCCAGGTGTACTCAGGGGCGCTCAAAGTCGTTGGCGATACCGCTATCGACGAGCCCGAAGAAGCACCCGAAGTCACCTACGACCTGCGCTGCCGCCGCCACTGGCACGAGGGCTTGCGCCAACGGCAAGGAGACCAGCTCGAGTTGCTGGACGAGCGGGACGATGCGCCAGCCTTGAAAGCGCAGACCCAACAAGAACAAGAGCCAGCCAACACCTAGCAGTCCCACGCCCCGTCGGCTGCTGGCCTGGGGCTCTGGTCACGCCTTAGGTGACTGGCGCTGCGC
>JAUIIS010000131.1 GCA_030431575.1 Acidimicrobiia bacterium | reverse complement strand
CCGCCTTAGCTCGCCGGTACCGGCGCATGCCGGGGACCGGGCCGCCCCGCCGCGATTCTATGTCGGTGCGCGCTCGACGGTGGCCCCGTCTCGGTTTGCGATCATGTCTTTTTGGGTAGACGTCCTGGGCTGCGAATGATCTCGCCGGCGGTGCCACCGTGGTGTTCGTGGTCACAGGGATCTCCAAGCTGTTGGCGGTTCATCGCCTCCATCGTGGCATGTTCGCTGAATCCGGCGTTGTCATCTCTTGGGTAGACGGGAACGTGGTGGTGACCAGCAACGGCATTCCCGACAACACGCAAGAGTTGTATTCCCCTAGAGGAATATGTATGATTCATGCATGATCGGAGCGGGTGTTGTTCTCGATGCGGTGGGGGAGCCCAACCGGCGACGCCTGCTCGAGCTGCTGCACCAACAAGACGAGGCCACGGTGTCCGAGCTCGTCAGCGCTTCAGGCTTCAACCAGCCCCAGGTGTCAAAGCACCTGAAGGTACTGTCAAGGGCCAGGTTGGTTGCTGTACGCGCAGACGGCCGACACCGCCACTACCGCCTTGAAGCCGTTGGCCTCAAGGCGGCGCACGACTGGTTCGCCTCATTTGATGACGTCTGGCACGCCCGATTCGACGCGCTTGACGAACTGGTGTCGGCAGACTCCGAACCCCAACCCGATCCCCAATCCGACCCAGCTGAGGAGCAGCATCAATGAACAACCCCGACCTCTCAACACTTGACGCTCGACGTGGATCAACCAAAATCGAACTGAGCGATGATGGGCTGTCCTACAAGTGCGTACGCACCTTCGGGGCCCCGCCTGAGCGGATCTTTCGAGCCTTCACCGACCCGGCCGACCTACGCGTCTGGTTCCCCTCGGGTGCGCCGGAGGGCTCGGAGCTGACGGTCTGCGAGTCCGACCCGGTGGAGGGCGGCCGGTACTTCTACAAGATGATCGTTGAGGGATTCGGACCAATGGCATGGCACGGTACCTACACCAGCATCGACCGGCCAGATCGTCTCGACGCCGACGAGTGGTTCGTGATGGGCGGCGGCGACCCCGACGGTCCGCCCACCACACAGACGCTGACATTCGAAGCCATAGGCGACGGACTCACGCTCATGACCATGCTGGTCAACCTGCCCGACCCAGAGGACCCCGAGGCTTTCATGGAAGAATCTGCTGCCGGGCTCACCACCTCGTTCAACACGATGGACGAACTCGTCTCGGCTTGATTGACGTTCTGCTGGCGGTCAGGCCGCGCCTACCCCTCGGCCTCCGCGTGGTCCTGGAGTGTGGCTAAGCCTGCACGGGCTCAAGCGTTGGGCTAGTGGTCGAGGGTGATGACGCCATGACCGGCTTGTCCGTCAGCTTCGGTCGTCAGGAGTGCGACGCAGCGGACAGCGGCTTCTGCAGCGATGCTCGAGAGTTGTTCGACGCTGGCGCTGCTAATGGGGTGCGGGATCGTGACAAATCGGTGATTCGGCGCTCCCAACGTTGACGCCATCAGTTCGGCAGCCGACACGAAGTTCTCGGTCATGACGGCGACCGATGGGATTCCCGCCCCTTCACCCGAAACGGCGTCGTGCAGACTGCACGACGAGCAGCTGCCTCAATCACCGATGCCCGCGATCAGTGCATGCCAGTGCCGGGCTTGTTCGATGAGCGCTTTGCCAGCGGGGGCGCTGTAGTTGGGTTTGGTCACCCGTTTGACCTCGCGCACCTGATAGCGGGTCCGGAGTTCGTTGGCCAACGCGTCAAAGAAAGGCACCGTCCCGTGCTTGCCATTGGAGATGATGCCGATCGTCGAGCCTTCGAGGCGGTCGAGGCGCGGTGCCGCCGTAGCGTTGCTGGGTGCGTCGTCGTAGGTGGGGATGAGAACGTCGATAGTCATGGTCGTGCTTTCGTGGAGCCGTCCTAAGGGGCGCTAACAATCAATGCAGGCACCGACAGGCACCGTGACGGCATGGGTCTTGCCGCCCAGCCAGGGCGCAATGACAGCACCAAATCCGCCAGCTGGCCCACCGGCGGCAATAACAAGAAGATCCTCGGGTTTGGTGAGCGCAAGATACTCTCGGTCGCCCTTTTCTCCCACAGCATTCGCTTTGCCAACGCTGGCCCACTCGCTGCGCTTCATGCGGGCGTGTTCGAAGACGTAGGCACGAATGTCGGCCTTGGACCAACCGGCGGCATCAAAATGTTCCCGGAGCTGGGGTGGCACAACGATGGCGTAGTTGCCGGCCCAGATCGAGTAGTGCGCCATATTGGTCTTGATCTCCGCAACGAAGGTGTCGAGTATCTCGGCTGGCTCGGTGGTCCACTCGTTCATGACCTGGCGGGGACCCATGGCCGCCATGACCGTGACCGCCGACGCATGAGGGTCTCCCGTGCGTTCAGCCGCAAGCGATTCCCATGGGGTGTTTTCCTCGTCCTCGGCAATGCAGTAACTGATCTTGCCGGGATGGCCTAGAGTGCTCCGGTCTATCTCGCCTGGTCGCACGTCGAGCAGGTTGCCCAGCACCAGGCGGACCGCACGGCCTATGCAGGTGCTGGCACGGTCAGAGGGACCAACAGCGTTGAAGGTGGACCCCATGCCAATCTCGCCTCGGATCGGCCCGTTCACCACCACCAAGACGGCGCAGCCGCCCGTGCTGGCAGTAGCGCCGTGGAGCAGGAACGACTCGTCGAGCATTGCGGTGAGCGCCGTAACCACCACCGGAAAGTGCATCGGCAGGCACCCTGCCATGACCGTATTGATGGCCAGCTTCTCAGCAGTGATGACACGCTGGCGCACCGGCTCGACCCCCACTAGATGATCAGGCGGCAAGCCCGCCCAGTCCAGACAAGCCGCTACAGCCTGCGGAGTAGGAGGAACTACCGGCAGGCCATCGGTCCAACCGTTCGCATGGAAGTGCTCCTGGAGGGCTGCGGGGTCGTCAAAGCTGACGATGGCGGCCGCGAGTGTCTCGGCTGTGGTCACGGATTCATCCTGGCTGCACGTTGACCTGTGTCACCTGTCCAAAAGCATCGCATGGCTGTCCATTATTCAGCAGGCGCAACAATCTTGCTGCCATGGCTCGCACGCCTGGAGCTGAAACCCCTGCTGTGGCTTTCAACGTAGAAATCCGGCGCACCGGGCCAGGGGGCAGATGGAGATGCGTAATTCTGCAGGCGTTCGGTAGGGGATCTAGGGTCTGCTGCGAGCTCTTTGCCGGGTCTCGTCCCAAGATGGAGGAACAGATGAAGATCGACGCTGGCGCTGCTGGCCTTGACGAGGCCCGCCTCGCCAACATTGGGGCCCACCTGCGGTCCCGCTACCTAGATCCGGGAAAGATCGCGGGTGCACAAGTGGCTATCGTGCGTGGGGGTCAGCTTGGGTACTTCGAGAGTTTTGGCGATCAGGATCGCGAACGCTCGATACCGGTGGCCGACGACACGATCTGGCGCCTGTACTCGATGACCAAACCCATCACTGGCGTGGCGATGATGACTCTCTACGAGCAAGGCCACTTTCAGCTTGGCGATGCGGTCAGCCGTTGGATTCCGGAATGGAAGGGCCTCAAAGTCGGCGAAGACGACGGCAACGGCGGCGTGCACCTGGTTGATGCCGAGCGTGAGCCAACCATTCGCGACATCTTGACCCATACCTCTGGCATTGGGTACGCCCCAGAGAACAAAGACCTCGTCCTGGGCGAGAAGTGGCTGTCGGGCCACGACCTGGCATCGCTAGCGAAGATGTTCGGGGACTGGCCGCTGCGTTTTCAGCCCGGCACCCGGTGGCTGTATTCCCATGGCATGGACATCGCGGCGCGCCTGGTGGAAATCATGTCGGGCATGCCTTACGACGATTACCTGCGGACGGTGATCTTCGAACCCTTGGGCATGACAGATACTGGCTTCTTCGTTCCCGAAGATGACATTGGCCGGTTCTCGGCTTGCTATGCGCGCAACGCCCGCAAAGAGCTGGTGCTCTTCGATGACCCCGCAACCAGCTCCTATCTCCGCAAGCCCATGCTGCTCAACGGCGGTGGCGGCCTCGTTGGTACGACGGGCGACTATGCCCGGTTCACCGCCATGTTGGCCAACGGCGGCGAGCTCGACGGCGTGCGAATTCTTGGGCGCAAGACGCTGGAGCTGATGACTAGCAATCACCTTGCCGACGACGGTGAAATGGCCGACTTTGTCCTGCCGACCGGGTATGGCGAAGTTGGGTTCGACGGCACAGGATTTGGTCTCACCGTCGCGGTCTCAAAGGGGCCCGCCGCATCGGGTGTGGTTGGGTCCGCCGGAGAGTTCATGTGGGGCGGTGCAGCATCGACCACATTCTGGGTGAACCCTGCGGAGGATCTCGCCGTGGTGTTTATGACCCAGCTCATGCCATCGGGCACCTTCAACTTCCCCGACCAGCTCAAAGCATTGGTTTACGGGGCGCTGTTGTGACACGCTGAGGAGTTTCGCGAACGCAGAATCTGCTGCGCAACGAGCCGTGGTCATGGACGCTTCGACTTCTACTTGGGCTGGGTTTGCCAAGGTCCCCGGTCCATAGTCGTGCCCTGCGGCCAGGAGGCGCTACGCCGCTGGGCTGTCAGGCGACAGCGGATGAGGACAGAAGCAGGCTGACAAGTCACTGGTTGCTGATGGTCCAGATCTCGGGGAAGAAGTGGTGTTTGGTGACATGTTCTAGCCAGCCAACGCCCGAAGATCCCCCTGTGCCTGGCTTGTACCCAATGATGCGTTCCACAGAGGTGAAGTGGCGCCACCGATAGATCGAGAACTCCTGATCTAGCGAGATCAGGGCTTCGCCGAGTCGGTGGAGCTCATCGTTTGTCGACGTGGTCTCGTAGATCTTGCGCCAGGCCGCTTCAACAGACGCGTTGGCCTCGTACTCCTGCGACCAGTCGCGGTTGAGGGCTTCCTGGTCTATCGCGAAACCGCGCCGGGACAACAGGGCGATCGCGTCGTCGTAGAGGCTCGGGGACTCCAGCGCTTCGAGCAGCGCAGGCCATACGTGAGGGACGTTGCGGTGGGCTTCGGCGAGACGTCGGTTCTTGTTGCCGAGGACAAACTCCACGTGGCGATACATGAAGGAGAGCTGCCCCGACGCTGTGCCGAGGTGGTCTCGGAACTCGTTGAAGCCTTCAGACGTGATGGTGGAAAGCACGTTCCAGGAGTCGGCGATGTATTGCACCATCACTTTGGCCCGGCTGAGGATTTGGAGCGCATTCCCGACGTTGTCGTCGCGTATCTGAAGCTGCGCGTTGGCCAGCTCGAAGTGCAGCCCCTTGAACAGAAGCTCCTTCACCTGGCCCATGACAAAGAAGCACATTTCGTCATAGCCGGAGCTTCGGGGATGCTGAAGTGACAGCAACAGATCAATGCTCTGGTAGTCGATGTAGGGGTTGGAGGTTCCCTCAAAGTGAACCAACGGGGTGCCGCCGGTCTCGGCGGCGGTAGCTCTGCGGGAGCCGTCGGTAGTTCGGCCTAGCGGCCTTGCTTGGGCGGCCGGGTCGACCCCGGATGGGTCGACTACCTGCGGCATATGTGGTTCATAGTTAGGCATGGTCGTCTCCGGTCAATTCGATGAGAGCAGCGACCGCCCTGCCTAGCTGACTGGCAGGGTCACCAAGGTCGCCCACAATGTCGAAGTGGTTTCGGTCCTGAGCCTCTAGGACGGTGGCGGGCACACCAGCTTGTGTGAGGCGTTCGGCAAACAGCTGGCTCTGCTTCTTGAACTGGTCGGTCTCGTTGTCGCCCCAGGCCACGACCGAGGGCATCGGTTGATGGATAGCAAGCCGAGACGGACTGTTGCGGTGAGCGTGGCCGACGTCGAGTTGGATGGCTTCGTTGATGGATGTGCCAATCAAGGGTTCGAGCTCGAAGACCCCCGACAGCAGCACCAGGCCGGCCGGCCGCCACGCCGACTCGGGGTCTAGCGCCACCATCGCTGCGAGATGAGCGCCGGCTGAACTTCCGGCAATGACGATACGCCTCGGGTCCACACCTAACTGGGGTGCCCTGCGGTGCAGGTCTGCCAGCGCCGACCGACACTCGGTCACGATCTCGTCGATCGACGCAGCTGGCGCGAGCGTGTAATCCACGGCGGCGTATGCGCAATCCTGACGGACGAAGGCCTCTGCAGGACCAAAGCCATCCCGTTTGCTAAGGGCCTGCCAATACCCCCCGTGGATAAACGCCACAAGGGGCGCCTTGTCTTGGTGAGGAGTGACAACGTCTGTTGTTTGGGTCTCCTTGCCACCGTACCGAAGCGTGCTGAGCGAGAATCCGTTCGCTTCGCACCACCTCCTAGACGACGCACTGTCGGCTGCGTAGGCATCGAGGAAGGGCGCAAGGTTGTAACCAACGCAGGAGCTAGGGGAGTATTCACGTTCGCGATCTTGTTGGCTGAGATGCTCCCAACCCAACGACTCGCCAAACGATGCTTCGGTCACGAGGGGTCGCTGTCGATCGGTGGCATCGCGTCACGATACCTGCGTTACCAAAGACGACCCATAGCTGTGTCCTGCTGTTCGACCGCGTTGTGGCGGCCCGAGATTTCTGACGGGCGCGGTCTGGGCTGTCGATCTAGTCTCAGGACATGACTGTTGCAGATGCATTCGATCTCAAAGGCCAAGTTGCTGTCGTCACGGGAGGTGGAACTGGCATTGGCGAAGGTATTGCCAAGACCTATGCCGGGGCGGGAGCAAAAGTTGTCGTGGCGGCTCGGCGCGCCGAGCACATCGACCGAGTTGCCCAGGAGATCAACGCTTCAGGCGGGGAAGCCATTGCGGTGCGAACCGATGTGACGGACCGGGCCCAGCTTGAAGCGCTGGCCGACGCTGCCGTTGACGCGTTCGGTTCGTTGTCGATCTGGTGCAACAACGCCGGCGGATCCCCACTACGCACGCCACTCACCAAGATCGACCGCGATGGGTGGGACCAGTGCTTCGACCTCAACGTGACCTCGCTTTGGGAGGCGTCAGTCATTGCCGCCGACCGTATGGGCGAAGGCTCGATCCTCAATATCTCATCGGGGGCCGCTCATCGGGGAGTCCCCGGCAGCGGCCACTACGCCGCAGCAAAGGCCGCAGTGAACTCGCTGACAAAGACCTTCGCACTGGAATTGGCGCCACGGGTGCGGGTCAACTGCATCTGCCCGGGCTGGATCGAGACCGACATCATGATGGAGGCAATGAGCTTCACCAAAGAAGACCTGCCCAAAGTGGCCAAGAACATCGCTATGAAGAAGATGGGCGAACCCGAAGACGTCGGCATGGCTGCGCTCTACTTCGCCGCTCCGGCGGCAGCTTGGGTGACCGGCCAAATCATCGATATTTCTGGCGGCCCAATCCAGTAGCGGGCGCTGCGCCCTCCTGTAACCGAATCCATATAGCGCCGTCTTGGTGTTGGTTCCGGGCAACGCCCAAGAATCTCGCTGGCCAGGCACCAGGCCTCAATTGGTGACACTACGTTTGGGTCATGACTAGCGAAATTGCGTTCCTTGACCCTCACGTTGCCCAATACCTGTCCCTTCACACCACGGCGCCGACTGCGCTCGAGCAACGGCTCATTGACCAAACCCAAACAATCCGCGGCAGCCAGATGCAGATCGGGTTCCCCCAAGCGCGCTTCATGGCCCTGCTCGCTCGCATCCTGCAACCCACAACGGTCGTCGAAGTAGGCGTATTCACCGGGTACTCGGCGTTGGTGGTTGCTCAAGAGCTCCCTGAGGACGCAACGTTGATCGCATGCGACATCAGTGAAGAGTGGACCCAGGTGGGCGTCCCCTATTGGGAAGAAGCAGGTGTCTCTAACCACATTGACCTTCGCATTGGGCCAGCGAGTGAGACCCTTGCCGCTCTGCCCGAGGGAACGCAGGTAGACATGGCTTTCGTCGACGCCGACAAGACGGGCTACCGGGGCTACCTCGATCAACTCATCCCGCTCATGCACTCGCGCAGTGTTGTGCTGGTGGACAACGTGCTGTGGGACGGTTTCGTGGCAAACGATGCTGATCAAAGCCCCGACACGGTTGCGTTGCGCGCCTTCAACGACGCCATGCTGGCCGACCCCCGAGTCGACGTTGCCCTGTTGCCGGTCGGCGACGGCTTGTCGATGATCACCCTTGCCCGATAGATCGGTGGGCGCCACCAGCCTCCTAGCGCACGAACGGCCGAGTCGTCGTCAGCGCCACTGGCTGGCCAAGGTCTAGCGGACGAGTTATCGCGACAGGTCGCGCCAGTTCTGGCGCAGGCACCTCGCTGGGGAGTTCCTTGCGTAGTTCGCGGCCGTATGCCACCGAGGCCGTCACCTCGTCCGGGGTGAGCCGCGTTGCTTGAAAGAACACGTTGGGGTCGCGTTGCACGCCCATGCGGTCGTAGCGGGATTCATGGATCTTGCCTCGTGCTCGCGCCTCGTTCCACAGCTCGGAACCCGGAATCTGCGCATACCAGTTGAAGAGAAGGCGGACGCCAAACTCTGCCGCCAGCGAGAAGCCGAAGTCCAGGGTGGCTTTCACCTGCGTGGGTGTTTCCCAAGGCAACCCGAGAATGAACGAGAAGTCCGCGACCCTGGCGATGCCCGCCCTATGGAGTACCTCGGCGGCGGCTCGCAATGAAGCACATGTCGTGCCCTTGCCAACCCGGAGTAGCCCTTCGTCGTAGCCGCATTCGGCGCCAACGAGGAGCGAGCGCGTGTGCGGAGCCAGCGCGTCGACAAGACCTGGCCGCGTGAGGTCGGTGGCTCGGCTGTCGTACAGCAGATCTACTGGGAGCTCTCGTTCGGTGAGTCGCTGGGCTATAGCACGAGCGCGACGTGGGTTCATGGTGAACTCGTCGTCGACGATGTACACCGAGTTCGTGATGGTCTTCTCCAGCACTGGCACAAGCGCCTCAATGCGATCCACAACCGCGTCGGCTTCGCCACCGCGCCAGCGGCCCTTGTGTGGTGTTGAACAGAACGTGCAGGAGTACGCGCAGCCACGGGATGTCTCCAGGGCCAAGCCAAAGTAGGCCCGCTCTGGCAGTTGGTCGTAGAGCGGCATCCAACGCGTGAGATCGGGCTGTTCAATCGCAGGGCCCAGCGCGTTCCGACGAATGGTGTGGCCCTCTCGCCACGTTAGTGACGGCACCTTGACCAGCGACGAACCGGCCTCGCGGGCTGCGCACAACGCCAGCATTGCGTGCTCGCCGTCACCACGAATCACGGCGTCCAAAGACGAGTGATCCATGACCCACTGGTCGAACTGGCTGGCGTGGACTCCTCCTGCCACGACAAACAAATCAGGTCGCCGCTTGCGTACATGAGCTAGAGACACAAGGGCGCTGGCCCAAGACAACGACGATGCACTTACCCCAAGTAAGTCGAGATCGTCGACGGTTGAGCCGGGGTCTAGCCTGCCCGACCCATCGGCAATGAGATCGATGATCTCGACGTCATGTCCAGCCTCGGAAAGTACGCCGGCCAGAAGGTAGACGCCATAAGGTGGGCAAGGTCTGAGCGCATCGGCGCCTATGGGCACCATGCTGGCCGCCGTAGCGTCGTCGCTATCGACGATGGGAACGGCAAGCAAGCCGACTCTCATCGACCTGTACCCACGCGCGCATCGCCAAGAACAGACGATGCATTCTGGACAAAGAACCGCTCCGCCGCTGGTGGGCCAAGAGCCGACAGCGTCCGACTGAGGCGACCTATCGGGTCGTGACCGCCCTCGGCATGGGGAAAGTCCGACGCAAACGAATAGACCACTCCCAGGTCATCTCGACTGATCCACTCAGCAACGTTGTTGCGCTCGAACGGGGTGATTCGGACCT
>JAUIIS010000492.1 GCA_030431575.1 Acidimicrobiia bacterium | reverse complement strand
AAAGATAGACCTGCCCGCGTTGGGCGAGCTGGTGTCACCCATGGACTCGCTGGCCCAAGAACTCACCGAAGCCATCGACGACATCGACCAACTGGATTCCACCTGGCTGCACCCCAGCGCCAAGACCCGCGTCGACGAACTCGCCGACGAGCTACGCAGCACAAATGAAACCGTCGAAGTGGCGAACGAACTGGTGGCCATAGCGCCCGCCATGCTGGGGGCCAACGCACCGCAGCGCTACCTCATTGTCTTCACGACCCCTTCCGAGGCACGCGGACTAGGAGGCTTTGCGGGCAACTGGGCCGAACTCGTTGTCGACCGCGGCGTGTTGAGCCTCGAAAACGTGGGACGAGGCGATGACATCACCGCTGCACTAACCACAGGCATCCGCCTCCCCGCAGACGTTCGGGCGCTCTACACCGGCTTCGAACTCGAGCGCACCTTCCAAAACATCACCGTCGTGCCCGACTTTCCCACCGTGGCCGTGCTGGCCCAGGCCCAGTTCGAACAAGCCTTCGGGCGCCGCCTCGACGGAGTCATCAACATCGACCCGGCCGGTATGGGCGGCGTGGTCAGCCTCAGCGGACCGGTCGAAGTGAACGGCACCACCATGGGCCCGGCCGAAGTCACCGACTTTGTGCTCCGAGGGCAATACGAAGTGTTTGCCGACGACAACGAAGCCCGCCTCGTTGCCCTCGAGCAACTGACCTTCGATGTGTTTGACCAGCTGGTCAACGCACAACTGCCGGCGCCTGCAACTATCACCGACGTGTTCCGGCCCCTCATTGAGGGCGACCACGTGCGCATTCAAAGCTTCGACAACATCGAAGCCGTTGCGCTGTCAAGTGTTGGCCTCAATGGAGCGTTCCCCATCAATGCAGGCCAAGACATGGTGGCCGTTGTTACCCAGAACCTCGGCGAGAACAAGATCGACGTGTTCTTACAACGCGACGTTGCCTACGACGTAGAGATCGACCCCGATTCCGGTGTCATCAGTTCCCAGCTGGTCATCACGCTCACCAACAACGCCCCCGCCGACGGCTTGCCCCAAGCCATCATTGGCAACAACGACCAAGGGCTGCCTCTGGGCACCAACCGCACCCGCGTCCAGATCTACTCGTCGCTCGCGGTGGAGAGCGCCTCACTCGATGGCACGCCGGTCGACATGATCAGCGAAGGCGAATTGGGCTGGCTGCGCTATCGGCGTGATCTGTGGCTTGATCCGGGCCAAACAGAAGAGCTCATTGTGCGCCTCACCGGCGCCCTGCCGGTTGCCGACGACTATGTGTTACACGTAGACCATCAGCCCCTCACGTCACCCGATTCTGTGGCCTTAGCAGTCACTCTGCGTGGTGGCAAAATAAACCCCGCCAATATCGGACTTGACCCGCAGGGCCGCGCTAAGGTGAGTCTCACTTCTGACTACGACGTTGTTGTGCCCCTGGGCCAGTAGCGGGGTATTTGGTAAAGACTTCGACATCGTCGCCCACGGGCGTAGGAGGACGGCGAACATGGTGAAATGGGGATCACGCACGGCACTTGCCTTTGCGTTAACCATGATGTTCGGCCTGTTGGCCAGCGTTCTTGCACCAGGAGCTTCCGCCCAATACGGCGACCCAAGCTTCGAAATGAATGCAACCGCTAGCACCGTTGGCGACGGAAGCAGTGTGTACATCACTGGTTCAGGTTGTACCGCAGGAGGCGCTGTCGGCATTTGGATCGATCGGTACCCCTTCGACCAAGTCCTGGCCGACCAAAACGGGGCATTCAGCGTCACCGTCGACGTGCCCGACTGGCTACTGGTTCACCTGGCTCTCGAAGAAGCCAAGGCGTAT
>JAUIIS010000130.1 GCA_030431575.1 Acidimicrobiia bacterium | reverse complement strand
CGCCCCGTTGACGAAGACGTGGTCCGGCATAAGGCACAGCCCCAGCTGATTTTGCGGTCCGACATAGACCGCGCCGCGGCGTCCTAGCGCCCTAACCCACACTCCGAGACGCTCATGGCCTCAACGTTCACGTTCGCGCAAGCGATCGACTACCTGGATCGTCACATCAACCTCGAGGCCACTGCAGGCGATGTAGATGGCTTGAGCCTCGATCACATGGCGCAGCTGGCTCGAGCCCTAGGTGACCCCCAAGAAGATGTGCCCGTGGTCCAAGTCACTGGTACCAATGGCAAGGGCTCCACTGCGGCGATGGTCACGTCGCTTCTAACTGCCATGGGCCTCAATGTGGGCACCTATGCCAGCCCCCACGTGAGCTCAATCACCGAGCGTATCCAGCACAACGGCGAGAACATCGATGCAGAAGAGTTCGCAGATCTCATCGCTGTGTTGTCCACAGTTGCGTCCACGCTGGCCTTTTCGCCGTCGTGGTTCGAGTTGATGACGGCCGCCGCGTACAGGTCTTTTGCTGATATCGCTGCCGAGGTGGCGGTGGTAGAGGTAGGAAAGTTGGGACGCTACGACGCCACAAGCATTGTGCGGCCCCGAGTGGCGGTGGTGACCAACGTGGCCTACGACCACACCGATGGCCGAGAAGGGTGGCGCAAAGCTATTGCTTGGGAAAAGGCCGGCATCATCAAGCCAGGGTCCATTCTTTGTCTGGGCGAAACCGACCCAGAACTCGAGGCCGTGTTTCTGGCTGAGGAGCCAGGTCGAGTACTCCGGCGCGGCGACGACTTCGACTGCGTTGACAACGAGCTAGCCGTTGGCGGTCGCCAGGTCGCACTACGGACCTCAGATAGCTATCTCGATGATGTATTTGTTTCGCTTCATGGAGCGCATCAAGGCAACAACGCAGCTATTGCGCTCGCGGCTGCCGAGGCATTCCTCGGCGCGCCGATCCCTGAAGAGGTCGCGGCGGAGGCCTTTGGCAAGGTGAAGCTACGTGGCCGCTTTGAGGTCTTGGCCACCGAACCGCTGGTTGTTGTCGATGGGGCGCACAACCCCGATGGTGCCGAGGCTGCTGTGGAGACGCTGGAAGATGGTTTCAGTGTTGCTGGTCACCGGTACTTGGTGGTGGGCATGATGGCCGAACGAGACCCGGTTTGGATGCTTGAGTCGTTGCGTGCCGACGACGCCGAACTCGTGATCACGTGTACGCCGCCGTCCCCTCGGGGCATGCCCGCCGAGGTGTTGGGCGCGGCGGCTCGCAACATGGGGCTTGAGTGCGAAGTGGTGGCTGACCCTGCTGCTGCTCTCGACCGAGCCCTTGGGCTGGCGACTCCTGATGACATGATCTTTGCTGCGGGTTCGCTTTATGTCGCTGGAGCCGTTCGAGACGCCGCTCTGGCCCTCTAGACTCTGCGCCATGAATCAGACCCTCGTTCTTTGCAAGCCCGACGCTGTTGAGCGCGGCCTTGTTGGCCAAATCCTTGCCCGCTTTGAGGCTAAGGGCCTCAAGATCGTGCAGATGCGCATGCTCACCATTGGCGAAGATCTTGCTTCCCAGCACTATGCCGAACATGTCGGCAAAGCGTTCTATGGCGACCTGGTCAGCTTCATCGGCCGGTCCCCAGCGGTTGCGTTGGTGGTCGAAGGCCCCGACGACACATGGGCCATTGTCCGCAAGATGATGGGGGCCACGAATGCTGCGGAGGCCGAACCTGGCACCATACGCGGCGACCTCAGCGCTTTGTTCACCGAGAATCTTGTTCACGGGTCCGATTCGGCCGAGTCCGCTGCTCGCGAGATCGGCATCTTCTTCGGCTAGTTCCTACCGCTCGTCGCGGCGTCCCACATGGGGCTCTCACGGTGTGTGGGTAGCGAAATTGTCCCCGCCACCCATGGTGGCGAGCATAGGCCGTTTTCTTCGGACATCGAAGAAACATTGCGGTTGGGTTACGAGGGTCTAGACTGTGGGTCGGAGTAGGTGGCCAGGCGTTTTGGTGCAAGCCAATGCGTGTTCTAGGCTGCATCGTCGTGCAACGGAGTAGGGCCGCATGAGCCAAGGACTATTTGGGTCCATCAGAGGAGTCATGGGCCGAGACATGGCCGTCGACCTCGGAACAGCCAATACGTTGGTGTATGTCCGGGGCGAGGGGATTGTCTTGGACGAGCCTTCTGTGGTGGCCATCAACACCCACGACGGCCGACCGCTTGCGGTCGGAGCCGAGGCCAAACGCATGATCGGCCGGACGCCGTCGCACATCCAGGCCATCCGGCCGTTGCGCGACGGGGTGATCGCCGACTTCGATATTTGCGAGAAGATGCTTCGCTACTTCATCCAGAAGGTGCATCAGAGCCGACTCGCCAAGCCACGCATGGTCATTTGTGTACCTTCGGGCATCACTGGTGTAGAGCAGCGAGCAGTGCAAGAAGCAGCTGAGTTCGCTGGTGCTGCCAAGCCGGCCTACATCATCGAAGAACCCATGGCCGCGGCCATTGGAGCGGGCTTGCCCGTCCAGAGCCCCACCGGCAACATGATCGTCGACATTGGCGGCGGTACCACAGAGGTTGCTGTTATCTCCCTTGGTGGGGTTGTGGCTAGCCAATCAGTGCGCGTGGGCGGAGACGAGCTCGACGACGCCATCCTTCAATTCATCAAGAAGGAATACAACCTGGCTCTGGGCGAACGCACCGCCGAGGAAGTCAAGATCAGCCTCGGATCTGCGTGGGACACCGAAGAGTTCTATGCCGAGATCCGTGGCCGCGACCTCGTCAGTGGCTTGCCGAAGACCATCGTCACCAGCACCTCTGAGGTACGCGAAGCCCTCAGCGAACCCGTATCTGCCATTGTTGATGCGGTGAAGGCAACCCTTGATACCACCCCACCCGAGCTCGCTGCAGACATCATGGAGCAAGGGATCACGCTTGCAGGTGGTGGAGCCCTGCTCAAGGGCCTCCCCGAACGCTTGGCGAACGAGACGGGCATGCCTATCCGCATCGCCAAGGATCCGCTGTTTTGTGTGGCTCTTGGCTCGGGGCAATCGCTCGAAGAGTTCGACGCCCTCAAGGGTGTTCTCTTCTCGTCTTCAGGAGACTAGGCGTACCTGTGGCCTAGGAATCTCCTAGCGCCCTGGTCGCTCACCAGCCATGGCTGCCCCACGCCGCTCGGGCCGATCCCGGTTCTCTTTGTTCATATTGTTGTTGTTGTCGGTCACGTTGCTGACCCTTGACGCCCGAGATTTTGGCCCCGTCGAGCGCCTCAAGGACGGTTTGGCGGCCGTGGTAAGCCCGGTGCGGTCGTTGGGCGACACAGCATTTAGCCCCATCGGCAATGCCTGGGAGAACTTCTCCAACAGCGACGACCTGGAAGCCGAGAACGAACGACTCCGCCAAGAACTAGAAACGTTGCGAGCGGCGCAGATCGACGATGCTGGAGCAGCCGAGCGGCTCGAAGCTCTCGAAACTGAGTTGGGGCTGCGCAGAACCCTCGAGTACGACACGGTTGTAGCCGAGGTCATTGCCGAATCCATATCGAACTTCGATCAGCTCGTGCTTGAGATAAACCGCGGCTCGTCGGATGGCCTCGTTGACGGCATGCCGGTGGTGACGACTGGGGGCCTCATTGGCAAGGTGGAAGACACCGGAACCCGCACCGCACGCGTCCGGTTGATGACCGATACCCAGATGCAGATCGGGGTGTTGATTGTAGGACCTGACGAGCCGGGCATTATGGCCGGCCAAGGCGAGGACGAGCTCCCCATCATTGGCAACGGCACCATCCCAATTCGGGTCGACGTAAACGTGGGCGACGTGGTGGTCACGCTTGGTGGAAGTCGGAGCCTCTACCCGCCGGGTTTACCCATAGGAACGGTGGCACAGGTCGATGTGGACCAGGGGAGCCTGGAGCAGACCTTGCTGGTTGAACCGTCAGCATCGCTCGACCGGGTCGAGTTCGTCACCGTGGTGCTCTATGACCCAAGTCAGCTTGATGCTGAGGCCGACGAGTCAGCCGAGAGTGGCGGCTGATATGGGCTTGTATCTACGCGTTGGATTGGTGGTTGTTGTGGCCCTTGTGGTGCAGGTTGAGCTGTTTAGCGATACGCGCATCTTTGGGGTGATGCCCGAGCTGTTGCTTGGCACCACCATTGCTGCGGGCTGGGCCGCAGGGCCAGAACGCGGTGCACTTGTGGGCTTCGGCGCGGGAATTCTGTACGACCTCTACTTACCCACCCCCCTGGGTCTCACAGCCATTGCCTATGTGCTCACCGGATTTGGCGTCGGGGTAGTTGCGGTCACGGTTGCGGTTTCGGGCGAGCGCATTGTGCGCAGACTCATCTCCTTTGCCGCGGTGGCCACGGGCATGACGCTTTTTGTCCTGATCGGGGTTCTCTTGGGCCAGTCCAACCTCTATTCAGACCGCTTCTTCTTTGTCGTCTTTGTAGCCAGCCTCTACACAGCAATATTCACCCCGCTGCTGCACCGGGCCATGCAATGGGCTTTCGGTGTTCACAGCGACGACGCGCGCTCCCCAGTGCGCCTAAGCGTGCTGGAATAGGGTGTTGTGACCCTCGATACCCGTTCCGGGCGCCTCCGCATGAGCGTCTTGGGAGCAGTGGCGTTTGCCCTGTTCGCGTCGCTCTTTGCGCGCGTCTGGTTCCTGCAGGTCATCAACGAACAAGACTTCGTCACCCAAGCCGAGGGCAACCGCGAGCGCACCTTGGTGGAGTTAGCCCCACGAGGTCGAATTCTCGACATCAACGACAAGGTCCTCGTAGACAACAGGGCCTCCATCCAGGTCACCATCGACAAAGAGACCATCATCACCGAGGTGAACAAGGACGAGCGCCCCGCGCTGTTCTTGGATCTGGCAAAGGAGATCAGCTCAACCGGCCGGCTGACCAAGGTGTCTGAGATCGAGGACGCGTTTGCTTCAGATCAATACGGACCCTTTGCCGAGGTGCCCGTTGTTGGCGACGTCACCGAAGAACTCCAGCTGTATTTGGCCGAGAACTCTCAGCGGTTCCCCGGTGTGCACACCCGCGTCGTGACAGTGCGCGAGTACCCCTATGGCTCCGCCGCTGCGCATTTGCTGGGGTACGTGGGCGCCCTCAACGAGGACGAATTCGAAGCCACGGCCAACAAGCCAAAGAAC
The DNA here is from genome assembly GCA_030431575.1 of Acidimicrobiia bacterium. Taxonomy (GTDB): domain Bacteria; phylum Actinomycetota; class Acidimicrobiia; order Acidimicrobiales; family UBA8592; genus JAUIIS01. Next base: position 4,672 of record JAUIIS010000130.1, on the reverse strand, counting down.
TACCAAATAAACGACGAGATCGGCAAGAGCGGTGTGGAGTTGTTCTATGAGGACCATCTCAGGGGAACACCCGGCACCAGCGTCATCGAGGTCGACAAATTCGCCAACGTGTTGGACGTGTTGGAGTACACGCCGCCGGTGGCGGGAAGCGACATTCGCCTCACCATCGACATCGATCTGCAGATCATGGCCGAACAAGAGCTTGAGGCCGCGCTGCTGGCAGCGCGGCTCGAACCCCCCGAGACCGACGACGACGGCAATCTGATCCCCTTCAACGCCCCCGGAGGGGCGGTCGTGCTGTTGGACCCACAAGTTGGCGCCGTGCGCGCTATGGCGTCGTACCCCACCTACGACCCGAGCACGTTCGTGGGGGGCATTTCCAGCGAGGCCTTCCTTGAGCTAAGCGACGAGGACGGCGACCTGCCCCTTCTGAACCGAGCCATCCAAGGCGAATATGCGCCGGGGTCCACGTTCAAGCCGTTCACGGCCTACGCCGCGTTGGACACTGGCTTGCTAGGACCACGCGGCGTGCTGGACGTGCGCGCACCGTACAACGACACCGGTGTCTACTTCATCCCCACCTGCCCCGACGACCCCTCATGTCGTTTCCAGAACGCCGGCCAAAAGCCGTACGGCGCGGTCGATCTACGCCGGGCCCTAACGGTGTCCTCAGACACCTATTTCTACAATCTGGCCGCCAACTTCGACCGACTGCAATTCGACCGAGACTCGGTCCAACAGGCAGCAAAGCTCTTTGGCTTTGGCGCTCCCACTGGTCTTACGTTGCCCAACGAAAACGCCGGCTATATCCCCACCCCTCAAGGTCGCCAGGCGCGCCATGAGGCCAACCCCGAGGCCTTTCCATTTCCAGATTGGCGCACGGGTGACACGATCGTGACCAGCATTGGGCAGGGCGACGTCTTAGCCACCCCTATGCAGATGGCAACCGCCTACGCGGCGCTGGCCAACGGTGGCGATATCTACGCCCCAAACCTGGCGTCGGCGGTCCTCAGCCCGCTCACTGGCGAGCCATCACTGGAATTCAAAGCTCGACGCCAGCGAAGCATCTATTACCCACCCGAGTTTTCTGACCCGATTTCAGACGGGCTTCTCGGTGTTACCCAGGACGAAAACGGTGCGGTGGATGGCGGTACTGCCTGGAAGGCGTTCAACGACATCAACTTCCCCCACGCGTCCTGGTTGAGCGCAGGCAAGACAGGAACCTCGGAAAAAGACGGCAAGGCCGACTTCGCCTTGTACGTCGGCTATGGGCCCCTTCCCGAAGCCGAGTACGTCGGGGTAGCCGTGCTCGAAGAAGCAGGCTTCGGCGGCAACGTGGCCGCACCGGTCATCGCCAAGTTGTTCAAGGCCATTGCCACCGACAGCGTGGAACCAGCGCTCACGCAGGCGGAACGCGACGAGCAAGATCGGATCGCGTTCGAAGCGGCCCAAGCTGGGTTGAGTGTCGAAGAGTTCGTGGCGCTCGAAAACCCCGCACCATCAGGAGACCGAGCTGATGCCGACGGCGAAGACGCCGCAACGGATGCATCGTCAGAGGCAGGGGAGGGGTAGTGGCTACCCCAACTGCACAACGCAACCTCAATCCGCGCAACGACCCGTTGGCGGCCTGGCTACACATCGATTTCCTGCTCGTGCTGGCCACGCTGGCGTTGTCGGCCATTGGCGTCGCCATGATCTACAGCACCACACGCGGTATCGATCCCGCCGCGTATGACACCACCTTCATGCAGCGCCAGCTCATCTTCGTGATGCTGGGCGCCGCGCTCATGGCAGCTATGGCCGTCGTTCCTTACGACCGTCTTCAGTCATGGGCACCGCTTTTCTACATAGCTGGGCTACTGAGCCTCGTTGGCGTATTGGTCTTAGGCGTCGAGGGCGGGCTTGGCGGGCAATCCTGGTTTGCCATAGGCGGCTACCAGCTCCAGCCGTCGGAGTTCTTGAAAGTGGTCTATGTGGTGGTGCTGTCCTCAATGGTGGCTCGCCACGACGGCCAGATGAACTGGCAACAGCTGGTCCTGGCGCTGATCACCGGCGCCATACCCATGGTCCTTATCCTGGTGCAACCCGACGTAGGCACCATGCTGGTCTTTGTCGCCATCACCATGGGCGTCCTTCTCGTGGGCGGAGCACGGTTTAGCCACATCGTTCTCTTGACGCTGCTCGGCATCTTGGCCGCAATGTTCTTGTGGAACGTTGGCGCCTTGAGTGATTACCAACAAGATCGACTCACCTCGTTCTTTGACCCCGACTCCAGCCAGTCCGAAGCCGCCTATCAGCAGACGCAGGCGCAGATCGCCATTGGCAGCGGGGGGGTATCGGGCCAAGGCTTCGGCCAAGGAGGCCAGACCCGCGGTGAGTTCGTACCCGCACAGCACACCGACTTCATCTTCACTGTGGTGGGCGAAGAATTGGGCTTTGTGGGTTCGGCAACGGTCTTGGGTCTGTTTGCGCTGCTGATTTGGCGCGCTTGGCGGACCGCAAAGAAGGCGGCCGACCTTTTTGGTGCACTGCTTTGCGTGGGGGTCATGACCATGATGGTGTTTCAGATGTTCCAAGCAGTCGGAATGACACTGGGCATCATGCCCATCACAGGAATTCCGGTGCCATTCATGTCCTATGGCGGGTCCTCGGCCTTGACGTCATTTGCCGCAGTTGGCCTAGTGCTCAATGTCCACATGCGCCGCTACCAGGTCAGGTAGCACCCGCACCAAGCTCTGCAAAGCCCACTGCGCCCCATTTGACGGCCTCATTCGTGACCAAGGGCACTAGCCTTGACGGTTATGTCAACTATCTGGCCGCAGCTTGAGCCGCTTTTGCCCAAAGTGCAGAAACCCGCGCGCTACATCGGCCTCGAGGGTGGTCGTCAAGATCCCCAACACGGCCCCAACAAGGTTGCGTGGCTCCTTGGGTATCCCGACACCTACGAAGTAGGGCTGCCCAACCAAGGTCTCCAGATCCTGTACGAAATCCTCAACGAACGCGACGACGCTGTAGCAGAGCGCACCTATGCGCCATGGGTCGATCTCGAAGGCGAGCTTCGCAACGCCAACCTGCCGCTGTTCTCTGTCGATACGCACCGTCCTGCCCAAGACTTCGACATCTTGGCCTTCAACCTTTCGGCCGAGTTGGTTTACACCAACCTGTTGAACTGCGTTGACCTGGCCGGCTGCCCTGTCCAGGCCAGTCAACGACGGCCCGAAGACCTCCTCATCGGCGCGGGCGGGCACTGCACGTACAACCCAGAGCCACTCGCCGACTTTGTGGACTTCTTTGTGCTTGGCGACGGCGAAGAAGTGGTGTCAGACATCACTGACGTCGTCGGCGAATGGAAGCGCTCCGGCAAGACCGAAGGCTCGCGCGAAGGCGTGTTGCGCGAGCTTGCCAAAGTCGAAGGCGTCTACGTTCCTTCCATGTACAACGTCGAATACGACGGCCAAGCGTTACGAGCCATAGAGCCCCGTTACAGCGACGTACCCTCCATCATCGAAAAGCGCACGGTGGCCGACCTCGCCGATTGGCCCTACCCGAAGACCCAGCTCACCCCACTCACCGAGGTCGTCCACGACCGACTTAATGTCGAAGTCTTCCGTGGGTGCACGCGCGGGTGTCGCTTCTGCCAGGCCGGCATGATTACTCGGCCCGTGCGCGAACGCCCCGCAGACCAGGTCCGCACCATGGTGCAGAACGGTCTCGAGCGCACTGGCTACGACGAGGTTGCACTGACCTCGTTGTCGACTGCCGACTTCAGCGGCATCGACCATGTGGTGGCCGATACGGTCAACGACCCCGCTAACTGCGGCCAAGTCAGCATCTCGCTCCCTAGCTTGCGCGTCGACGCCTTCACCGTCGGCATCGCAGCCAGCCTGCAACAGGCCCGCCGCACGGGCCTCACCTTCGCTCCCGAAGCGGGCACGTGGCGCATGCGCCAGGTCATCAACAAGCTCATTCGCGAGGAAGATCTCTACGGCGCCGTTGAGTCCGCGTACAGCCAAGGCTGGCGGCGCATGAAGCTGTACTTCCTCACCGGCCTGCCAACCGAAACCGACGAAGACACGCTCGGCATTGCCGAACTGGCCAAGAACTGCGTCGATATTGGTAAGCGCTACAACAAGAGTGCGTCGGTCACCGTGAGTGTGGGCGGCTTTGTCCCCAAGCCGTTCACCCCATTCCAGTGGTTCGGCCAAAACACCGTCCAGGAACTCCAGCGCAAGATCTTCCTGCTCAAAGATGAGACCCGCAAGATGCGGGGCGTGCAAATGAAGTGGCACGACCCCAAGGCCACCCTTATCGAAGGGGTGTTCAGCAGAGGAGACCGCCGCCTCGGCCCGGTCATCGAAGAAGTATGGCGCCAAGGTGGCGTCTTTCAAGAGTGGTCCGAGTTCTTCGATGTGCAGCGTTGGCACGACGCCATGGCGCTGCACGGCATAGACCCCGAGTGGTACACCTACCGCCACCGCACCGAAGATGAAGTCTTGCCTTGGGATCACCTCAACGCTGGCCTGCACAAAGACTTCCTGTGGCAAGACTGGCGAGACTCGCTCAATGAGCTTGGCCTCGAAGATTGCCGCTGGACGCCCTGCTACGACTGTGGTGCTTGCACGGGCTACGGCATCGAGCACGTGGTCGCCTCAGCCGTGCCACCCTCGGGCGG
>JAUIIS010000129.1 GCA_030431575.1 Acidimicrobiia bacterium | reverse complement strand
ATCGTGGAATACACCAACCGAAACCGCCGGTCCTTTGCCGCGGTACGCAGCGATGCGACATGTGCGCCTAGCAAGTCCTTGTGGATGTAGCTGAGGTAGAACCCGTCGGCAATCGCTCCGCCTAGCGCGGTCATTCTGGGGCCACGCCCGGCCAAGATGATAGGGATATCGGGCCGGCCGAAACTCAGCGTGGCGTTCGTAAAGCCAAAGGTGCTGGCTTCGGTGTCGACGCGTTGGCCCGCAAACAGCTTTCGCAAGGCCTCGACCATGGCCTCAACCTCACCAACGGGCTTCACACGCTCGATCGCCAGCGGATCAAGGGTCAGCCCGCCCCCGGCACCCAGACCGATAAAGGCCCTTCCGCCGCTGAGCTCGTCTAGCGACGCAATGGCCGAAGCAGTTGCGCCCGGGTGACGGACAAAGGCGTTTGTTATCCCCGGGCCAATAGACATCGTCGTGGTCCGCAAGGCAACAGCGGTGAGGGCCACGTAAACATCGCGCATCGCCAGGCCCTCGTCGTATACCCAACAGCGGCTGTAGCCCAGGGACTCGGCGTGACGGGCGAGGCCAGCCACCACATCGACAGATGTATCGGGCATGAGGTTGAGCGAAAGGTCGGCCATGAGGTGAATTCCAGTCCCTTTATTTTTGGGGCAGCACCGCAGAAACAGCAGTTCGTCCCCGCTGACGCAATGGGGTAAGCCGCTTTCCAAGGGCGCCCTGCAGGTCGCGGCGCACTACGTCGGCAGTGTTGCGCCCGGGTGCCCCAAACACCCCGGCTCCGGGGAACGTGCCCGCACCCGAAAGGTACAGCCCGTTGATAGGCGTGCGATAGCGGGTCTGTTGGCGATTCTGCCCCAACAGGACCGAAAGCGGCGGCGCAGAGAACGACGGTGTATGCCCCTTGTACATCGAGAACTCCGACTCGTACTTGTCGGGGGTCATAACACGCCAGTCGGTAACGGTGTCGAGGGTGCCGGGCTCTAAGAAACGGCCCCACAACTCGAACCAGCGCTCTGGTTCGTCTGAGTCGGCCCATCCACCGGGCAGCGAATATGGCGTGAACAGCACTTCGAGGCTCAACACATGTCCGCCCTCAGCAGACTGCATCAGCGGATCCATTACGGACGGCACGTTCACCAACAACGTGGGTTCATCGTCTACGAGGCCCTGTGCGCGCTTGCCATGCGCAACAGCGAGTTGCTCTGGCGTGGGTGAAATGACCGTCGTGGGAGACACCAGATCGAGGCCCGGCCAGCGCTGGTGGATTTGGTCCTCATGGGCGTACGTGGGAACAGCCGAGAGCACCGCATCGATCTTTGACTCGTACCCCTCGTGGACCGGCTGATCCTGCCAGGTCTTGACCGCCCGTTTGGCCGCTGCGGGAATCTCGTCGAGCCAGTCCAGGAACACCCTTTGTGGGTCGCATGCGGCTACCACCACGTTGGAAACGAGCTCGGTGCCGTCTTGAAGGCGAACCCCGCGCACGTCGTTGTCGCGGACCAATAGGGCACTGACACGGGCATCGCATTGCACCCGACCGCCAGCCGCCTCGAAACTTGCCCTGGTGGCGTCGGTCAACACCCCGCTGCCGCCGGCAGGCCGGCCAGTCTTCACCAAATGCCGGGTCGCATACGTTGCCGCGGCAAGACCAGTGCCCGGTGTATCAGGCGACACACCCCAAACCGTGGGGCCGGTACTTACTGCTGGCATCCACAGACGCCAGTCGTCGAAGTAGCGGGCAAAGATGTCCGACGAGCTTTGGCGCGACCAATCCAGCAGTCGGAACCCGCCCTTGGCTCGTTTGGCGGTCACCCCAGCAAGCATCCGCGCTGCGCTGGGTTTGGTGCGAGCCATCTCAAGCACCAACTCGGCCACGGGCAGAGCGTCTTCGAGGTAGCGACGATAACCGTCAACTTGGCCGGGGTAGGAGCCAGCCAGCTCTTCGAGTTGACGCTCGGTCTCGTGAAAGAAGACCCAGGGGTCGCTGCCGTCGTAGAACGCGTTGACCCCAAACGCTTCGGCCTCAAGATAATGCAAGCCGTGCGCACCGAGATCTAGCTCCTCGGCGATGGGCATGGCCCGGATCATGGTGTGGTCGCAGTTGCAGATATTGAAACTGGCCCCAAGGTCCTTCACCGTCGATGCGCACCCGCCCACGTGGCTTCGGGCCTCAAGCAACAGGGTGTCAATACCTGCACGTGCCAGGTAGGCGGCACAGATAAGGCCGTTGTGTCCGCCTCCAACCACAATGACGTCGGGTGTACTCACGTGCGTGCCAGTCGCTGCCATCTGCTTTCCATACCGTCGATCGTAGTGGTGTCAGCACCTGTTCGACGTGGCCGGGTCAGGCCCGGTTACCCCTTCGTCCTGCGTCGACGCTCCCGGCTAGTGCCGTGTCTGGGAACGTCGATGGCGTTGGGGCGAAGATGCTGTGACGTCCGGCAAGGCCCGGACAACCGTGGACTCGGTGTCCGGAATGGAGGTTGCGCGTACCCAGCCGGTGGCGGAGACGGTCCGTTCGCACAGCGCAAACGTTTCCTGATACGGCGCTAGATTCTGGCCGATGCCACGCTTCGACGAACCGCTTCTAACCACCGATTGTGCAGAGATCTTTGGCGACCCAGCTCTGGCCATTCCACCCCAAGCCCCGCTGCCCGCCCTCATCGAACCAGACACCTTCCCTGTGGTAGAGCATCCGGTCGAGCACGACCCCCTGGTACTCGTCCAGGCACCCGGCCTAGTGGTCCTCGGCAACTACCATCTCGCTGGCTGGCAGAACGCAGTGGACAAGACCTGGCTTCGAGCCTCGGTTTTGGAGCGGTTGGCAGGCGCAGCGGCTGGCCTGCCCGAAGGTTGGGGATTGTGCGTGTTCGACGCGTGGCGCCCGCTGAATCTCCAGGCCGAGCTCTACGACGCGGCCTATGGCGACCCTGCGTTGCCTCCCGGATTCGTGTCGGTGCCAGATACCGACCCATCGACACCACCGCCCCACCTCACCGGCGGCACCGTAGACGTGAGCCTTACTTTCGATGGCACACCGCTGGGGCTAGGGGGCGGGTTCGACGACTTCACGTCGGGCGCCCGAGCCGACGCATTTGAAGCCAAGGCTTGCCCCGAACGTGAGCTACGGCGCCTGCTCTACTGGACCATGCGAGCGCAAGGTTTCGCGGTCTTGGATTGCGAGTGGTGGCACTTCGAGTACGGCACCCGACGATGGGCCGCTATCACGGGGAATGCCCCCCTCTTCGGCCCAGCCGAACCACCCCCGAGCTAGCAGCAATCCCTTATTGCGGCACCACGATCTCGAACATCGTGATCTGCCAACCATCGGGGCCAGCGATGCGAAAGTTCTTGTGTCCCCATGGTTGCATGGTGGGAGGAAACAGCACCTCGGCACCGGCCGCTGCAACCCGTTGGTGTTCGGCGTCGGCATCGGCGACTTCCCACGCCAATGCTGCGCCCGAAACCGCTGGAACGTTGCCGTCGTCGTCGTTCGCAAACACTTCGATTTGTCCGTCGGCGGCCAAGAAGATGGTGCCGCGGCCGCCGTCTTCAAAGGAGCGCAGGATCTCGAGCCCGGCCACTTCGGTGAACCAGGAAACCGTGGCGTCGTAGTCGTTGGCGGTAAAAAGAACTCGGAATTCGGGCATGCGCCATGGTGGCACCCCATTGACTACTAGCGCTACTACGCTGCTCGGATGCATTTGCACGCCCGTCCCCACGCCCGGCCCTTCTTTGGCCTGTCGCTTCTTGTTGTCATCCTTGCCCTCGTTGCCGCCTGTGGCGGCGGAGGTGACGAAGAGGTAGAGGCTGAAGAGCCCACCGCTACCGCGGCCCCCACCGCAACCCCAGAACCCAGCCCCACGCCGGAGCCAACGGCAACGCCGTCGCCAACCCCAACACCGTCGCCGGTGTCGCCACTCAATGGCACACCGGTAGATGCACCCAGCACTACCCGCATCCTGGGGGTCAAGATCGACAACCACCCGAACGCCCGTCCCCAATCTGGCATCGAGCAGGCAGAGCTCATGGTCGAGATCCAGGTCGAAGGGATCACCCGCTTCCTTGCGCTGTTCCAAGACAACGAGTCCGAATTCGTTGGTCCCATCCGGTCCATGCGCCCAACCGACTTTGCCGTACAGAACCCCTTCCAGGGCACCTTCGTGAACAGCGGTGGCCAAGCCTGGGTTGCCGGGGTTGGCAACGCGACCGACGTGGCGTTCTTCACCGAACCCGCAGGCACGTTCCGCTCCAGCGACCGCTTCGCCCCACACAACCTTTACGGCGACACCACCGCCTTCCGTAGCCTCGACACACGCGGCGACTATGACCAGCCCCTCGAACCACTCTGGGCCTTTGGCGACATGCCTGCCGATGCTGAAGCAGCCAACCAGATCGTGACCATCTGGGACCAAGGGTTCAACGTAACCTGGGACTGGAACGGCACCGCCTACGAACGCAGCACCGAAGGCGCAGCCCACTATTACCGCGACACCGAAGGCGTCGACCAGCGCATCACCGCCGACACCATCGTCATGCTCGAAGCTGATCAGTACACCGCAGGCCAGGGGGCACGTTCGGTACCTGCCACCGAAACCACCGGCTCTGGTGTTGCATGGGTGTTCTCCGGCGGCACCATGACCAAGGGCACCTGGGAACGCGCCACCGATGCAGACTGGTTTGTGCTCACTGGCGACGACGGCTCTGAAATGGCTGTCCCGGCTGGCGACCTCTGGCTGATCTTCCCCCATACTGGCCGGGTGACCGTTCAATAGCGGCGGCTAATGCGGTAAGGCGGCCTCACAGCCGCTGTCGCCGGCCAGGGACCACAACATGATGGGATCCGACATCCCCTTCAGCTCCCGACGGCCCGCGCCCTCAAACACGTAGCGCTGGGCGCTTTCTTTGGTGGCGGTGTCCACCAACACTTCGCCAGGCACTGCCAGCGACGCGATCCGTGAAGTGGTGTTGACCACTCGCCCGTAGAAGTCTCCGCCTCTGGTGACCATGTCCCCAAAGCCAATGCCACCCCGAGGCTGGGCTCAGTGCCAGCAAATGCGGTGACGAGGTCCGAGGCAATGGCACAGGCTTGATCGGGTGTGACCGCGATGAACATGACTTCGTCCCCAATGAGTTTGACGATGCGCCCATCGTGGCGCGAGGTCACCACGGTGCTGACCAGTTCCTCGAAGTCCCGAATGAACGTGGCGAGCTCGTCCGCACTCAGGCGCTCGGTCAAAGGTGTGTACCCCACAATGTCGACGAATCCCACAGCGAGGCGGACCGTGGAGCGGTTGTCCTGATCCAGGCGGTTCTCGCGGGCATAGTCGGTGCGGCGCACGCTGCCCACCAGCTCATGGAGGAACAACGAGCGCATGGGCTCGAAGATCGAGTCCACAAGCTGCGCCGCCACGTAGTTGGCCTGCGCCCAGTCCAAAAGGGATCCCCCGCCGGCCTCGATATGGGAGGCCACATCAAACTGAAACAGCGAGGTGGAGGCGTCTGCGACCCGTGACATGGCGGTGCTCAAGACTCTGGTGAAGTGCAGTAGCTCCTCATCGCTGAACAGCGATTCGCTTGCGGCGAACGCAGCAAAGCCATCGATGTCGAGCTGGGTGAATTGCTCGCGAGGGTTGTAGCCCCCGGCTGCGATCATGCGCTGGAACTTGCCTTCTTCGAGGCCAAGTGCCTGGCGTGCTTCTTCGGCGCTATAGCGCTTCCCTGGCCGCAAGAAGCGCTCATTGACCACATTGATGATGTCTGCCCGGCCACCGTTGGTTTTGGCTTGCGCTGCTCGGCTGGCGGGTACGTCTCGCTCTGGCGCCTCTGCCAACAGGGCGGCGAATTCGTCAGGCCCAAACCCGAGGTCCTCGTACCAGAGCAAGACCTCACACATTTCGTCGAAGTCGTCGGCGGTTGGGTCGAGGAAGCCTGCATCAACCCAGGCCTGTGTGCGCGTATCCACTAGGTGGACACTAGTGGCCTGATCGGCCGCGTCGGCGTGGGACCTTGTTAGCGGCGCACGCCGGTGGCGGCTACGCCCACGGTAGCTTTGGCGCCCAATGCTTTGTGGCTGCGGGCTTGGAGCACGCCAGCGAACCCGGCCGAGCCGGTGTGATCTGCGTTGAAACCGGCGGCTTGCATTGCGTCGGCGCCAGCGAGAATGTGGTCTTCGGTGGCCACGATCGAGCCACCGTTGGTGAGCATCAGCGCCCGAGCCACACCGAGCCAGTCGTAGGTGATGTCATCGAGGATTCCCGTTGCTGCACTGTGCGGGTCTGGCCAAGGCACCATGAGTGACGCTTCGTTGGCTGCTGCATCAGCCAAGCGCTCGTCGATAGAACCGGTTGGGGCTACGGCGCGCCATGCTTTGTCGAATGGGGCGCACCCTTCGGCTTGCACGGCCCACACCGGGGGTGCTGCATGGATAGCCCCAAGCTCAGCAGCTTCGAGCAGGCCGGCGGCGCAGGAACTCAACAGGGCACCGCCTCCCACTTGGATAAACAGGGCGTCGAGCTGCGCGTTGGCTCGGGCGAGTTGGTCCGCCAGTTCCCATCCCAGTGTTTTTCCGCCGTCGAGGGTCCAACGGTTTGCTGTGGCCTGAACTCCAAACGGCAGCGCACCCTCGGCGACGGCCTCCTCGAAACGGAGCATGCAGGGGTCGCCCAATTCGCCGTCTCTGCGCTCGCACACCTGAATGGAGGCGCCTAACTCGTCGAGCGCGCGAACGACGGCCTTGTCTGCCCACGGCGGGATGAACACGTCGATGGGACGCCCCGCTGCCCGGGCAACAGTGGCAGCGCCCAAGGCCGCGTTGCCGCAGCTGGAAATCGCAAGCCGAGCGTCCTGGGCCACCGCATCTACAGCCAGGTGCAACAAGAGCCCCATGAGGTGCCGGGCCTTGTGCGAGCCACCCACATTGCCAGTCTCGTCTTTGACCCAAACGTCGGCAACGTCTGCACGCTGGGCCAGGGAATTCGACAGGGCAAACGGGGTGACGCCAAAGCTACTGCCGTCGACCGAGCCAACCGCAGCGTTGAGCGTGTGCACCATCTCCACAAAGTCCTCGTCTGACCACCCCGTGTCTATGGCACGCTGCCAAGACCACAACAACGTCCGGTAGTGCACAAAGGGGTCGACGGGTCTGTCTGGGCTTGGTGCTCCAGGCCACTGCTTGTCTGGCAGGGGCAGAATCCACGATGGATACGGCCCGGGGTCGTGGGCGGTCATGGTCAGACCGATACGCCCGTTGCTGCGTTGAAGTCGTCGATCATGTCGTCCCAGCCAGGAGCCATGGTGTGTAGCTCGTTCCAGAACGACTGGTCCTTGCGGGCATCAAAATCCTCGACGCTGACACCTTGTTGCTCGACCCAGGTGTAGTAACCGAGGTTGAAGATGCGGCTTCGGCCAACATGGTCCAGCTCCTCGAGATGCTCGGTGTCGGCACCCAACAAGTGCTGACCAACGATCGCGGCTGCGTCTACCTCGCTGAAGCCTTGTGGGTAGTGTTCGGCCAAAAGCGACGCTTTCTCGCTCTCGTAGAGTTCGGACCCATCAGTGGCCACCGAGATGACAACCTGATCCGAGCCCAAGTCGAGCTGCTTGGCGGTCTTGATAGCAGCCAGCATGTTGCAGATGGAAGAGAACCCGAAGTGACGAAGCTGGTCGACGATCTGGGGATCGACGCCAACTTTGTCGGTTAGGTATGCCTTGCCGGCGTCGGTGGTGAAGACCAGGTTGAGGCCGTCTGTGGCGTTGTCGGAGATCCCGGTCACAATGTCGGTGTTCATGACGTTGTGGATGAGCGGGATGTGCTTGTCCCCGATGCCTTGGATGTTGTGTTCGCCGTAACCGTTGTAGAGCATGGTGGGGCATTCGAGCGCCTCGACAGCCACAATCTTCGCCCCAAAGTCATCCTTGAGGCGGTCGCCCATGGCCAGCGTGCCGGCGGATCCAGACGCCGAGGTCACCGCAGCAAGTTCGAGTGATGGGTCTTGGGCGTGCAAGGTCTCAAACACATGGCCCAGCGCCCGGCCGGTCACGGTGTAGTGCCCAATATGGTTCGCGAACTCAGAGAACTGGTTGAGGATGAAGTTGCCAGGGTCTTTCTCGAGCTCGTTGCACGCGTCGTAGATTTCTTTGACGTTGCTCTCTGACCCGGGGGTGCGAATGACGTCTTCGGGATCGGGGACCCATGCGTCCAACCAGTCGAAGCGTTCTTGACTCATGTTCTCTGGCAGCACGGCAACGCCGCGGCTTTGCATGAGGCGAGAGATGGCAATGCCGCCGCGAGCGTAGTTACCGGTTGAGGGCCAGATGGCCCGATGGCGAGTGGGGTCGAACTGCCCGCTGACAACACGGGGCACCAGGCAGGAGTAGGCGGCCAGCACTTTGTGCGCCCCGATCATGGGGAAACGGTTTCCAAAGACCAGCACGATCTTGGCATCGACGCCGGTGAGCTCGGATGGCAACACAATGTGCTCTGGGACCGATACCTGACCCGGGCTATCCCAGCTGTTGTACCAGTGCACCCGAAACAGGTTGAGTGGGTGCGCCTCGTTCTTGTCGATGCCGGCCAGGGCCTCTCGAATGTCAGCCGGAATGGTGGACGGGTCGGCCAACTGGGACAACGTGGGCAACAAGATGTTGGCTTCTTGGAACCTGGCAACCGATCTGGCGTAGCTGTCGGTGTCAACAATGGTCTGAAGGAGGCCATAGCGCGCAGTATCGATGCTCAACGTCATACCCCCAGGCTAGCGGGCCGAGCGCACTTCAACAGTTTGTTGAAGTGCCGATCTCGGTCCACCCAGACGAGTGCTCAGTCAGCCTCAGGCAGCTGCCCGTGCAAGACTTCGTTGCTTAGCTTTGCAAAGAACTCCCCATACTGAGGCCCGCGACGCAACGAGTGCCCGCCATCGACATTTATGCATTGGCCAGTGATCCACCGGGATTCAGGACCCACAAGGAACCGGGCCAGATCTGCGACGTCGTCGGGTTGACCCACGCCCGCGAGAGGGGTGTTGTCGATGTAGCTGGCATAGACCTCAGAGTCGCGTGAGATGAAGTCCATCAGTTCTGTGGCGATGAAACCGGGACGGATGGCATTGAACCGGATTCCGGCCTCGCCAAACTCGTCCGCAGCGTTACGCATCATGGCTTCGATCCCAGCTTTGGCTGCGGTGTAGGCCCCGAACCACTGGTGGGTCTGATGCCCGGCAATGGAAGACATGCCAACAAACGATCCACCTCCGGCAGCCCGTAATAGGGGCACCGCGTGTTTCACGCAGAACATCGTCCCAAGCACATTGAGGTGGAGCACGCGAATGTACTCGTCGGTGTCTTGCAGGTGATAAGGCCCGAGTCCGCCGCCGCCTCCGGCGTTGGCTACAACGGCGTTGAGCGTTCCCGACTTGGCGGCCGCCGCGTGGATGGCTTCCTGAACGCTGGCTTCGTCGGTAACGTCGCACACGACATGCCCAATGGAGCCGGCGGGCTGGGCAGCCGCAATCTCGGCGACCGCGGAGACGAGCTTGCTTTCTGTGCGGCCGCAGATGGTGACCGCAGCACCGTCGCGGGCAAGGCGGGCAGCGCATGCCTTGCCAATGCCTGTCCCGCCGCCGGTAACGAGTGCCCCGTACCCCTGTAGTGCTGCCATGCCATGTCCAATCATTTGGTCCCAATGTTCGCGACCTGGGACGCCGAGTCATTCGAGATGCGCCAGCACACGCGCCAGGCGCGTCGCGAAGGTTAGGAGAAATCGTCAGGGCTCGGAACTGTCGGCGCCCACCTCGACGTTAACTATGCATCGTCACCAAGACGATGGGCCCATCGTTGGCTGCAGGGAAACCTGGGGCCAACGCAAACGCCGACACGCCAGGGGTCGATTCCAAGCGTGCCGGCGGGGTTCTGCGAAC
>JAUIIS010000491.1 GCA_030431575.1 Acidimicrobiia bacterium | reverse complement strand
ATCAAAAGCGGCGCGTACCAAGACACCATTGCAGCCATTGGCGGCAGCGCCACCGAACTGTTTTGTGCTGCGTGCCCCGGCTTTGTCGAGTTTGTCGAGCGGGGCGAATTTTCTGGCGATCAAGTCAGCGTGTTGGCCGAACGGTTGTTGGCCCCAGTTGTTGAAGCCAAGGTTGACGCGCTGTTGTTGGGCTGCACGCACTATCCGTATTTGGCCCGCACCATTGCCAAGGTCATGGGCGACGACGTGGTGTTGGTGTCCTCGGCCGACGAAACCGCTTTTGCGGTGTATGACCGCCTCGTCGCTGCGAACATGACCACGAGTGCCACGGGCACCCCAAAGCACACGTTCATCTCCTCAGGAGATGTGGGCTGGTTTGCCGACCTGGGTCGGCGCCTGCTTGGGCCCGAACTCGAGGCCGCAGAGTCTCACGAGTGGCATCGATAGGTTCTTGACCAGGCTGTGCATTGGGGTGGACGTTCGTCTTGTCAGACCAGCGGGGTAACGTCGACTGCCATGAGACCAGACAACCGCCAAAACGACGAGCTTCGGCCTGTCAGCTTCACCCGCGACTTCACCACCATGGCCGATGGTGTGGTTCTTGCCACCTTTGGTAACACCAAGGTCTTATGCACCGCGTCAATCGATGAGGACGTGCCTCGGTGGATGCGTGGATCTGGCGAGGGCTGGGTCACCGCCGAATACTCCATGTTGCCTGGCTCAACGCCAGAGCGCGTCCGGCGCGAAACTAAGGGCGCCAAGGGCCGTACCCAGGAAATCCAGCGCCTCATCGGCCGGTCCCTGCGTGCGGTCTGTGACATGACCAAGCTGGGCGAGCGCCAGGTCATTGTCGACTGCGACGTGTTGCAGGCCGACGGGGGCACGCGTACGGCGTCCATATGTGGTGGCTACCTGGCCCTGCACGATGCATTGACCCGCAGGATGCAAGCAGGAGCCTTGGACGAGCATCCGCTCACCCGTGCGTGTGCGGCGATCTCTGTTGGGATCATCGAAGGTGAACCCCGTCTCGACCTGCCCTACGTCGAAGACGCCAACGCCGAGACCGACATGAATGTGGTCATGACCTCCGGCGGAGATTTCGTCGAGGTGCAAGGAACGGCCGAAGGCGCTGCGTTCTCTCGGGACGAGCTTGACCAGTTACTGGCCTTGGCCGAAAAGGGCATTGGCGAGATTTTCACGCTCCAACAGGCCCTGATCGACCAAACCCCCGCGCCTCGTGGGTAGTCGGCGGTTGCCGCTGGTGGCGGCCACGGCGAACCCCAACAAACTGGCAGAGATTGAGGCCATCTTGGGTGATGCCGTAGAGCTCTTGCCTCGACCAGACCACGTCCCCGACGTGGTCGAAGATGCCCCTGATCTATTGGGTAACGCCCGGCTCAAGGCTCAAGCGATCATGGCGGCCACTGGTCACGCTGCGCTGGCCGACGACACCGGTCTCGAGGTCGACCGTCTCGATGGCGCTCCAGGAGTCCATTCAGCCCGCTATGCGGGTCCCCAGGCCGATGCCAGCGCCAACGTGGCCAAGCTCTTGGGTGCGCTGGCTGATGTGGCCCAGCCTGAACGCACAGCCAGGTTCCGCACCGTGGCGCTGGTGGCATGGCCCGATGGCACCGAGACCTACGCCGAAGGTGTTGTTGAAGGACACATCATTGCGGCGCCCGAGGGTACGGGTGGCTTTGGGTATGACCCGGTCTTTGTGCCCGTCGATGGCGGCGGTGCCACCTTTGCGGCAATGTCAGATGCTGACAAGAACGCGATCAGCCACCGTGGCCGAGCGTTTCGCAACCTTCTCGGCCTCCTGGGGCCGCGGCTGGGCTGAACGGCCGCTTCGGCGG
>JAUIIS010000128.1 GCA_030431575.1 Acidimicrobiia bacterium | reverse complement strand
GCCGACACGATACCGATCGGCGAACTGTGCCGCCACGTGGGTCCACCAATGCGCGTGCGCTCCGCCGCCGTGCACAAACAACAGGCCCGGCGCCCCAACCTGACCCCAGCACACGTAATGCACTTCCGCACCGTCGACCACCACCGTGCGGTCCTCGTAAGGCACCGCTAATGCCCGTTGAAACCACTTTGGTGCTTGATCGAGAGGTTGGAGCTCCATAGCGCTCACCATACGGCCTCTCGGGGGCCTAGCGGCCCGGCCCACACGGCCGCGCAAGGACCTGTGCGGTGACCATGGCCTATCCGTGCAGGTCCTTAGCCCCAGGCTCGACGCTCCCGAAACGGTTCGGGAGCTTTAGGTTCTTCGGTCGCGACAAGTCCACAACAACTACGCTCCTTGTGGGGCCTCACCAGACCGAGCAGACCCCAAAGGGAGCTTGCCGTGGACTACAACCCGTTTGCCACCGAAACACTGGCCGACCCGTTCCCTGCCTACGCGGCGTTACGTAAAGAGTGCCCGATGCACCGGTTCGACAACTTCGCGCATCCGCTCTACACCGCCACACGCTACGACGACGTAGCCGAGATGCTCACCGACGTTGACACCTGGTCCAGCCACTACGGTCAGATGCCGCGCTACAGCGTGCAGGGCTGCTTGTTTAGCGACCCTCCCGAACACACCTGGTATCGCAAATTGGTGCAGGCCTCGTTTGCCCCGCGACACGTCTCGGCAATGGAAAACGAGATCTCCACGCTGATCTCGGCGCTGCTGGACGAAATGGAAGCCCACGGCCCGACCGCCGACTTTCACGATGCGTTGGCGTGCCCGCTCCCGGTTCTGGTGATCGCCAACATCTTGGGTGTACCCACCCAAGACATCGAGCAGTTCAAGGCCTGGAGCGACGAGCAACTGGCCGCCGCGAATGCGTCAGACATGGACGCATCCAAGGCGCCCCGCGAAGCCATGAACGCCTACCTCCTAGATCAGCTCAACCAGCGCCGAACCCAGCTGAGCGAAGCCGGTATCGACCCGGCAACCGCAACCGAATCGGTGCTGGGAGAAACCATCAGCGACGACGTCATCAGCGGCATCTTGTTGGCCGAGGTCGATGGCCGCAGGCTGGACGACAAAGAACGCCTTGTCATGCTCAACCAGCTGCTGGTGGGTGGCAACGAAACCACAACGTCACTCATCACCAACCTGTTTTGGCGCATTCTCAGCGACCGGGACCTGTATGAGCAGCTCCGCGCCGACCCCTCGCTCGATGCCATCGCGGTCGAAGAAAGCCTTCGTCTCGACGCTCCGGTACTGGGGCTGTATCGCACCACCACCCAGCCGCTCGAGCGGCACGGGGTGCAGCTCGACGAACGGGCCAAGGTCATGGCCACGTTTGCCGCAGCCAACCGAGACCCCGAGGTGTTCGAAGACCCCGACACATTCCGCCTCGACCGCGACCCGGCCGAACTCCGCAAGCACTTGGCGTTTGGGTTGGGCCGCCACTTCTGCCCCGGCGCCCACCTGTCGCGCCTCGAAGCGCGCGTTGCGCTTCGCCAAACCCTCGACCGCTTCCCTACTCTGCAACTCGACGGCGATCCCACACGCATCGCAGCGTTCTTGCTTTGGGGTCGGTGGAGCTTGCCGGTTACGTGGTAGCCGTCCCGGCCGGCACAATGTTGGCCGCTTCGTAGAGGCCACGCCTCCCGGGCACCACATCAAAGGTCACCTCAGTGCCCGGTTCAATGCTTCGACTGCCGCCTGCAATCGCGGTGGAGTGGAAGTCGTACCGGTTGCCTTGAACGTCGATGGCCACACCAAGGCCATCGTCTCCAAACAACTCGATAACTCCGGACCTAGACACAGTTGCTTAGCCGTTAGTGGACGATCTTGGAGATCGGGAGCTCGACAATGTCGGTAGCTCCAGCGCCCCGCAGGTCTGGGATCAAGATGTTGATCTGATTCTTCGGCACCACGGTTTCGACGGCGTAACCGTTGCCACCAAAGAGCTCGTTGACCGTTGGCGACTTCATGGCGGGCAGCTGCGCAATCACTGCGTCGAGGTGTTCGGCGGTTACGTTGAGCTTGACCATGACCTGGCCGCGGGCTTCGAGCACGCCTTGCAGCAGCGTCTGGATCTGGCGCATGGCGAGCTGCTTCTCGGGATCGGCGAATGCTGCCGGGTTGGCGATCAGTTCTGTATAGCTGGTCAAGATGGTGTCGATGACCTTCAAACCAGCGGCACGGAGTGCACGGCCGGTTTCGGTGATGTCGACAACCACGTCGACGATCTCGGGCGCTTTTGCTTCGGTGGCGCCATAGGAGAGCTGGATGTCTGCTTCTACGCCATGTTCGGCGAAGTAGCGTTTGGTGAGCTCTGGGTACTCGCTGGAGACCTTTACTCCCTGGGGAAGGTCAGCCACGGAGTTCCAGGGGCTGTCGCCGGGAACGGCCACCACGATGCGGACGGGCCGAGCGGTGTTCTTGGAATAGTGCAGCTCGCCCAGCGAGACGACGTCGCTGTTCGTTTCTTCGATCCAGTCACGCCCGGTGATGCCTAGGTCGAACAGACCCTCAGAAACGTAACGCCCGATTTCTTGGGGCCGCAGGATGCGAACATCGTCGATGCGGGGGTCGTTGATAGTGCCCTTGTAGTCAACCGAGGAGCCTCGCCCAACCGGGAGGTCGGCGGCTTCGAATAGTTCGAGTGTTGACTTCTCTAGGGAGCCTTTGGGAAGAACCAGCTGCAGCATGGCAGCCAACCTATCTGCGCAACACGCTGAACGACGCCCCATTGCGTTCTTGTCGGTCCGGGCACGGCCTCTTAGGGGTGCGGGTGAGCGTCGGCGTTGTCCACCAGCAAACGCACTGCGTGGCCCACAACGTCGGCCACCGCCTCGAAGCACTCGACACAACCTTTCGTTGAGCCGGGGGTGTTGATCACCAGCGCCGTATCGAGCGTGCCTGCCACCCCACGCGAAAGCCGCCCCAGCGGGTTGACGAGCCGCATGGCCTCGGCTAGCCCTGGTGCTTCGCGGTCGATCACGAACTTAGTGCCTTCTGGTGTACGGTCCCTGGGCCCAAACCCGGTACCGCCAGTGGTCACGATGAGGCCATGAAACCCCTCGGCCAGCTGCGTCAAGGCTCCAGCGACTGCATCTGTGCCGTCTTCTACAACAGCCCGTTCGACAACGTCCCACCCAGCTTCGGTAAGCGTTGTTTCGAGCGCTGCGCCCGACTTGTCTTCGCGGGTGCCATGAATGACCCCGTCCGACACGGTCAGAACTTTTGCTTGCATAGCGTCTTGGTCAGCCATGCCCCAAACCTACCGCTTCCCACCACCGGCCTCTGCGCCCAGGCGAAATGGCGTCACGCAGCCATCGTGTCGGCGAGCACGCGCACACGCTGCGAGTTCGGTGAACTGCTCGGCGAACGAGCGCTCAGCGGTGGGGTTCGGCGGTGGACACGGGGCCGTCGGGTGCCTCAGCTGGCACGGAGGTTCAAGACGAAGACGGCCATGGCGTCGGTGTTGTGGTCTTGGGGTAGGACCATGCCGCCGGGGCCCCATGAGCGCCAGCGGCCTGGGTCCAGTGAGCTGGGCGTGAACTGTGGGTTCGTGTCCAGGAAGCCTTGCACGACGTCGACAGTCTCGGCCTTGGTGACGGTGCACACCGAGTACACCAGGACGCCGCCTGGGCGGACCAGCGAAGCGGCTTCGGAGAGGATTCGCTGTTGCAAAGACGCAAGCTCGGTGACGTCGTTTGGTTGGACACGCCAACGGGCGTCGGGGCGACGGCGCAGAACACCAAGGCCAGAACACGGCGCGTCGACAAGGACCCGGTCGTAACTTTGTGCAGCGAATGGAGGCTGGGTTGCGTCGCTAGCGACAGGCACCACGTTAGTGAGGCCCAGGCGGGCAACGTTGCTGGCCACCAGGCTGACTCGCGATGGCCGGTTGTCGGAGGCCACCACGGTGTCGGCTCGGCCAGCGAGCGCTGTGGCTTTGCCGCCGGGGGCTGCGCAGAGGTCCAGTACTCGGTCGCCGGGTTGTGCGTCGACGGCATCGACCACCCACTGCGAGGCGGTGTCTTGGATGTAGCCGTCTTCGCGCTCGATCACCTCTGGCGCGGTATTCATGGTGGCCAACATGGCCTCGGCATCTTCTGCGCCGAGATCTTCAATGAGCCGATCGATAATCCAGTCGGGGTAGCTGAGCTGGATCGCGTCGCTGGGCCACTGAATCTCGCCTTCTTCGGGCAAGGAGCCGGCCACCTTGCGCAGGATTGCATTGACGGGCGGCCGATTGCGTTTTGCGCTTGCAGAAACGGTGGCGCTGACTGCCGCATGGGCGGGCACGCGCATAAACGCCAGCTGGTAGGCGCCGACACGCAACGAGGCGCGGAGTGCGGGTGCCGGCGGCGACACAATGAAACGGTCGACCAACCAGTCCAACGACCGGCGCATGCGCGTGGCCCCGTAAACCATCTCGGTCACCAAGTTCTTGTCGCGCTGCTCGAGGGTGCTTTCCACCAATAGTGAGGGCAGCAACAGGTTGGCGTAGGCGCCTTCTTCGTCGATACGTCGGACCACTTCGATAGCGAGGCGACGGGCCTCGGCGCCGGGAGCGTCCCTTTGGTCTGCGCCGCGACGCTTACGTCCCTTTTGTTGAGCCACGAGTGTCCTGTCGGGTTGGGGCGGTGATTAACTAGGCGGGGACTGCGCTGGGCACTAGGTGCCAAGCCGTTCGTTCGGGGTGAGCCGGGCGCCGTTGGCCCAATCTTGGGCGCTGCGGCGAGGCTTACCTTCGGGCTGCACCTCGATCAGCTCAAGGGTGCCATCGCCCGTGCCCACAGAGGTCCCATCGACCTGGCCCGGTTGCAGGCCACGCCCTTCGCTGACCTCGGTTTGCCACACTTTGAGACGCTTGCCCCGGGCAGTTGTCCATGCGCCGCCAAGGCGAATGATCCGGTGAAGATCGCTCGCGGGGCGCTCCCAATCGAGGCGCAGCTCATCGGGTTGAATCTTCTTAGCCCAGGTGATCTCGCCAACCTGGGGCGTGGGGGTGCCCAAGCCCTCTTCCAACGCATCGAGCAGGAGCTGCACGCCGACATCGACCAACTGGTTCCGCAGGTCGGTGAGGGCAATGTGGTTGTCGATCGGGACTTCGGCCACCCGGTAGATGTCGCCAACATCGAGTTCTTCGTCGAGCACCATGAGGCACACGCCCGTTGTCTCATCGCCCGCCAAGATGGCCCGCTCGACCGGTGCCGCTCCACGCCAACGTGGCAGCAGCGAAAAGTGGATGTTGACCATGGGCAACCGCTCCAGCAGATGCGTACCAATAATGCGCCCGTAGGCCACCACAACGCCGAGATCGGCGTCGACGTCCAGCACGTCGTCGACGTTGTCGGTGACCGACAGGCCCAACTCGAGCGCAGCTGCTTTTACCGGGCTTGGGGTCAAGGTAGAGCCACGACCGCGCTTGGCATCGGGGCGGCTCACAACCAGCGGGATGTCATAGCCGGCCTGGTGCAAGGCACGCAGCGGAGCCACACCCACCTCGGGCGTGCCCATGTAAACAATGCGCTGGACGTTGCTCGGCGCTGGGATCAAGGGAGTTGAAGCCCGGGACCAGATGATTCTGCGGTCATGGTGCGCTCGCGCAGCACCCGCTTAGCTTCCTTGACCTGGTCTTCTTCGAGGTAGTCGAACATCAGCTTGCCGTTAAGGTGGTCGAGTTCGTGCTGGTACAGCCGAGATTCCAGTTCGTCGGCCTCGATGCTGATCTCTTCGCCGTCGATGTCATAGGCCACGATGTGGATGGTCTTTGGACGCACGATGTTGAACGAAAGACCCGGAATCGACAGGCAGCCTTCTTCGTACTCCCACAAGCCATCTGACTCGCGAATCTCGGGGTTGATGAGGACCGCAGGTCCTTCGCCGAAGTCGTACACAAAGAAGCGCTTCCCAATACCGACTTGGGGTGCTGCCAGCCCGATGCCAGGAGCTTCGTACATAGCATCGAGCATGTCGTTGCAGGTGTCTACGAGCGCCCCGTCAATATCGGTGACCTCGTCGGCGACCCGCTTGAGAACGGGATCTCCAAAGATGCGAATGTCGTACCTGGCCATACCTACAGGATACCTGGATAGTCTCGGCGCTATGGGCAGCGCTTCGGGGCAATACTTCAACCAGAACCCCGAGGTCCGTTCGCGGCAAAGAACCATCGACATGGTGCTCCCCGACCTCACCGCAACCCTGGCCACCGACAACGGCGTGTTCTCTGCCGACCATCTCGATGGCGGAACCCGGTACCTGTTGACTAACGCCCCAACGCCTCGTGATGGCCTCGAGAACGTGCTTGACCTGGGCTGTGGGTACGGCGCAATCGCTCGTACCCTGGCCCAACGCTGCCCCGAAGCTCATGTGTGGGCTGTCGACGTGAATGAACGGGCGCTGAAGTTGGCCACCCAAAACTTGAGCGGCCTGTCAGCCTCAGTCATGTCGCCAGACGACGTACCAGACGACGTGCTGTTCGACCTCATCTGGTCGAACCCGCCCATCCGGGTGGGCAAACCTGCGCTGCACAAGCTGCTCACCACCTGGCTCGACCGACTAGCTCCAGATGGCACGGCCGTTCTGGTTGTACAAAAGCACCTGGGGGCCGACAGCCTCACCAAATGGCTGAACGGCCAGGGCTGGGCCACAGAGCGGCTGAGTTCGCAGCGCGGGTTCCGCCTGTTGGAGGTGCAATCCCGATGAGTCGTAACCTCACCAGCACCGAGCTGAAGCGACTTCATCGCGCATGGCGCCGTCAAACGAATAGTCGGCTGGCCATCATCATGGATGGCGTCCAGGGGCCGTTTAACGTCGGCGCGGTGATCAGGACCGCGGCTGCGCAACGGGTTGACCACATCTGGTTCGCCAACGGGGCCACGACCCCCGCAAACAACAAGGTGGGCAAGACCGCGCTGGGCACAGACCGCTACCTCACCTGGACAGAAACCGAAACCGTTGCTCAGGCCGCTGAACAGGCCAAAGCAGACGGCTACCAGGTAGTGGGTGTAGAACTCGCGGAAGGCGCCAAGCCCCTCCACCACTGCGACCTGGCGAGGGACACGGCATTGGTCCTCGGCCACGAAGACCGCGGCATCTCCAAGGAGGGCTTCACCCACCTCGACGCCGTGGGATTTGTCCCTCAACTCGGCAAAGTGGGCTCGCTCAACGTCGCCACGGCAGCCTCCATCGCCATCTACGAAGCCCGCCGCCAATGCTGGCAGCCCCCCACGGGGTAAGACAGTGCCGTGGCTGCTAGAGGCGTAGGGGGTCGACGCTGATGCGCAGGCGACCCTTGGGGCGTTGGACTGCTGCGAGGGCGTCGCTGAGTGCTTCGGGGCTGGGGGCACGGACAAGCCATTTGGCGTCGACGGGGCCCTGAACCGAGATGCCCAAGGGCTGCCCCAAGGCCTCGATGAAGGCTTCGGCTGCGACGCCAGAGACTTCGGCGAGCGCAGCGAAGGGTGGGTAGCCCAACATCTCTCGACGGGCCGATTCGCCGCGGGCCCACGACTCGACGTCGCCAGATTCGGCAGCTACGAGCACAGGGTGGCTAGGTTGGCGGGTCTGCACGACGACCGGACCCCCAGCTGCACCAGCACCGACCGGGCCTCTGGGTCCCACCAGGCGTCCGGCACGCACAATCATGGCGAGCGCCTGTTCCGCTGCGCGATACCGAGGGGCCACAAGCTCCTGGTCGAAGTCGGCAAACACCACCGCGTCGAGATGCGAGGCCCGGTGCAGCACTGCCTCGGTCCCCACCAGCACCCTGGTCTGCTCGACCTGTTTGTCGTCGGTGTCGCCGGTGACTTCGGCCACGGGCTCTCGTAGGAGCGCCTCAAGTTCCTCACGCGCACGCGACACCCCAATGCGTAGGTTCTTCATGGTCGTGCCCGCACAGTGCAGACACACCAGCGGCCGGGTATGGCCCATGCTGGCGCACACCAACGTGCCAGATTCGTCCTGGCGCATGGCTCCGCCGCATTCGTTGCAGAGCACCAGCTCGTCGCAGTTAGCGCAACTCATCAAGCGCGACCGACCCTTGCGATTGACCACACAAGCCACACGGCCATCGCGTTGAAGAGCCCGGACCACCGGTGTGGTCCACAACGTGCCGCGGCCGGCGTCGTCAGTGCGGGGGTCGACGATCTGTACCAGGGGCCAGGCGGCTCGCTCGGTGCGCCGGTCGACGCTGAGCAGCGGGAACGCGTGACGCGCTTCGGGAGTAGGCATGGGTGATGCCAGCACGCACGGCACGCCAGCGCGGCGAGCCCGCTCGGCAACTATTTCTCGGGCGTGCCAGGTTGGCGCACGTTCTTCTTGGTACACCTCATCGTGCTCGTCGATGACAAGCACGGCGCCTAACCCGGCAACCGGCGCCAAGGCCGCTGCACGACTGCCAACCATGGTGGCGCCTGCTGCACCCATAGCCCAGTCGCGTGGGTAGAGCCCAGCTGCGATGCCACGCTGGCGTAGCCGGCCCACCAAGGTGGCGGCTTGGTGCAGAGCCGGCACGAGGACAAGGGCATTGCCTTGCGCAACCGCACCCAACACGAACGGCCAACGGTCGCCGTGGGGCGGTATGCGCAGCGCTGCACCAGCGTCGGCGAATGCCTCGGCCACCAGGTCGTAGTCGGGCATGATCTGGGGTTTCGACGGCCGCGGGGGGCTGAGTCTGGCCACCATTTTGGGCGGGCTTGCGGTGCCCAAAAGCGACGAAGTGGCACCACTCCATCGATGCGCAGCCCAACGACAGATCTCCACGACGTCTTCTGAAGGACCCACACCGCTGAGCTTGGCCAGCGGACGCAAGCTCACTTCGTCGTCGACATCAGGGTCAAGTTCGGTAACCCAACCGCCAACGCGTCGGCCCGAAAGCTCGACGCGAACCATAGAACCAACAGCGAGCTGCTCGGCTCGGCCGTCTTCGCTCCACGGGCCGGGCACTGCGTAGACGAACTCGCGACTGATCGCAGGTACGTCGGGCAGCACCCGAACGGTGCGTGGACACACAGGAGTGTCGACCGAAGCTGGTGGTGTTCCTGGCGCGGGGTTTGACATCGGCAAACGCCGAAGGTTACGGGTTTGAGCTACAGGCCGAGGGCAGACTTGAGGGCATTGACCTTGTTGGTCTCTTCCCACGTGAAGCCGTCGCCTTCGCGCCCAAAGTGGCCATAGGCGGCGGTCTGGCGGAACACGGGGCGCCGCAGGTCGAGATCGCGCAGGATTGCCCCGGGACGCAGGTCAAAGATCTCGTTGACCGCGTCAGCAATGGCGACAGGATCGACGGTTTCGGTGCCAAAGGTTTCGACCAGTACGTTCATTGGCTTCGCCACACCAATGGCATAGGCAACCTGTACTTCGCAGCGATCGGCTGCGCCTGCTGCCACCACGTTCTTTGCTACCCAACGGGTGGCGTAGGCTGCGCTACGGTCGACCTTGGACGGGTCCTTCCCGCTGAAGGCACCACCACCGTGGCGGGCCATGCCACCGTAGGTGTCAACGATGATCTTGCGGCCCGTGAGACCGGCATCGCCAACAGGGCCGCCAATAACGAAGCGTCCGGTGGGGTTGACAAAGACCTCGTAGTCGTCGTCGGCAAACTGCTCGGGGATGGTTGGCTTGATGACGTGCTCGATGAGGTCGGGGCGGATGGCGGTATCGCGATCGATGCCATCGTTGTGCTGGGTTGACACCAACACCGTGCGCAACCGGACTGGCTTGCCGTCTTCGTAGTCGAAGGTGACCTGAGTCTTGCCATCGGGTCGCAGGTAAGGCACGACGCCGGAACGACGCACATCGGTGAGGCGCTCGGCCATGCGGTGCGCCACATGGATAGGTAGCGGCATCAACACATCAGTCTCGTTGCACGCGTAGCCAAACATCAGGCCC
>JAUIIS010000127.1 GCA_030431575.1 Acidimicrobiia bacterium | reverse complement strand
AGTAGGCGCCTCGCCGGGGGCACTCAAGATTGGACTAGCGCCGACAATCGCAAGAGGCACGACCAGCGACGAGTGCATCGCAGCGGTCGAGGCAGCCGGTTCGCTCCTAGCCTCGCTCGGTCACAAGGTGGAGGTAGCCCAACCAGCAGCCATGGGATCTGAGGCGCTGATCGAAGACTTCATCGCCGTCCTTGCGGCGTCCACAGCGGCGGACTTTGACGCTTGGGGAGAAGCGATTGGACGCCCCTTGACTGCCGATGATGTGGAGCCCTCCAACTGGGTGTTCAACGAGATTGGTCGGACGATTATGGCCAGCGACTACTTGGGGTGTGTCAGCAGGCTGCATCGGTGGTCGCGTGACATGGCGTCGTGGTGGGCCGACGACGGGTTCGACGTGTTGGTTACGCCCACCTTGGCGGTGCCGCCGCCGCAGATCGGGTACCTCACCGGACCTGAAAGCCAAGGTCGAGTTGAAGAGATCTTGCTGTTCACCGCCCAGTTCAACGTGACGGGCCAACCAGCGGTGTCCCTACCGCTGCATTGGAGCGCCGACGGCCTGCCCGTGGGGGTCCAGTTCGTGGGGCCATACGGGGGAGAGGCCGGTCTCATTCGGCTGGCTTCCCAACTGGAACGGGCCGCTCCGTGGGCAGACAAGCTGCCGCCTGTTTGGGCGCAGTAGCTGCTTGATCAATCTTCAGGTTCTCTCCATGTTGTCTTCAAGCGATTCCTTTGGGAGTCCTTCATTGTGGTTGTCAGCACCTCGGAAAGCCCGGGTGGCAACCACAAGGAGACATCCACATGTATTCGATCCCAAACAGCCCAATATCACAGTCCGCAAGATGCAGCGCCAGCATGGCACCCGCATATATCCGGGGCATTCCTCGCGAGGTCTATCGCACCAGATACTCCCAGCAGCCGGCCATCACCTTCACGTGGCAGCTGCCTGAGCTTCCCACGGTGAACGCCGCTGCCTAGCCCTGCCGGATGTCGTTCCTAGGTCGGCGCTTGCGGGAACGTGATAGTGAAGCGGGCACCGCAGGATCGTCCAGCGTCGGCCTGTTCTGGACTGAGGTAGGTTCAGCTGATGCTCAACCACGACGCACTAATGACGGCCGTTCTTGAACTAGCGGTCCAGGCACGCGAGCGAGGCGACCATCCATTCGGAGCGCTACTAGCTGTGGACGGCGAAGTTGTTGAGACCGCCCGAAATCGGGTTGGAACCGACGACGATCTCACCGCTCACGCGGAGCTGCATCTCATTCGCAAGCTCCAGCGGACCGACCGGCTTGAGCTAGCGGCGAAAGGGGTTGTCTATGCCTCGTGCGAGCCGTGCCCTATGTGTGTTGGCGCAATGTTCTGGGCAGGGGTCCGCGAAGTGCGCTTTGGTTTGTCCCACGGGGCCCTCAACGAGTTGGCGAATGACAAACCGGGGCAGACCCCCAATGGGTTCATCATTGGCGCAGCCGAGATTGGGGGATCGGCTCACCCGGCCATGCGGTTCGTTGGTCCTGAGCGTGAGGACGAGGCTGCTTTGGCACATGAGGGGTTCTGGGTCGAGCGTCCGCTGGGCTAGACGAGCCGAACCGGTGTGCGGCTACTTGCTGTTGGGCAGTCCTGGTTGACGCCGGTGCGGGGTTGGAGAAGGATTAGCCGCGGTCGCTTCTTGTGGCCGGTCGGCTAGCGCTCTGGTTGTGCGCTAGTGCTCGATTCCCTTACCACTCCAGCGAGGCAGCCATGATTCCAGCAGTCGAGACCTTTGACGGGACGTGGCCCTTTGCGCCCAACTTCTTTGACGGTGCCGGATTTAGGCAGCATTACGTTGACGAAGGCGAGGGCGAGCCCATTGTTTGTCTGCATGGTGAACCAACGTGGGGTTACTTGTACCGGAAGATGATTGGGCCGCTGTCACGAGACAACCGGGTGATCGTTCCGGACCACATGGGCTTTGGGAAGAGTGAGACACCTCAGGACCGCGAGTACACGCTTCAGGCGCACACCGAGAATCTCACAGCGCTTATCGAACATCTCGATCTGACCAACATCACGTTCGTGATCCAGGACTGGGGTGGCCCGATTGGCTCGGCTTTCACGGTGCGCAACCCTGGCCGGGTGAAGCGGATGGTGTTCATGAACACCGTCAGTGGCTACGGCGGCGGTAGAGGCGAGGGCCCGCGGCCGAACGAGACGCCGTGGTTCTCCTGGATTGGCGAGGGCCTTGAGAACGGCCGAACCGAGCAGGTCTTGCGCAATGCTGGGTCCACAGTACTGTCGGTTATGAAGATCATTGGCTTCGATGCTCGCAACGTCACCGACACCTGGATTCGCGCGTACTCCGAACAGTTCCCTGATTGGGACAGCGCTATTGGTGCCTACGAATTCCCGATTGACGCCTACCTGGGTCGCATTGCGGACTATGTGCGAGCCGGCGCTCCGGGTCTTGCGGCCATGGCGTCAAAGCCGGCGATTCTCCTCGAAGGGATGGCCGACAAGGCCATCGATCCACATCGGGCGATCGCCGACTTCAAGACGGTTTGGCCTGATGGCCCGGTGATGGAACTTGAGGGGGTCGGCCACTTCTGCCAGGAAGACGCCCCAGAGATCTTGGTCTCCAACATCCGCCAGTTTCTCCAAGCAAACCCGTAACGCCTAGCCGCGGGCGAGTCGAACGTGCGCGCCAACCGAGCCCCAATGCCGAGTTTTGGATCTGATATCGCCATGATGTATCGGTTTGGGGATAGTGCATCATTAGTGAAGATGGTCAGAGGGTTCAACAAGGATAGCTAGCAACGTGATCTGTGGATAAGTGCAGAGAATTTGCTGAATTCTGGACCTTTGGCGCGTTTGCTCCGACATCGAAACCTGGGGTGTGCTATGGTTTCACCTATTCACTCGCTCGGCCCAACGGCCGGGCGATTCTTCGTTTTGGCCTGCGGGACCTCACCGGCACGATGCGTGTACTGGCTCCGCCAGGGTCTGGGTGCGGCCAGCGTGGCCGAGACTCTGGCGCCGCCATGGGCGTGGCAGCGGTCGAAATCATGGCTTGCTAGACGCGGCGCTCAAACACGAAGCCGTAGGTCAAGCCGGTCGACTGGTGTTGGCCGTGGTCGCGCCGGGGAGCAACAGGTTGGGGCGCTTGGAGCAAGAACCAGCCATCCTTGAGTGCTGCCACGCCCGAAGAATACGGCGGGGATTCGGTGGGCACCGATGGTCCTTCGCCGTCAGCGCCGTCGTAGAACGCCCATGCCACCACGTTTGTGTCGAGCGCAGCGGTGGACAGCCACAGTTGAAGGATCTGTTGGCGCTCAGGCATGATCGACCACGTCCGTTCCAAGCAGGGGACGATCTAGCCGAGTGAGATAGTGGTCGACGTCGTAAGTCGTGTCGCCGGTGAGGTATCGCCAAAGCTTCGTGCGCTGCACAACTTCGTGGCGCTGCTCGAGCACACCCAGCCACGGCTGCCACGTCCGCAGGGTGTCGCCGACCTTGCCGGGTTGGGTGTTGGCAAAGATGTGATCGCTGGGCGTGTTCTGGAAGTCAGCTAGGTCGCTGGTGTCCCACAGGCGCACTTGGGGCACCGACGGGTTAAGGCGCGTCTTGTGCATCCAACGGGACCGGTCGGTCGGGTTGGGCTGGCCCGCATGCCAAAGCCCATGATGAAACACGTACACCGTGCCTGCTGGTCCGTGCGCTTGCTGGTCTCCAACGATGTGTTGGTAGGCAGCGGTGACTCCGGCATGGACTCGGTTGAGGTGGCTGCCGGGAACGTAGCGGGTGCCGCCTTCGCCAGGGGCGACGTCGTGGGGGAACCAGAAGAGCTGAATGTCGAAACTGGGATCGGTGGTGTCGATGATGGCGTCGACATGGAGGTGTTGGCCAGCGAGGTCACCGCCGCCAATGTGGTGTGTCCAGTCGTGGTCGAAGGTGGGTTCTGGTCCAACGAGAGATTCGATGATGCCTGTGATCGACGGGAGGCGCAGGAATGCCCCGATGGCCGATGGCGGCGGGTAGCACTCAGACAGTGGGGTGCCTGTGTCTGGTGGGCTGATGCCTTCGGGGCTGAACCGTTGGGAGGACAGCTGGCGCATCTCTTCGAGACCAGCCTCGTTGATGTCGTCCGGGACCAGCCCCTCAAAGCGCAGACAGCCGTTGGCCACAAAGTCTGCGACTTGTTTGGTGCTGAGCAGCTGTGAGTCGGTCACGTTGGTTGCCCTGTTGTTGGCTTGTGCGGTATTCGGCGGAGCGATGTGATTGCAAGAGCGAGGCTGCTGGCATGGGTGATCACGCAGCCTCGAGGGGTGTGGCATGGCATGCTAGCCAAGGGGCTCGATCCTGTCTTCGAGCCAGGGAGGCAGAGATGGCAACACCAGCGCCATTGCTTAACCATCATCATCGGCCGTATGCGTGGCCCGAGCTCGATGCCGAGACGCTTGATACCGGGGCGGTCATTGCCAAAGGGTTCTGTACCCCCGGTCAGGTTGAAACCGTCAACGCCCAGCTTGATGCGTATCTGGCCGAGCATGAAGGGGCGGCCGACGCGGCGACCGGTTCTGCCGACTACGACCGGTTCTTGGGTCACAAGACGTTGCGCCTGCACGGGTTGGTCGAGAAGATTCCCGCCACGCGCGCCCTCATTGGCTCGCCCGAGCTGATCGAGTGGGCCGAGCGTTTGCTAGCGCCGGTTGCATCGTCGGTACTGATGAATGCGGGCGAGCTGATTCAGATCCAACCCGGCGAACCCAAGCAGTATCCGCATCGCGACAGCGACTCGTGGATTGCGGTGCCCGTGTCTGAAGTGCCCATCATTGTGAACGCGCTGGTGGCCCTAGACCCGTGCACATTAGAGAACGGCGCCACGTACGCCGCTCCAAACAGTTGGACGTGGGAGCCGGGGCGCAAGCCCAAGCCCGAGGACTACGCGCGGGCGGTCATGGAACCCGGCGACGCGCTGATGTTCCGCGGCGACATCATCCACGGCGGTGGCGAGAACGACAGCGCCGAACGCCGCCGCATCTTGTCGATCTCCTACTGTGCGGGCTGGCTGCGCCCGGTCGAAAACAGCTACCTAAACATCAACCAAGCGTTGCTGAGCGAACTGCCCGAACGGCTCCAAGGTGTCTTGGGCTACCACATGCACGACGGCCTGGATATCGGCGGTGGGCTGGTGGGTTTGTACGAGAATGGGGACCCGCGCCGATGGCTGGCTGAGTTGCGCTAACTTTCGCCAGGACGTCGGGGCCAACCCGCCACCATCCAGGGCCAGCGCCTTGTGTAACGCCAAGGGGCAAAGAGGAGCATCGTGAAGGAGTTCAGCGGCAAGATTGCGGTCATCACTGGCGGCGGGTCTGGAATGGGGCGTGAGCTCGCTGTGCAGCTGGCGGCCGAGGGCTGCCACGTTGCCATGTGTGATCTCAACGAAGAGGCCATGGCAGAAACGCAGAGCCTTGCGCTAGCCGAGGCGGCCAGCAGCGATGTTCGGGTCACTACCCAGCAATGCGATGTGGGCGACGAGGCCTCGATCCTGGTGTTTCGCGAACAGGTTGTCGAGGCCTTTGGTGACCACATCAACCTGTTGTTCAACAACGCAGGAATTAGCGGTGGCGGTAGCTTCATCAACTCGTCACGGCAGGACTGGGAACGCTGCTTCGACATTTGTTGGGGCGGTGTTTACCACGGCACCCGCGCCTTTCTGCCGCTGCTGATTGCTTCCGACGAGGGTCACCTCGTTAACACCTCGAGCGTCAACGGATTTTGGGCCAGCCTGGGACCCGAACGTCCGCATACCTCGTACTCTGCGGCGAAGTTTGCGGTGAAGGGGTTTACCGAAGCCTTGGTGAACGACCTGCGCTTGCATGCGCCGCACGTGAAGTGTTCGGTGGTCATGCCTGGTCACATTGGCACCAACATCGTCACCAACTCCATGATGTATGGCGTCGATGGCCCAGACGAAGCCATGGCTCCGTTCATGGACGAAGCAGCGGCGGCTTTCCGAGACATGGCCCCTATGACAGCGGCTGAGGCCGCACGGGTCATTCTCGACGGTGTCCGCGACGAGCGCTGGCGAATTCTGGTTGGCGACGACGCCCACGCCTTAGACGCTGCGGTACGTGCAGAACCCGAACTGGCTTACGAGGGTGACACCTTCCTCAAGGTGCTTGCCGACGCGGGGGCAG
Organism: Acidimicrobiia bacterium; assembly: GCA_030431575.1. Classification (GTDB taxonomy): domain Bacteria; phylum Actinomycetota; class Acidimicrobiia; order Acidimicrobiales; family UBA8592; genus JAUIIS01. Next base: position 3,838 of record JAUIIS010000127.1, on the reverse strand, counting down.
CTATCCCGGACCCGCTTGTCGATGAGTGACGAGAAGCCGGATTCGGCGGACACAACCGGGCAAGATGCCTCCGGCCAGTCGGCTGCCAGCGGCGCGGACACTGGCGCGAACGCGACGGTTGCCACCGACGCGCCTGACTCCGCAATTGCCGGGGCGCCGCGTCGACTAAACGAGCGCGTCCGCTCCATGAACCCGGAGGACCGGCGACGCGTTATGGATGCCTGTGCCATCCGCACCGCAACGGGCTGGGCTACACACTTCGTGCTCATGATGGTCTTGTCCGTGACCATCGCGGTCATGGGTTTGGCCACGAACTCCCCGGCCATTGTGATTGGCGCCATGCTTATTGCTCCGTTGATGACGCCCGTTTTGGGTGTGGCTGCGGCTGTCACCATGGCGTTGGGCAAACCGCTTCGACGCTCGCTGATGACGTTGACCTTGGCCAGCGTTGGTTCTGTGGGCTTGGCCTGGTTCCTTGGGCTGTTCTTGCGCGAGCCAACCCTTACGCACGAGGTTGTTTCTCGAACCAGCCCGGACGTGCGCGACTTGGTGGTGGCCTTGGCCGCTGGTGCTGCGGGTGCCTACGCCACCGCCCGAGAGAACGTTTCAAGCTCGCTGCCGGGCGTGGCGGTAGCTGTGGCTTTGGTGCCGCCCCTTGGCGTCATTGGCATCACCCTCGAATCAGGCCGCGGCGACCTCGCACGCGGCGCCATGTTGTTGTATGCCACAAACCTCACGGCCATCGTGCTGGCCGGTGTTTTGGTGTTTGTGCTCACGGGGTTCGCTCCGCCACGGCGTTTGGCGCTTACGCGTCGCCAGGTTGTCACCGGCACCGCAATAGCTGCGGTGTTGGTTGTGGCGCTTGGGATCCCGCTGACCAGGGCGAGCTTTGCGGCTGCAGACGAGGCCCGTGAACGACAGGCCGTTGAGGATGCCGTCGATGGCTGGGTCGGCCCTACGTCAGATGCCATCGAGAGCGTCGAGATTGGCGAGACCGAGGTCGAGGTCCGGATCAGCGGCTTTGAGGCGCCGCCTTTGACGGCTCCGCTGGAGCAAGAAGTACGCCAGATACTTGGCCGTGACGTCGTGGTCACGGTCTTGTGGACGCAGTCTCAGCTGGCCCGCAATACCGAAGAGCAGCCCACTGCCGAGGAGTTGCGCTCGGTCAACATCCGCAACGTCGTGGTGCAGTGGATAGAGGCCGGCGGGGGTAGCGAGACCAACATCACCAGGCTCGACACCGATAACGGCACGGTCCGTATCGATGTCACGTCGGCCACCGCTCCGCCCCGCGTCGATGACCTATCGGTCCGCCTCGAGGAGCAGTTGGGGGTGTCGCCTGAGTTGGAGGTCAACTGGATTCCCCTTACCCCGGTGCTTCCCGACAACGGGATCGAGTCCATCAGCGACATCACCGAACGTCTGCGTCGAGTTGCCGTGGATTGGGCGGCCGACTTCGAAGATCTCGATGTCGTTGATGTCACCTACGACGGTGAGGCCATTGAGGTGGACTTGTTGGGTGTGACCCCTCCCGATGCCCAGCCGCTGGAGGCCATGCTGCAAGACGAGCTTGCGGACCCGGTCGAGGTGACCGTGTGGTTTACGGCCCGCCAGGTGCTGGTGCCCACGCCGACACCGACGCCAACACCCACGCCAACGCCGACGCCCACACCCACGCCAATCCCGACACCTTCTCCAGAGCCGACCCCCACTCCCGAGGGGTAGCGGTCTGGTTCTGGCAGTTCGGCGGCCCGACGTTGTGGGGACGGACGGCCGGTGAGGGCTACTCCACAATCACCATGTCGGTAGAGGAGCGCCCAAACGTTTCGGGTGCATACATTTCCTCGGCGCGTGCCGGCGGCGTAACAAAGGTGCCGGGGGTCGTTGCCCGAGCCACATAGCTGTACTCGTAGATGCCCGCTCGCAAGTACGTGGTGAATGCCTCCGCTCGGTCGTCTCGGAGGTTCTGGTGCCCAAACCAGCGCCAATACCAATAGGTGCTGGCGGCGTTGTCGTCTGGGGCAACTTCTGGCGTCACCGCTAGAGCTGGGTTCAGCGGTTCGAGTCCCGCGGGAAGCGGGTCTATGAGGGCAACGTGGGTGCGTCGGCTGTCGGCCACCATGGCGACTCGCACCCGAACCTCTGCCCCTGCTGCGATCCGCCAGGTGCCGTCGCTGTCTTGGGAGACGTCGCTGGCGTCGCCAACGGCCTCGTAGGTGCGGGCCACTTCGAAGCCGCGGTCTCGTGGTTCTAGGTCTAGATCGCTGGGGGCGTATCGCAAGCCAAGGCGGTAGTAGAGGCGGCCCGCATCGCCGTCTTTGGCCAGGACGAGGTCGGTGTCGCCTTCGTCTACCAGCACCTGCATGGGTACCAGCGTCTCGTTTCGATCCGTCGACCGGCCCCGGTATTCGTGTTCGGCTGCATAGGTTTGGCCCAGCCACACTCGGGCCACGAAGTCTGGGTCTTCGGCTTCGAAGGTGTCGAAGTAGTTGTTGAGGGCAAGCAGGATGAACGTGTTCTCCTGCATGTTGTCCCAACGGCCACGTGTCTGGTTTCCGAGCAGTCCAGCGACCACCTTGGGGATGAGGTCGCTGCTTGGGCGTTCGCTGATGAGGGCATCGAGGATGATGCCGTCGCTGCGTCGGCTGGAATGCAGGATGGTGTAGGCGTCGTCGCCGTAGCTGTCGGTAAACGTTGCGGCTGCCGCGGTTTCGGTGGCCCGGTTGTTGAACGTGCGCTCGATCTCGGTGTCGGCTTGGGCGCCGGAGATCACGGGCCAGATCCAGGCCAGTGACTCAAGGGAAAGTTCGTTGCCTCGCTGGGCGTAGAGCGTGTTTGCTTTTGCCTCGTCGGTGTCGCCGCTGAGGTGACGCACATGCAATGCGTACGAAGAGATTGCGTCCTTGGTGCCTTGGCTCATGGGGACCGGGTAGAACCGGTCTTCGACGTTGCGCAGGTATTCGAGCGCAGCGTCCAGCGTTCTGGCGGGCACGTCGTAGCCGTTGTTGTCGGCCTCCACCAGTGCGTGGGCTACGTGCACCGTGTGGTACGACCACGATTGTTCGTAGCGTCGCCAAATGGGCCAGCCCCCGTCGTCGTTCTGCAAGCCGACAATGACATCGATGTCGGCTTGTACTGCTTCGTTTAGTTCGCTTGGTGTGGGCAGGCCCTCGGCGTCGAAGGCTTCGAGAACGTCTCGGAGCGCTGTGATGGCCAGTATCCGAGATGCGTGCGCATCGGCGGAGCTGTAGCGGTACTGACTGATGTAGATCACGGCGTCGGTAAGCGCCTGGAGCGCCGTTGATGAGGTACCGATTTCTAGGCCCCCAAACTGCGGCCAAACGTCTGCCGGGGCCAGGAGGGGCTGGAGTACAGCGTCGTCACCGTCGACCACGCCATAGGTGGCAAAGGCTTCGGCAGTGGCCGGGGTGTAGACCGGCAGTTCATTGGTTGCGGCATCGGCTTCGTTGCCGCTGACGGCGGCCACCCGATACGCAGCGGTTCCTGCCGATACTGCGGCCGCGGGGAACCGAACCTCTACCCGGTCGTTAGCGGGCACATTGACGGTTGTGCCGTTGAAGCTAACCAGGTCGAGGTTGGTGGTTTGGAGGACAACGTCCACGTCCATGGCTTCGTCGGTTTGGTTCTGTACAACCACGGGGAACTCGAAGGTGTCTCCGAAGTTCAAGAAGCGTGGGGCTGAGGGCCGCACCTGGAGGGGTAGGCGGGCCGTGATGTTTGCTTCACCCGAACCAAACTGGTCGTCGCCGTCGACTGCGACCACCATGACCCGGTAGCGGGTGAGGCTGTCTGGCATTGGTACGTCCACCAAGGCGGT
>JAUIIS010000126.1 GCA_030431575.1 Acidimicrobiia bacterium | reverse complement strand
AAGCCCGCTAGCGCCGATGGTACTTGGGACGAGAGTCCCTGGGAGAGTAGGTCGCCGCCGGATTTCTTAGCTGGAGAGGGCCCCCTTTGGGGGTCCTTTCCTCGTTTTGGCAGGCCAGGGCTCGAGCTTGGACTCTTTCGCGGCTGCGGGCGTTAGGCTTGGGCGGCTATGGCTTCACCAAATGACCGCTCGTCTCGCCGCCCCAGCGGAGGCGCAAAAGGCGCTGGACCAAAGAGGGGCTCAGGCTCCTCAAAAGGCGGTAGTTCGCGCTCGAGCGACGGACGAGGTGGTTCCAAGCGCGGGGCAGAGGGCTATCGCGAGCGCTCGGCGGCCAGCTCTGGAGGCCGCAAGTCGGGCGGAGCGCCCCGAAAGTACACCAAAGACAAGCCCGCAAGCTCGGGGGATCGAAGCAGGACCCAGAAGTCTGGGGTGCCGAGTGGGCGCAACATTCCTGACGAACCAATCCCAGGAAATCAGTCGTGGGGAGGGCTTGCCCGTAAGGGGGCATTACGTGCCACCCACGACGAGAAGCGAGAGTACGAAGAAGCCCAAGAACGAGCGCTCCACGACGATGAGCTCGACGAAGAGCAGCTGGCGAAGCGCGCCGAGCGCGAGCGGCGTCGTGTAGAACGCGAGGCCCGTACCGAGGCGCTGCGCGCCGAAGCGAAGACTGCAGTACAACGCGCCGAGCGCAATGCAGCTGCGAAGCCAAAACGCCCGAAGCGAGCCAAGCCAGCGCTCGAGCGTAAGCCGTTGGGCAAAGGGCGCAGCCGCAATGAAGACGAAACAACGGCGCTGACTCGTCTGCTTGGTGCTCAAGAAGCCAAGAAGCAGCTGCGCAAGCTCCGTACTGCGGTCGAGTCCTTTGAGTCTGAGCGCTATACCGACGCCAGAAAATCGCTGAAGTCCATTGCGGACCTCGCCCCGTCAGTTCCCGAGGTGCGCGAGTTGCACGGCCTGACGCTGTACCGCATGGGCCGTTTCCGCGATGCGGCCAATGAACTCGAGGCATTTCGTGAGTTGGCGGGCAGCGCCGACCAGAACCCGGTGTTGGCCGACTGTTACCGCGCCCAAGAGCGCTGGGCCGATGTCGCTGAACTATGGGAAGAGCTGGCCGATGCGTCGCCGAGCGCTGACTTGGTCAGTGAGGGCCGCATCGTGATGGCGGGTTCGCTCGCAGACCAAGGTCAGATCGATCAAGCGATACGGCTCCTCGAAAAGGGCTGGAAGCGACCCGCAAAACCCCAGGAGCATCATCTGCGGCGAGGGTACGCGCTGGGCGATCTCTATGAGCGCTCTGGCGATCTTCCTCGCGCACGTGCGTTGTTCGACTGGGTAGCCCAGAAGGCACCTGACTTCGTCGACGTGCGCAGCCGACTCCGCAACCTCAGATAACGCGCTGGGTGCCCGGGGTGCTGGGACCTCAAACAGCGGCGTGTCACAGGCGCTCGCTACGGTGGTCATTGCTTCCTCCTCTTTCTTAAGCGTTGCGCCTGGGCCGCGCCGTGGCCGTTGGCGCGGTCGAGGAGATTCTCATGAATGTTGTTGTATTGCGTGGTTCGTTGTCCAGTGAGCCGCGAGCTCAGACGTTGCCCAGTGGCTCGCTGCTGCTGCGGTGGGAGGTAACAACCGCCGCCGAAGATGGCGCCAAGCTGTCGGTCCCGGTGGTGTGGTTTGACCCAGCTGTCTCGGTGCAGCGTATTGGGGCGGGCGACGATGTGGTCATTGCGGGGCAGGTGCGGCGGAGCTTCTTTCGTGCTGGTGGCCGCACCGTCAGCGCCACCGATGTGGTGGCCACCAGAGCTGCGCTAAGGCGACACCTGGGGGCGGCAAAGCTGGTAGAACGCAGCGCACAGCAGCTGCTCGACCATATGGAAGAAGGTCCTTAGCGCCCTCCGATAGCCCGAAATCGCCATCGGCTGGCCGCCTTGGTGAGGCATGGCGCAGCTCGGGTCAAGAAAGTCCTTCGTTGGTGCCTGCGCAGCGGGCCAAGCGAGGGTACATTCATTGCTGCTCATCAACGCGTCTGGGGGACTCCCGTGACAGACACCGCCTCAACCCCTGAGGTCCAAGAACTCGACCGCATCGTGGTCCGATTCGCTGGCGATTCCGGCGACGGCATGCAGCTGACTGGCGAACGCTTTACGAACGCCAGTGCGCTGTTTGGAAACGACCTGGCCACATTGCCAGAGTTTCCCGCAGAGATTCGGGCCCCACAGGGGACACTGGCAGGCGTCTCTGCCTTCCAGGTTCAGGTTTCAGATCATGACATCTCCACGCCAGGCGACTCGCCAAACGTGCTGGTGGCCATGAACCCGGCGGCGCTCAAGAAGGAGCTGCACCGGCTCGAGGTGGGCGGCACCATCATTGTCAACACGGACACCTTCGAAGATCGCAATCTTTCCAAGGCCGGCTACGACCACAACCCGCTTGAGACCAACGAGTTGGACAATTACACGGTGTTTGAGGTCCCAATGACCTCAATAACCAAAGAGGTATGTAAGGACATTGACGGGGTCAAACCTCGCGACGCCGAACGCTCAAAAAACTTTTTTGCCTTGGGCTTGTTGTCCTGGCTCTACCAGCGCCCGCTCGAACCAACCACCGAGTGGATCGCCCAAAAGTTCGCGAAGCTGCCGCAGGTCATTGAGGCCAACAACGCAGCGTTCAAGGCCGGCCACGCCTTTGGCGAGACAGCCGAAATGTTTGACTACACCTATGAGGTCAAGCCAGCAAAGCTTGCCCCGGGTACCTACACAAACATCGCGGGCAATGTTGCGTTGTCCTGGGGGCTGATTGCGGCTGGGCAACTCGCCAAGCTCCCCATGTTCTTGGGCAGCTATCCCATTACCCCGGCCTCAGACATCCTGCACGAGCTGTCCAAGCACAAGAACTTCGGTATCCGTACGTTCCAGGCTGAAGACGAGATCGCGGCCGTGGCATCGGCGGTTGGCGCCTCATTTGGCGGACATCTTGCGCTAACCACCACGTCTGGGCCTGGTGTTGCCCTCAAGGGCGAAGCGATCGGCCTAGCGGTCAACCTCGAGTTACCGCTCATCGTTGTCGACATCCAGCGCGGCGGTCCCTCTACAGGCCTGCCCACCAAGACCGAGCAATCCGACCTACTGATGGCCATGTATGGCCGCCATGGCGAGTCGCCAATGCCTGTCATTGCCGCCTACAGCCCATCGCATTGCTTCATGGTGGCAATCGAAGCTGCACGCCTTGCGCTCAAGTACCGCACACCGGTCATGTTGTTGTCAGATGGCTACATCGCTAACGGCTCCGAACCGTGGAACCTTCCCGATGTTTCTACGCTTCCCGACATCAGCACCACCTTCGCAACAGCACCAAACCACGTCGACGAAGACGGCAACGAGCACTTCTGGCCGTACCTCCGTGACCCCGAGACGCTGGCACGGGCGTGGGCGGTGCCCGGAACCCCTGGGCTCATGCACCGCATTGGTGGCATCGAAAAAGAAGATGGCACCGGCAACATTTCCTATGACCCCAGTAACCACCAGCGCATGACCGATATTCGGTCCGACAAGATTGCCGGCATAGCCAAGGACATCCCTGCTACCTGGGTCGAAGGTGACGAAGACGCCGACCTATTGATGCTGGGCTGGGGTTCCACATGGGGTGCCATTTCCAGCGCCTCCAAGCGCGCACGCGCTGCTGGCTACAAGGTGGCCCACGCGCACCTCATCCACATCAACCCGTTCCCGTCGGATCTTGGCGATGTGCTGAGCCGCTACAAACGGGTCATCTGCCCAGAAATGAACATGGGGCAGCTTTCTCGCCTGGTGCGAGCAGAATTCCTGGTGGACGTCGAGTCCGTCACCAAAGTGCAAGGTCAGCCATATACCGCTGGCGAACTCTACGACGTCATTATCGACGCAGCCGGCTGAGCGAGTAGGAGACCGACCATGTCAGAGGCACCAACCACCACCAAGGCCGACTGGACCAGCGATCAAGAACCTCGCTGGTGTCCGGGCTGTGGCGACTACTCCATCTTGACTGCCGTGCAGCTCATGATGCCCGAAATCGGGACCGCCCCCGAAGACACCGTGTTCATCTCCGGTATTGGCTGCGCAGCGCGCTTCCCGTACTACATGAACACCTACGGCATGCACTCCATTCACGGGCGTGCACCCGCTGTAGCCACGGGTATGGCCATGGCCCGACCCGAGCTTGATGTTTGGGTGATCGGCGGCGACGGAGACATGTTGTCCATTGGTGGCAACCATCTCATCCACGCCATGCGCCGCAACGTCAACATCACCATCTTGTTGTTTAACAACCAGATCTATGGGCTGACCAAAGGCCAATACTCACCCACATCGGAGGTTGGCAAGGTCACCAAGTCGACCCCCATGGGCTCGCTCGACGAACCGTTTAACCCCATCAGCGTCGCGCTTGGCGCTGAGGCAACGTTTGTGGCACGGACCCACGACATGGACCGCAAGCACATGCAGGAGACCTTCAAGCGTGCCCATGCACACAAGGGCTCGGCGCTTGTCGAGATCTTCCAGAACTGCAACGTCTTCAACGACGGAGCGTTCGCCCAGATCACCAAGAAAGACAAGCGCGACGAGATGCTGATCCCCTTGGTCCACGGCGAACCCATCCGGTTCGGGGTCGACAACGAAATGGGCGTGATTTCGAATGCCGAAGGCTCGGCCGAGATTGTCAAGGTTGCCGACGTCGGCGAGAGCGCGTTGTTGGTGCACGACGAGACGCGGTCAGATCCCAGCATGGCGTTTGCCATATCGCGCTTGGCCAGTGGCCCCTATCAACCCACTCCGGTAGGTGTGTTCCGCTCGGTGCGCCGTCCCGAGTACGCCGCCAACGCCACGCAGCAGCTTGCGGTAGCCCAAGACCAGAAGGGTCCCGGCGACATCCATGCACTCTTGCGGTCCCAACCCACGTGGGAAGTCGGCTAGCAATCGGTCCTCAGCGCCCTGCCGCGGGGTAATCGCGCAGCTACCAGGTGCGTCGCCCAAAGCGCGGCGGTTCGCTCGCGCCCGTGCCCCCGGACAGGTCCCATCTGTCAAATGCCCGTCGGCGGTAGGGTTCGCGCCACGCCCAGCGGCACAGCGGCCTAATTTGGCGCACCGCAATCGCTATGGCCGCGCCAACCACAAACCCACCCACATGGGCGGCCCAGGCAATGCCGCTGTCTTGACCGGTGAAGAACTGCATCACGAACCAGATGCTCAGCCACCAGATGGCCCGTATTCGCAACACAAACACCAGAGCGAGGGTCCGGATCGGGGCACTGGGGAACCAGATGAGGTAAGCCCCCATCACGCCGGCAACCGCACCGGAGGCGCCCACGACCGGCACCGAACTGTCAGGCTGAAGCACAACATGGGCGCTAAGGGCAAGCAGCCCACAGAGCACGTAGAAGGCGGCGTACTTGACCGGTCCAAGGTGGTCTTCGATGTTGTTCCCAAATATCCACAAGAACCACATGTTCAGGACTACGTGAAACCACCCACCATGCAAGAACAGCGAGTTGAGCGCCGATAACCAGACGGCCTTGCCGCCAAAGAGTGGATCGCCGTCGCTGGCGTCGCAGGTGGTACTTGAACCGCGTACGAGGCTCTGCACTTCATCGAGCTCCAGCGGCCGGGCCTGGGTCAGTTCGCAGGGGATTGCGGCGTGTTGGAGAGTGAACTTGACCTCGGCATCGATGCCAGCCTCGCGGCCATCGGGTAAGACCACGACCGCTGGCCCGGGTCGTGCCTGAACGAAGGCAAATACGCCGAGGTTGATGACAATCAAAGCGATGGTGACAAAGGCCCGGTGAAATGTGGGATTGTCGTCGCGAATCGGCAGCATCTTGCGCGACGGTAGGGCGCAGGCGCAGCGAATGCCAGATGCATGAGTCACCAGGGCGCGCCGACGCTCAGCTAGCGTGACGGGATCGCCAGCCGCCAACGACTCGATGCAGAGCTAGTTCGCCGAGGTCTCGCCTCGTCACGCACCCAAGCCCGCGCTTTGGTGGATGACTTTGGCGTCAAGGTCAACGGTGCGTTCGCAGACAAAGCGGCGCGCATGGTCGATCGTGGCGACAGCATCGAGTTAGTCGCTCCGCCACCAAGGTATGTGAGCCGCGGAGGGCAAAAGCTCGAAGGAGCACTGGACCAGTTTGGTTATGAGCCGAAGGGCTTGCGTTGTCTCGATGCCGGCGCTTCCACAGGTGGGTTCACCGACTGCCTCTTGCAACGCGGCGCAGCGCACGTGGTCGCCGTCGATGTGGGCTACGGCCAAATGCACGAGCGGCTTGTTTCCCATCCCCAGGTCACCAACCTCGAACGCACCAACATCAAGGACCTCACTATCGAGATGGTTGGCGGAGCAGTGGATCTGATTGTCGGCGACTTGTCGTTCATCTCACTGGCCCGGGTGTTACCAGCCCTCGTTGGTGTTGCGTCGGTCGGCGCAGATCTGATCTTGTTCAAGCCACAGTTCGAGGCTGGCCGCCAGGAAGCCAGCCGGGGGAGAGGGGTCATCAAAGACCCCGAGGTTTGGCACCGGGTCCTTGTTGAGGTGGCGGCAGCCGCGGCTGGCGCCGGGGCGCCCGTCCAAGCGGGCGCCGTGTCGCCCATCAAGGGGGCCGAGGGCAACGTGGAGTTCTTGTATTGGATGACCGTTGGGGCTGAACCCGTAGCCCTCGACCTTGCCGAGCTGGTGTCGGTTGCCTCGGGTGCTGACCGCGCATAACGCCCTCAACGGCCACGATCCAGCGGATTGGGTGTTACTGCGCATACCCTGACGCTGTGGCCAGAGTCGCATTGTTTGTTCATACCCAGCGCGATGCCGCGGTGGACCAAGCCCAGAAGCTGATCTCATGGCTCGACGCCCAAGATCACACGGTCGTGCTCCCCGACGAGGAAGCACAGGCACTGGGTCTCACCGATCGAGCGGTTGGCGAAGAACACATCAGCCAAAACCTTGATCTGGCCGTGAGCTTGGGCGGAGACGGTAACGTCTTGCGTGCGGTGCGCTTGGTAGCCAACGAGGGAACGCCCGTTATTGGCGTCAACTTCGGCCAACTTGGTTACCTCACCGAGGTAGAACCTGAAGACGCCTTGGACGCGCTCGCCGGGTTCTTTGCGGGCACGCACGCGGTTGAAGAGCGCATGCGGCTCTCGGTTGAAGTCGAAGGGAGCTCGGAGGGTCCATACCACGCCCTCAACGAGGTGGTGGTCGAAAAGGTGGATTCAGGTCGTACCGTGCGTCTCCACGTAGATCTCAACGACGACTTCTTCACCACATACAGCGCCGATGGGGTCATTGTGGCCACCCCAACTGGATCCACGGCGTATTCACTGTCAGCGCGAGGTCCTATTGTCGACCCCATGCATCATGCACTCTTGCTGACACCGGTAGCGCCACATTCTCTGTTTGATCGCACGCTTGTTCTGTCGCCCGACGATCACGTCAAGGTCACGGTGCTCGAAGACCGCGATGCCTGCATTGCGGTGGACGGAAACATCGTCGAGCAGCTGGGCGTTGGCCAGTCGGTTATCTGCCGGGCCAGCCCACATCCCGCACGGTTGGTCTCCTTTGGCGGCAAAGATTTCCACCGGACCCTTAAAACCAAGTTTGGGCTCGCCGACCGATGACTCCACACGAACCCGATCGCCTCATCGAACTCGCCGCAACAAACCTTGGGGTCATTGGTCATCTTGGGCTGGTTTTTGGGCCCGGAATGACGGCTATTACCGGCGAGACCGGGGCAGGCAAAACGCTGTTGCTGACTGCCCTTGACCTCTTGATGGGGGGCCGCGCCGACGCCAGCGTCGTGGGTCCTCATGGTGACGAAGCTGTGGTCGAGGCCAGGTTCTTGTTCGATGGCGACGAGCTTGTGCTCCAGCGGGTAGTTCCAAAGGACGGCCGGTCTCGTGCCTACGTGAACGGACGACTAGCCACTGCGGCCAACCTCAGCGAGTACGCCACCCAATTGGTGGAGCTCCACGGCCAGCACGGGCACACAGCGCTCACGGCGGCTTCAGCGCAGCGCAACGCCCTCGACCGTTTCGGCGACATAGATCTGTCTGGCCTAGTGCAGGCCCGGTTGGCCGAGCAGAGCATCGTCGAGCAGATCGAGGCCCTGGGCGGCGACAGCCGGGCCCGGTTGCGTGAGCTCGAGCTGTTGCGGTTCCAGGTCGAAGAAATCGAGGCGGCCGGCATCGTGTCCGCCGACGAAGACGACCTGCTACGCCAAGAAGAGGAGTTGTTGGGTGGCGCGTCAGGGCACCAGGCCGCAATTGCGTTAGCCGCAGAACGACTGGGCTCAGATGGACCGGCCGACACGGCGTTGTCCGAAGTACTCGCTGCGCTTGAGGGCCGCGAGGTCTTTGGTTCGGTAGAGAGCCGGGTTCGCGACATCGCTGCGGTGCTAGCCGACGTAGCGGCCGAGGCGCGCGACCTCAGCGAACAAATCGACGACGACCCACAACGGCTGGCCGAAGTTCAAGAGCGTCGCCGCACCCTCACGGGCCTGCGGCGCAAATACGGCGAGACGCTCGAGGAGGTACTCAGCTACTTTGCCGAGTGCGGCCAGCGGGTCGAAGAGCTGGAGAACCGCGACTTGCTCGCAGAGGAGCTGGAGGCAGCACGAGAAGTGGCCAAGGCTGCCACCGCTGAGGCTGCTCGAGTGGTAGGCGCCGCTCGTCGAGCCGCAGCGCCCAAGTTGGCCAAGGCGGTACAGAAGCACGTGCGCACGCTTGCACTTCCAAATGCCCAGGTCGAATGCGCGGTGGGCGAGGACCCAGGCGATCACGTGGTTTTTGGCGTGAGCATGAACAAGGGCGCGCCGGTGCAACCCTTGGCCCGCATCGCTTCCGGTGGCGAGCTGGCGCGAACCATGCTGGCGTTGCGCTTGGTGCTGTCGGCAGACCCGGCAACCATGGTGTTCGACGAGGTCGATGCTGGCGTGGGCGGTGCTGCTGCTCAGGCCGTCGGCGCAGCTCTAGCCGAGTTGGGCGAGCAACGTCAGGTCCTCGTGGTCACCCACTTGGCCCAGGTGGCAGCTCATGCCGACAATCACATCACCGTGGTCAAAGACGACAAGGCCAAGATGGTTTCGGTCAGCGCATCGGTTATCGACCACGAGGCTCGTGTTGTCGAGCTGTCACGTATGTTGTCTGGCTCGCCTGGTTCGCAAAGCGCTCAAGAACACGCAGCCGAACTCCTCGCCTCTGCCCAAGGTGTCCGGACTCGCTGAGCGACCAAGCCCAGGCTCTCGGGTCGTGCGAAGTGCTTGCGTTGCTGGCCCCCGAACCGCTATTTCCGGCAACGATTCTGATGCGTCCGTCGCGCGGCGCTAAATGCGCGGTAACTTGAGATCCCGTGACCAAGCACATCTTCGTGACCGGTGGCGTGGCCAGCTCTCTCGGCAAAGGCCTCACTGCATCTTCGCTGGGCAGACTGCTGAAAGCCCGGGGTCTCCGGGTCACTATGCAGAAGCTCGACCCGTACATCAACGTCGACCCTGGCACCATGAATCCGTTCGAACACGGTGAAGTGTTTGTGACCGACGATGGTGGCGAAACCGACCTCGATCTGGGTCACTACGAACGGTTCATCGACGAGAACCTCTCGGCGGGATCTAACGCGACCACCGGGTCCATCTACTCGTCAGTCATCGCCGCTGAGCGCCGCGGCGACTACTTGGGAAAGACGGTCCAGGTCATCCCCCACATCACCGATGAGATCAAACGCAGGATCACCAGCTTGGCTGGCGAAGACGTCGACGTGGCCATTACCGAGATCGGGGGCACCGTGGGCGACATCGAGATCCTTCCGTTCCTCGAAGCCATTCGACAGTTCCGTCTCGACATTGGACGCGACAACGTGGCTTACGTGCATGTCACCTTGGTGCCCTACATTGCGCCCTCGGGCGAGCAGAAGACCAAACCCACCCAGCACTCGGTAACCGAGTTGCGAAGCCGTGGTATCCAACCCGACGCCATTGTGTTGCGCTCTGGCGAACCCATCAGCAACGAGTTGAAGCGCAAGATCTCCGGTCTCAGCGACGTACCGGTT
>JAUIIS010000490.1 GCA_030431575.1 Acidimicrobiia bacterium | reverse complement strand
GGTCAGCTGAGAGCGAACGGTTCGTCAAAGTGATGCCGCGCGACTACAAGCGGGTGCTTGAGGCGATTGCCGAAGCAGAACGAGCTGGTACCGATCCCGACGCCGCGGTGATGGCCGCGTCGCAGGCCTGAGAGGAACAATAATGGGTGACCCCAAAGGTTTCATGCACCACGGCCGCGAGCTTCCCGAGCGACGCCCCGTCCCTGTGCGACTACGTGACTGGAAAGAGGTCTACGAACCCTTTTCCAAAGAAGCGCTCAAAGACCAGGCCTCGCGCTGCATGGATTGCGGCATCCCGTTCTGCAACAACGGTTGTCCGCTTGGCAACCTCATCCCTGACTGGAACGACTTGGTCTATCGCGACCACTGGCAAGACGCCATCGAGCGCCTTCACGCCACCAACAACTTCCCCGAATTCACTGGTCGCCTCTGCCCGGCCCCATGCGAAGCTGCATGTGTTTTGGGCATTAACGAAGACCCAGTCACCATCAAACAGGTCGAAGTCGAGATCATCGACCGTGCGTGGGCCGAGGGTTGGGTGACACCGGTTATCGCGTCGGTAACGTCGGGCAAGTCGGTCGCCGTGGTTGGGTCTGGCCCAGCAGGTCTGGCCGCTGCGCAGCAGCTGACTCGTGCCGGGCACCACGTCGTGGTGTTCGAACGCGCCGACAAGATTGGCGGCCTGTTGCGCTATGGCATCCCCGAGTTCAAGATGGAGAAGCGCCACCTGGACCGCAGACTGGATCAGATGCGGGCCGAGGGCACTGAGTTCCGCACCGGCGTAAACGTTGGCGTCGACCTGACCGTTGAGACGCTCAACGACGAATTCGACGCCGTGGTGCTGGCAGGCGGCGCAACCCAATGGCGCGATCTGCCCATCCCGGGACGCGATCTGGAGGGCATCTATCAGGCGATGGAGTTCCTCCCGCCGGCCAACATGGTGCAAGAGGGCACCCTTGACGAGCACCCGTTTTCGGCTGCGGGAAAGCACGTCATCATCATCGGTGGCGGCGATACCGGGGCAGACTGCTTGGGCACCTCGCACCGCCATGGCGCCGCCTCGGTGCACCAGTTCGAGATCATGCCCCAGCCTCCCGAGTCTCGTGCCGCCAGCACGCCTTGGCCCACCTGGCCGTTGGTGCACCGCACATCGTCGGCACACGAAGAAGGCGGTGAGCGGGTCTTTGCGATCAACACCACCGAGTTCGTGGGCGAAGACGGCCACGTCACTGCGTTGCGCACTGTTGAGGTCGAGCAGGTCATCGAAGATGGCCGCATGAGCTTCGAGCCAGTCGAAGGCTCCGAACGAGACTTCCAAGCCGATCTTGTCTTGTTGGCCATGGGCTTTGTTGGCCCCGAACGCCAGGGACTCCTCGAGGAGCTCGATGTCGAGTTCGACGCTCGAGGCAATGTCAGCCGCGACGACCACTGGATGTCCAGCGTCGATGGCGTGTTTGTGGCTGGAGATATTGGCCGTGGCCAGAGTCTCATTGTCTGGGCCATCGCCGAGGGGCGGGCGTGCGCTGCATCGGTCGACACGTACCTGTCGGGGCAGTCGCAGCTTCCTCGCCCGCTCGAGCCCACCACCCAACAGCTTCGCTAACGGGCCCGCGAGGCCCCTAGCCGAGGTTGCCAGACTCAAGGGCCGCGAGGCCTGGTCGCACGCGGGTGAGGTAGTAGCCAGAGATCGCCAGCCCGCCAACAATGGTCAGCAAGCCGAACCCGATGACCGACATCCATAGGACTTGACGACGCCCGCTAAATGCCCACACCCAACGCGGGCGTTTCGCGGCGTCGAGGAACGCCCAAGCGGTTATGGCTAGCGGGATGCTGACGACGACCAATGTGGCGGCCATGACCAGGACGTCTACAACGAGGGCTGCC
>JAUIIS010000125.1 GCA_030431575.1 Acidimicrobiia bacterium | reverse complement strand
ACCTCAGGCCCAGCCGTTGGCCTCGGTCCCTGTCGCCGTGCTGCCTGACGGTGGTTTGGCTGTGTGGGCTCGCCAGGCTGCACCGCCGCCACAGTAGGGTGGCGCGGTGAGCACCCGAAAGATCATTATCGACACTGACCCTGGCCAAGATGATGCGTTGGCCATCTTGTTGGCCCTAGGCTCCCCAGAGCTTGAGGTGTTGGGGATCTCCTGCGTTGCCGGCAACGTGCCTTTGCATTACACCACCCGCAATGCCCTGCTGGTAGCAGAGCTGGCCCGACGATCTGATGTGCCAGTGTTCGCCGGCTGCGACCGGCCCATGGTGCGAGATTTGGTTACTGCCGAAGAGGTGCATGGCAAGACCGGCCTCGACGGGCCCGACTGGGACGAGCCCACAAGCTCGCTGGCCCCCGGGCATGCCGTGGACTGGCTCATTGAGACGCTTATGGCTGCCGACGACGGCGAGATCACGTTGTGCCCCATTGGTCCGCTGACCAACATTGGTATGGCGTTGGTGCGCGAGCCGCGCATCAAGCCAAAGATTGCTGAGATCGTCAGCATGGGCGGCGGCTACTTCGTTGGCGGAAACATCACTCCCGCAGCCGAGTTCAACATTTACGTCGACCCCCACGCGGCGCATACGGTTTACAGCAGCGGAATTCCGCTGGTGGCCATGCCCCTCGACGTTACCCATAAGGCCCTCATGCGAGACGAGTGGATCCAATCAGTACGCGATCTCGGCGGTGATCTCGGCAACAAAACGGCCGACATGTTGTCGTTCTACGAACGCTACGACCTCGAACGCTACGGCGACTTCGGTGGGCCGCTGCACGACCCAGCCACCATTGCATGGCTACTCAAGCCGGAGCTCTACGGCGGCAAAGACGTCTACGTCCAGATCGAAACACACTCTGAGGTGACCATGGGGATGACGGTGGTGGACTATTGGCACAAGCTAGGCCAAGCCCCCAACTGCCGTTGGATCCACGAAGTCGATGCAGATGGGTTCTTTGCTTTGCTCAGCGAACGCCTCGCCAACCTGGCCTGACCGGCGCGCGTTTAGCGGGTCTGGCAGGTGGCGCAAAAGGTGGTGGTTCGGGCGTCGAGGGTGGTGCGCCGGAGCTCATCACCGCAGGCAACACAGGGCTCGCCATAGCGGCCGTAGCAGACGAGGTGAAACTGGTTGTTTCCGGCTTCGCCATCGGCGGCCACGTAGTCGCGCAAGGTAGTGCCGCCGTTATCGACGCCTTGGCGGAGCACCGTGACGATGGCATCGTGGAGCCGTTCGGCCTTCGCCTTGGTGAGCTTTCGTGCGCCAGGGTGGACCCCAGCCAGGAAGCATGCCTCGTCGGCATAGATGTTGCCCACACCAGCAACAACCCTTTGGCTGAGTAGTTGGGTCTTGATATGGCGGTTGCTCTTCTTGACTGCCATCCACAAAGACTGGGGGCTGAAGGCAGGGTCGAACGGCTCGGGCCCGAGGGTGGCGAGGGCACCTTCGTAGACGCCATCCTCGGCTACCCGGATGCGGCCAAAGCGGCGAACATCGCGAAAGCCCAGGTGGTCGCCTGAAGCAAGGTCCCACGATGCCCGCAGATACTTGTCGTCGCGCGCTGCGTGAGGGAGGAGCTGCCCGGTCATGCCCAAATGCACCACAAGTTCTCGGCTGTCGTCGAGACCAAAGAGCAAGAACTTGCCGCGCCGGTTCGCTGAAACAAACGTTGCGCCGCAGATCTCCACGGCAGGAGTGAACTTGTGCGACGGGTGACTGGTCGCCCCAACCACGGTTTGGCCAATGATCCATGGTTCGAGCTGCCGTCGAATGGTTTCGACCTCTGGGAGCTCGGGCATCTTCAAACTCTAGCGGTGCCGGTAGCTTGAGCCCATGAGTGACCCAAGCAGCGGCCATGCAGACGAGCGCGACACAGATGATGGCGAAGAGACCGTCGAGGACGTGTTCGCCGATGTCCTCGATGCCGCCCAGCAACTTGATGAGCTACCCGATCTGGCCCGGGTCGAAGCCTGGGCGTCGTCGGTGCTGGCTATTTGGGCCGAGGCGCCCGACGCCGACACTATCGACGCATCGTTCCTCAGGTGGCTCGATGCGAACGACCACCCTCGGGCCGGCGCCTTGCGCGCCGTTGTAGATCGGTTCCTCGGCGTCGATTGTCCGCCGGCCCGGCCCCTACGGGCTTGGCAGGTTGCCCAGCACGAGGCGCTCTCGCTAGGTATTGGTTTCGTGCTCGAAGACGGGTCTCAGTATTCGCTCCTTGGAGATCTTGAGGGTGACGAGCTAACCAGCCTCATCGTGGCGCCGGGTCCCGAGGAGTTGTTCGACGGGTCCGAAGACCTCATCAACCCCGACCCGGCTGAGGTCAACATTGTCGCCCGCCAGCTTGTCGACGCGTGGCAGACGTTGTTGGAGGGCGATGCAGAGATTCCAGAGTCCGTCTATGTCAACGGTGCGCTTGGAGCGCGTCGGCTGGGCGAGGTGCTGAGCACCGACCTGCAGGCGCTGTTCCGCCCTAGGGCCACCGCAGCCATCACCGCTGATGAAGCAACAGCGTTGGCCGAAACTGAGGTCGAAGAGAACGCTTGGGCCCTCTCTGTGCTCGATGGCGCTGGTCTCGGCCCAGGCACGCAGGGTGCGGCCATGCTCAGCCACCCCCTTCTGCCCGCCGAGATTGTCACCTACCCAGCCAGCGAACGAGAAGCGTTCGGCGCACTGGAGTGGGCGGATTGGCTCGGGGTGATCCTTCAGCTCGAACGGGCCCAGGTTGGTACGGTCGTCGACCCGAGCACACTGGTTGACTTTGTGAACCAATGCCCCGAAGTCACCTCAACAATCCCCAAGCGCGATCGGCCGTACTACGAGTGGGCCTTCTCGATGGTTCTGCCCCTGTGGCGCGCAGGGGGAGTTCTGGACCACAACAATGCGTTGTTGCCCGATGGGGCCGACATGCTCTTGTGGGCGGCTCGAGATGCCTGGCGTGCACGCTAGGACGCGTTGGCGATGATGGCGAGTGCGGGGGCATCATCGCGCACGCGGCCAGCTAGCTGGCGCTGATTGACCTCGACCTGGCCCTCGGGGCATGAACCCACGAACGGACACCAGGCACACAGCGGGCCAGTGCAGGCCTCGAACTCTTCGGTTTCGCAGGACTTCTGCAGCTGCTCCCACGTCTGTTGCAGCGATGTGGTGACTTGGGTCAGGTTTTCTTCGGTGACGTCGACCTCGACGATGCGCTGGTTGAGGTACAACAACCGGGCTCGCGCTGGCCGAATACCCGACAAGGCTGCGAGCGCGGCCGCATAGAGCAGCACCTGGCTGAGCTTGTCATCGGTGTAGCGGGGGCTGGGGGCCTTGCCGGACTTGTAGTCGGCAATCACCAGACCATCGGACTCGACGTCGACGCGGTCGATGATGCCTCGAAACGGCACGCCACCAATGGTGACCTGAACGTCTTGCTCGGTGGCCTCGACAACAACCTCGGTGGGGTCTTCTATCTGCCATAGACCTTCGATTGCCTGCCAGCTGCGCCAGCGAAACGCCCTTGCTTGTTCTTCGGTGAGCCTCAGCGCAGCGAAGTCGGCATCTTCGCTGATCTCGGGCCACACCTCGCGGGCCAGTTCTTTGGCTCGGTCGGCGGTACGGCGCTCGGGGGGTTCTTGCAGGAGAAGTTCGAGTACGCGATGGGCAAAGGTTCCCGCTAGTGCTGGCTCGCCTGGCGGGTCGGGAAGCTTGTCGACATAGCGGTGCTTCCATTTGCGTGGGCATTGCTGAAACATGCTGGCGCTTGAGGGCGAGAGGTACTTAGGGAGTAGCGCTGTTCCTTGCTCGTTTGGCAGTAGTGGCGCCGCGGGAGGTTCGAGGTCAGGCACGAGCGCGATACCTTCTGCGCCCTCTGCGTTTTGCGAGGCGGCGCCTTCGGCCTGCAGCGGAGCGGTGCCTCCTGGCTTCAGCGAAGCGGTGCCCTCTTGCTTCGGCGAGGCCGGTGTGGCAGATTCCTCAAACTCCATGCTTGTAGTTCTAGCAGGTGGGTGTGACAGACTAAAGCTCTCGCCCCAAATGAGGAGCTATTCATGACATTCGCAGCGTATGGCGATGGTGCCTACAACGTCGTCTACTTGTTACACATCATCTCCATTATCGTGGCCACTGGCGCCGCCTTTATCCTTCCCATCGTGGCCTCGCGCACCGCAGCGAAGGGCCAATCAACGGCCGTTGTCGACGGCGCAGCCGCCGCAGTGTTGGCCCCGTCGCTGGTTGCGGCCGGTGTGTTTGGTGGAGCGCTTGTGGGGCTGTCCAGCGACGTCTACGACTTCAGCCAGGCCTGGCTCTCCATCGGGGGATTCTTCTGGATTGTGGCCATTGTCGCTGCGGCGTTGGCCTTTCCCCCGTCGTATTCGCCGCTGCCCGACATGAGCGACAAGGTGCCCATGCTGACCGGCATATTGCACCTCTCGCTCACCATCATGTTGGTCATCATGACCTGGAAGTTCGGCGCGTAGCCCGCTCACCAGATGAAAACCATTGGCCTTCTGGGTGGGATGTCTTGGGAGTCTTCCATCCAGTACGAGCGACTCATCAACACCGAAGTCCGCAGACGCCTCGGTGGGGTGAACTCGGCAGATCTGATCATTCGCAGCTACAACTTTGCTGCCATCGAGCAGCTCCAAAAAGCCGACGATTGGGACACAGCAGCAGCGCTGCTCACCGCCGACGCGGCCCGGTTGGAATCGGCTGGCGCCGAGGTTGTGCTGCTTTGCACCAACACCATGCATCGAGTCGCGCCTGCGATAGAGGCTGGGCTGAACGTGCCCTTTCTGCACCTAGCAGATGCCACCGCACGGGCAGTCGTTGACGCTGGGGTGGCGAATGTGGCGTTGTTGGGCACTCGCTACACCATGGAGCAAGCCTTCTACCGCGACCGGCTAGTAGCCCACGGGCTCGACGTTTTGGTGCCCGGCCCAAACGATCGGACAACGGTGCACAACGTCATCTATGACGAACTCGTACAAGGTGTGGTCAACCCAGCATCAAAGGCTGCCTACCTCGATGTCATCGAACGCCTCGTGCACGCCGGGGCTCAAGGCGTCATTGCTGGCTGCACCGAGATCGAGCTACTTGTCGCAGCCGAAGACGTAGCGATCCCGTACTTCCCAACGACCACCCTGCACGCCATGGCTGCGGTCGACTTTGCTCTTGGTGCCTAACCAGCGCTGTTCCCACATGAGGCATTTCGGCCCTACCCACCCCATGACATACCACTAGCCTTCGGGCATGGCTGGGAACAAATACTCACTAGAAGACGCAGCTGCATTGGTGCGACCCGACGACACCATGGCGGTCCCGCTCGGCCCAGGTGTGCCCGGCGGATTCCTGCACGGCTTGGCTGGGCGCGACGACTGGACAGATCTCGACATCTTCGGCGCGCTCATGCCGGACCTTTATGAGGTCATGATGAAACCCAACGTCCGATACCGCAGCGGCTTCTTTGGGCCCGCGGAACGGTTCCTGCGCGACGCCGGCGGCCTCGTCGAGTTCGTCCCGGCCGACTTCCGTCGATTCGCACCCATCATGGAGCAGCTGGCACCGCGCATCATGGCCACCATGGCAACGCCACCCGACGCCGACGGGTATATGAGCTTGTCCTTGCATGCGGGAGCCTCGGTGGCAGAACTCCATCGCGCTGGCGCAGACCCCGAACGCCTGCTCATCGTCGAGATCAGCCCCAACTACCCGCGGACCGTAGGCAACGGCGAACACCGTCACGCGATCCATGTCGATGAAGCCGACGTCATTGTCGAAACCAACCGTTCGCCCTTCGAGCTTGCCGATGCCCCGTCCAACGAGAGCGACATTGCCATTGCCAAACACGCGGCGGCCTTTATCCCCGACGGAGCGACCCTCCAGACAGGTATTGGCGGAATCCCAAACATGGTGGCCACCCTGCTCGCCGAAGGCGGCGGCGGCGGCTACGGCATTCACTCGGAGATGTTCACCAACGGCCTGATGCGCCTGCACAAGGCCGGCAAGGTCTCCAACACCAACAAGGGACGATTCGAGGGGCAATCCATCACCACGTTCGCCGCCGGCACCGCAGAGCTGTACGCGTGGCTAGACAACAACACCGAAGTCAGGTTCTTGCCGGTCGATGTGGTCAACAGCCCCGAGGTGATTGCCGAGAATCGACACATGATCACCGTCAACGGAGCGATAGCGATTGACCTCTCCGGTCAGGTCGTGGCCGACACCATCGATGGGCGGCAGTTCTCTGGGGTAGGTGGCCACGAAGACTTCAATGCCGGCGCTGGCCTTCGACTCGAAGACCGGTCGTTGCTGTGCCTGCGCTCAACTACCCACGTCGACGGCGACCCGGTGTCGCGCATCGTGCCCAAGCTGCCCACCGGATCGGTGGTCAGCACCCCAAGGCACCAGATCGATGTGGTCGTCACCGAGTACGGCACCGCCGAGCTGCAGGGCCTCACCATACGCGAACGGGCTAGGGCCTTGGCCAGCATTGGTCACCCTGACTTCCGCGACGATCTCGAAGCTGTTGCGGAAGTTTGGCCCCAGGACTAGCTCGACCGGGGATCAGATATCGAGGGCTTCGGGGTCGACCAGTTCGGAATTGTCGAGTAAGAACTCGCGTCGCGCTGCCACATCGGAGCCCATAAGCGTCTCGAACATGGCTGCAGCTTCTTGGGCACCTTTGGCGTCGTCCATGGTCATACGCTTGAGGATGCGCGACGCCGGGTCGAGGGTGGTCTCGGTGAGTTCGTCGACATCCATTTCGCCCAAGCCCTTGAACCTGGCCCACTTGTCGAGCGGGATCTTGTGCTTGGTGGCCAGCGCGTCTTTTTCGGTGTCGGTAAACGCATAGTACGTGGTGCCGCGCCACTTGGATGAATACAACGGGGGTTGGGCGGCGAACACCCGGCCAGCTTCGAGGAGCGGCCGCATGTAGTGATACATGAGGGTCAACAACAGGCACCGGATGTGCGAACCGTCCACGTCGGCATCGCACAAGATGATGATGCGGCCGTAGCGGGCATCTTCGAGCTTGAAGTCTCGCCCGCTGCCAGCCCCAATAGCGGTAATAAGTGCCTGGGCTTCGGCATTGTCGATGACTTGCTTCATGGTGGCTTTGCCGGCGTTCACTACCTTGCCCCGAAGCGGCAAGATGGCCATGTTTTCCGAGTTGCGCCCGGCCTTGGCCGGGCCAGCGGCCGAGTCGCCCTCCACAATCAGCAGCTCAGCGTCGCTGCCGTGCACCCGGCAATCGGCCAGCTTGTCGGGCATGCCCGTAGAACCGAGGTTCGCCGCTTTGCGCTTGGCGTCGAGTACTTCTTTGGAAGCAACGCGGTTGAGGATGGCTTGCGTGATCTTGTCGCGAACCGCGTTGATGTGGGTTTTCTTGCCCTCGCCGTCGAACCAGTTGGACAGCTCTTGTTTGGCGATGTCATACACGATGCTTTGCACCGGGGGAGTGCCAAGCTCTTGTTTGGTTTGCCCCCGAAACTGTGGCTCGGGGAAGGTGACCTTGACACCAGCAACAAGGCCTTCTTGCACGTCGTCCTTTGAGGCCCGGTCGTTCCCTGACTTGGCCAGCTTTGCCAGTTTCTTGGAGCCCGCAAGGAGTGAGTCGTTGACGGACCTGGTGAGAGCACGCTCAAAGCCCGCCAAGTGGGTACCCCCCTCTGCGGTGGGGATGGTGTTGACGAAACTCACGATGTTGGTTTCGTATCCCTTGACCCAACGCAGCGCAATGTCGACGGTGCATTCTCGTTCGATCATGGTCATCTTGCCATCGACGGGCACCTTCTCTTCGAAGGTGTTGATGCCGGTGACGGTGATGATCTCGGTGACGGGATCACCGATGGTAAGTGATTCAACCAGGTCGCTTAGTCCGCCGCGAGACACGTACTCGAAGGGTTCGTTGTCGAACCCGGTGCGCCGGTCTTCGAGGCGGACCTTTAGTCCAGGGACGACAAAACAGACTCGGGCCACACGCTCGCAAATGGTGTCGAAGTTGATGGCCGCCATGGGGTCAAACACCTCAAGGTCGGGCCAGAACCGAACTCGGGTACCGGTCTTGCGGGTTTTCTTGATCTTCTGGAGGGTGTGGCTGGCGCGGAAGCCGCCCGTGGCGTTGAACTGGCCCGCGATGCGGTCGTTGAAGCAGAGCCGGTGTGTGTTTCCTTCGCGGTCTACCTCGGCGATGAGCTTGGACGACAACGCGTTGACGACAGAAGCGCCCACACCGTGCAGCCCGCCCGACGACGAGTAGGCGCCGCCGCCAAACTTGCCGCCAGCGTGCAGTTCGGTCAACACAACTTCGAGCGCAGAGACCTTGCGCTTCTTGTGCTTGCCCACAGGGATGCCGCGACCGTTGTCTTGCACCTCCATGGATCCGTCTCGGTGCAAGATAATCTCGACCTTGTCGCAGAACCCGGCTGAAGCTTCGTCGACGGCGTTGTCGATGAGCTCCCATAGCAGGTGCATTAGCCCTTCGGAGCCGGTGCCGCCGATGTACATGCCGGGCCGTTTGCGGACGGCCTCTAGCCCCTCGAGCGTTTGGATAGCGTCTGCGTCGTATTTGACGGCGTTGGACTTGTTGTTCGTATCAGCCATGGGTCACCACCGGGAAGGGCCAACGGCCAGGATGCGTCGTTCGGTCCGTGAGCTGACCAAATCTCGTTTTGTGGGTTCGAGGGTGAGGTCGACTGGGGCGGGGTCTGGCACCTTGTCGTCCTCGTCTGTAGCCATGATGGCCAGAAGCGCATCGGGGCCAACCACGGTGGCCATGGCGAGTTTCTTTTCTTTCGTGAAGCGGGTGAGGCGTACACCAGTGCCGCCGCGACCTTTGGCTTCGAGCTCTTCGAACGGGGTGACCTTTGCGGTACCGATATCGGAGACGGTGACGATTGCGCCGTCGCCCAATGCTGCACCGGCGCCAATGACGCTGGCCCCGTCGCGGAGCTTCATGCCTGCGACGCCCGCTGCGCCTCGTCCTTGCACGCTGATGCCATCGACGCTGGTGCGTAGTGTTTGGGCGTCTGAGGCGACCATCACAATGTCGATGCCGTCGGGGCAGGTAAAGGCGGCGGCCAGCTTGTCGGTGCCTTTGAGATTCATCACCGTCTTTGCGTTCTTGGTCTCGGCCAGCTCGGTGGGGCTGATGCGTTTGACCATGCCGCTGGCACTAACGAGTACAACGTTTTCGGTGCCGGGGGAAACAATGGTGAGGATCTCTTCGCCGCGGTTGGTGCCAAAGGCTTTGTTTGCTGGGGTACCACGCGATCGTCCCCCAACCTCGCCCAGGTCGATGGCTCGCACCGAGAGGGCTCGAGCCTCGGAGGTAATGGCAAAGACCAGCCCGTGAGTAGACCCAATGGTTGAGGCAGCGATGACATCGTGTCGAGCTGGGGTTGACCGCTTTGCGCCCTCTGTGGGGGCACGGCCGACAACAGCAGAGGTAGAAAGCGTGATGACGCAAGCCTCGTCGGGGGCTTCGTCTTGGTCGATGAGTGGGACGTCGTCAAACACCGGGACTTCGTCGACCCCGATGATTTCGGTCTTACGGTCGGTGCCGTAGACGTCGACGAGTTCTTTGAGTTCTTTGAGCACGATGGTTCGTTGGCGTTGCTCGGAACCCAACAGCTGTTCGTAGCCTTCGATGGCGCTAACGAGTTCGTCGCGCTCGTCGACGATCTTCTGCTTCTCCAGGGCGGTGAGGCGCCGCAGCTGCATGTCGAGGATGTGGGTGGCTTGGATCTCGGTGAGATTCAGTTGGCTGCAAAGCTCAGTCCGGGCTTCGTCGACGTCGGCGCTGCCGCGAATGATGGAGACCACGAGGTCGATGTTGTCGAGGGCAATGATGAGGCCCTGGACAATGTGTAGCCGTTCTTGGGCCCGGCGTAGGCGGTACTCGGTGCGCCGCACGACAACGTCGAGCCGGTGAGTGACGTAGTGGTTGCACAGGTCGAACAGGCCGAGGGTCTCTGGCACGCCATCGACGAGCACAACGTTGTTGATACCAAAGCTCTCCTCAAGCGGCGTCTGACGGTACAG
>JAUIIS010000003.1 GCA_030431575.1 Acidimicrobiia bacterium | reverse complement strand
GGGCACCGCTAGCGACGCTGCAGCTGCGGCCAGGCCCGGGCCGTGTGGCAGGTTGAGGTGATGCATGGGCTCGTTGAGGTCGCCGAGATGACCTATGCGAAAGGCCCCGCCAGCCAACTCCAGCATGCCCCCGCCCGAACTAACGTGATATTGGTCCCTGGCAGTGATGCGAAATTCGTTGGCGTCAATCGAGCCAGTGCGGACACAGGTGACCGCCGCTGATCGTTCGCTCGGCTCGGTGGCGTTGAGCGCCCACGGCCCCGCGCTCCCCCAAGCCTCCACGCAGCGGTGCACGGCGTCTCGCATCCGCCGGTGCCGGGCAACGACGTGTGCCAATCCCCCTTCTGCGGCGATGAGGTCTAGCGCGGCCCGGAGCGCAAACATGTGCTGTATCGGTGGGGTTCCCGCAAAACGCCAGTAGGTGTAATCCATGTTGAGGCGCGGCGTCCAGCGCCAATACCAGCCTCTGGTAGGTTCTTGTTCGGCCACGGCCAGTGCTCGCTCGCTCACCGCACAAAAGGCCAGACCCGGCGGCATCATCAGCGCCTTCTGTGATGCAGCGACCACCACGTCCACGCCCCACTCCTGCATGGGCAGCGGCTCGCTGCCAAAGGACCCAATGGCGTCCACAACCAACAACGCCGGGTGTTGTGCTTGGTCGATAGCAGCACGGAATGCCGCTATGTCTGCCACCGTTCCGGTGGAGGTCTCGGTCTGGGCCACAAAGACTGCCTTGATCTCATGGCCGCCGTCGGCGTCCAAGGCATCAAACACCAGGCCTGGGTCAGGGGCCCGGCGAATATCCATAGGCAGGGCCCTGGCCTTGTACCCAAGGTGCTCGGCCATGTCGCACCAACGCTGACCAAACAGGCCCCCAACGGCAAACAGGGCCCGGTCGCCGGGGGTCAGCACGTTGGCCAGCGTTGCTTCCCATGCGCCATGCCCAACCGAGGTCAGGACAAAGACGTGCGCTGCGCCGCCAAACAGGGCCGGGAGTTCGTCCCAGATTCCATCGACGAGTTGCACAAACTCCGGGCTGTCGAAATCGATAGACGGGCGTCTGAACGCTTCCAGGACAGCGTCAGGGATATTTGTGGGTCCCGGGTTTTGGATGAACTCGCGTCCAGTCATCGCCACACGCTACTGCTCCGGTAGGGCGCTATCCCAAGCTCACCCCAAACACTGGAGGCGAACGTTGGGGGCTTAGGACCTGCGCGGATAGGCCATGGTCACCGCACAGGTCCTTGCGACCACTTCCCGCTCCTGGCCCTACAGGCCGGGCCGCTCGGGCCCAGGGACCTGCGCGGATAGGCCATGGTCACCGCACAGGTCCTTGCGACCATTTCCCGCTCCTGGCCCTACGGGCCGGGCCGCTCGGGCCCAGGGTCCTGGCGCCTCGGCGATCTGAGCTTTCCCTATCCGCTAGGCCCCTTAGACGCCGGCGACCAGCGTGACGTCGGTGAAGTGTGTGGCCACAGGCGGGTACACACCAAAGGCAACGGTAATGACTGCGGTAAGGACCAGCGCAAACCCCAGCGCCACAGGGACCTTGATGGGCGCTTTGTCGCCGAGGTAGGGCTCTTCAACCCACATGCGCAACGCAAGCCGCCCGTAGTAGCCAAAGGCCACCACGGCGTTGATGGCAGCCACAACTGCGAGGGCGTAGCCAGCGCCGGTGTCGGCGTTGGTAAGTGCGGTGAAGACCGAGAACTTGGCGAACCAGCCGCCCAGCGGTGGAATGCCAGCCAGCGACGCCAAGAACAGGGTCATGAAGACGGCCAAGACCGGCGCGGTGGTGAACAGACCGTTGTAGCTCTCTAGCTCCGCGGTCTCGGTCTTGCGGGCCACCGAAATGATGACTGCGAACGCACCGAGGTTCATGGCGGCATAGATGAGCAAGTAGGTAAGAATGGCCGATATCGAAGTATCGGCTGAGGTGCCCCCGGTACCCGCCACGGCGAGTGGGGCCAGCATGAACCCTGCCTGAGCGACACCCGAATAAGCCATGAGGCGAATGATGTTCTTTTGGCGCAACGCCATGACGTTGCCAAAGGTCATGGAGCCTGCAGCCAGTACCCAGAACAGAGGACCGAACACGTCGTCGCGACCTAAGAAGCCAACAACGACGAGTGACATCAATGCCACAAAGCCTGCTGCCTTTGAGCCAACCGCCAAGAACGCGGTGACTGGTGTAGGTGCACCTTCGTAGGTGTCGGGAGACCAGGTGTGGAACGGGAACGCCGAGACCTTGAAGGCAAACCCGACAACCACAAACACGATGCCCAGCGTGACCACAGCCTCGCTGGAGCCACCCTCAGAAAGGGCTGCATTGATCTCGGTCAGCAGGGTCGATCCAGCTACGCCGTAGACCAACGACATGCCATACAACATGATGGCCGAGGCAAAGACGCCCATGAGGTAGTACTTCAGACCAGCCTCGTTGCTTCTGACATCGCGCTTACGCCATGTCGCCAACATGTAAGCCGGAATCGACAGCAGCTCCAAAGCCACAAAGATAGAGATCAGGTCTCGCGACGAGGCCATGACCACCATGCCCAAGATGCTTGAGACCAAGAGGCCGTAGTACTCGTTCTCCCAGTAGTCGCCCTCGCCGATGTAGTTGGTGGACAACAGCACCACCACATACCCGGTGAGCAAGAACATGGCCTTGAGCACAAGCGAATAATCGTCGATGACATAGGCGCCATCGAACATGACACGGGTATCGGAATCGCTGACAGCCAGCGTGACGATGGGGATCAGAGGTAGCAGAAGTCCAAACCCTGCCAACGAAGAGGTGAGCTTGCGGCCCCGCTCGAGCCAGACGATGTCGATCAGCGTGAGGATCGCACCAACGGCCAGCAGCGTGAGTTCGGGCGCGACTGCATGCCAGTCGATATGGGGCCGAACAAACGGTGCGACCTCGGCGAGTACGGTGGCCAACATGATCAGCCCGCCGCCTCAAACTGCTCGCGCAGGTCATCGAAGCAGGCTTCGCCTTGGTCGGTGTCGAGGTTCAAGCAGTCAGGCACGTCGTCCATGACGTTGACCTGGAGCGACTTCACGACAGCGTCGTCGGTGGTGCTGAACAGCGGCTTGGGGTACAGGCCCAAAGCCAGGATCAAGGCCAGCAGCGGCGCCCAAGCAATCCATTCGTAGGTCTTGACGTCGGTGATCTCGGGGTTGTCAACGAACTCGTCTTTGGGGGTGCCCATTGCGGTCTTTTGCAGCATCCAGAGCAGATAGCCAGCGGCAAGCACGGTGCCGAGTGCGGCCACAACCATGTAGCCGCGGAACGTGGCCTCGGGCAGGATGGCGGCGGGGTTGTAGCTGGCCAGGATCGCAGGGAATTCGCCCCAGAACCCGGCAAGACCGGGCAAGCCGAGCGATGCCATGGCACAGAAGCCCAGGATCCATCCCATGCGTGGCGCTGAAATCAACAGGCCGCCAAGGCGCGCCATGTCAAGGGTGTGGTAGCGGTCCTTCACCGAACCAGCGATGAAGAACAACATGCCGGTGATGAGGCCGTGAGCCACCATGCCAAAGACGGCTGCGTTGATGCCGAAGTCGGTGAGGGTGGAGATGCCAAGCATGACAAAGCCCATGTGGGCCACCGACGAGAACGCGATGAGGCGTTTCATATCGGTTTGGGCCAGACAGCCAAGGGCACCGTAGATGATGCCGATCACCGCCAACAGGCCAATAAAGGGAGCCCAAGCCGCGGCAGCTTCAGGCAACATGGGGATCGCAATGCGAATGAAGCCGTACGTGCCGAGCTTCAACAAGACGGCGGCCAAGATGACCGAGCCAACCGTTGGGGCCTGCGTGTGGGCATCGGGCAACCAGGTATGGAACGGGAACATCGGGACTTTCACACCAAAGCCCACAAACATGCCGGCGAAGATCCAAAGCTGGCTGGTTCGAGCAATGCCCACGGTGGCGCCGTCAGAGAGCGCAATCATGGAGAACGTGTTGGCTTCGTCGCCCACGATGGTGCCGTCGGCCAAGAAGTACATGGCCAAGAAGCTGACCAGCATGAGCGCTGAACCAAACATGGTGTACAGGAAGAATTTCAGCGATGCGTACCGACGATCGTCGCCGCCCCAAACTGCGATCATGAAGAACATCGGGAGGAGCACAACCTCGAAGAACACGAAGAACAAGATGAGGTCTTGGGCAATGAAGGTGCCCAGCATGCCGGTCTCAAGGATCAGAATCAATGAGAGCAGAGCCTTGGGGTTACGAGGCTCTGGGAAGTGACCCATCGTGTAGATGATGCATAGCGGCACCACCAACAAGGTGAGCGCAATCATGGGTAGGGCAATGCCGTCGACGCCGATGATGTAGCGGCTGTTGATGACGCTTATCCACTGGGCGTCGGCCACGTATTGCAGCTCGCCGGCGTTGTCGTAGTTGAAGTCGGTGAGCAAGAACACACCGAGCCCAGCTGCGACCAGCGAGGTGATAAGGGCCGCCCACTTGATCAGTTCTTCTTCGGCCTTGGGGATTGCCATCACGATCGCCGCGCCCACAAGGGGAACGAACGTCATGACGCTCAAGAGCCAGTTGTTGTCGAATTCCATAGCTGTCTCTATCTCCTAGATGAAGACCATCAAGAGGCCGGCGATAACAGTCGCGGCGATGAACATGATTGCTGCGTATTGTTGGACCTTGCCCCGTTGCAATGCGGAGCGGCTGACCTCGCCCAAACCCTCCGAGGCTGAACCCGACAAGTTGACGGCTCCGTCCACGAGTTTTTGGTCGATGGTTTCGTACACAAAGGTTGCAGTGCTAACAGCGGTGCGGCCGACCTGGTTGACCGTTTCGTCGATGACGTTTTGGTTGGTCCAGTAGGCAGCATCGGCGACGGGTCCTTTGGTGCCCCCGGCGATGATGTCGGTGTAGAGGTGGTCGAGGTAGTACTTCTCTTTGAGCACCGTGTGTCCGGCCCGGGCGACTTTGTTTGTACTGGTGAGACCATTGGCCAACTCGGTAGCTGCCGGGCTTTGTCGATTGACTCGAACAAAGAAGTAGTAGTAGCTAGCAAAGGCACCAAGCAGCGCCACAATGGTGGCGAAGATGGCCAGCGAGTAGCTGGGTACACCATGCTTGATGGCCGGGAAGTAGCTGGATACTGGTTCGACGTAGTGGAAGAACCGTTCTTGCCAGCCTTCTTCGCTTCCGGTGATGAACCCCGGTGGCAGGTTGAAGAAGCCAGCCACGATGGCCATGAAACTCAAGATGTAGAGCGGGATGAGGATGCGTGGACCCGACTCGTGTGGCTCATGTGCGTGGCCGTGGTCGTCGTCGTGTCCATCACCGTGGTCGTCGTGGTGCATGTGCTCGGCCCCACGCCATTCACCAAAGAAGGTGAGGTAGATGACCCGAGTCATGTAGGCGCAGGTGAGGGCGGCACCAATGATGCCCATGACCAGAGCAAAGGTGTAGCTGCCGTTTGCGCTGGTGCCACCAAAGAAGCCCCAGCCACCGGTACCCACGAGGATTTCGTCTTTCGACCAGAAACCAGCCAATGGCGGCAGGCCCATGAGTGCGATGGTGCAGATCATGAACGTGGCAAAGGTCTTGGGCATGAACTTTCGCATGCCGCCCATGTGGGTCTTCATGTCGAAGCTGTGGACCGAGTGGCTGACCGAGCCAGCTCCAAGGAACAGGCCTGCCTTGAAGAATGCGTGGGTGAAGAGGTGGAATACCGCAGCGGTCCAGGCGCCAACCCCTAGGGCCATACACATGTAGCCGAGCTGGGACACCGTGGAGTAGGCCAGCACCTTCTTGATGTCATCTTGGACAAAGGCCAGTAGACCGGCACCAACGAGGGTCACCGAGCCAACGAGGGCCAAGATGTTGAAGCTTGAGCCAGCAATGCTGTAGCCCTCCCAGAACACGCCATAAAGGCGAGCCACCATGTAGATGCCGGCCACAACCATGGTGGCTGCGTGGATAAGGGCAGACACTGGTGTGGGGCCAGCCATTGCGTCTGGAAGCCAGGTGTGCAAGACAAACTGGCCTGACTTAGACATGACTGCTGCAGTTAGACACAGGGAGGCGATAAACAACGTGGTGTGGCCAATGTCGTGGCCTATAGCTGCTTCGTTGATGTCGATGATGCTCCAGCTGTTGGCAGACCAGAACAAAATGATCATGCCGATCAGCAGGCCCATGTCGCCGACGCGGTTGGTGAGGAAGGCTTTGAGGGCGGCGTCGGAGTTGGGTTTCTCTTCCCACCAGTGGCCGATAAGAGCAAAGGAGCAGACACCCACCAGCTCCCAGCCGACAATCATCTGCAGCACGTTCTCGGAAAGAACGAAGAACAGCATGGAGGCCGTGAACAAGCTGAGAAAGGCAAAGTAGTGGGTGTAGCGTCTGTCGCCGTCGACGTAGTCGGTGCTGTAGATGTGCACCAACAACGAGATCAGGGTCACGACAAACAACATCATGACGGTCAGGCCGTCGACCATGATGCCGACCTTGAATTCGACGCCGCCGTTCTCCCACCAGGTGAAGCGTTCGACAACGGCGTTTCGGCCAACAACTGAGTGGCCCTCTTCGCCTTCTTCAGCAAAGAATGCTGCTGCCTCGCTATCAGCTTCAGCTGAGGCCAACTCGATGTCGTCATCGACCAGCACCAACGCGGCTTCTTCGCCGTGGCCGCCTTCAGAACCGTGGGCGTTGTCGACTTGGTTCATCCACTGGCCAGCGGTCAATACCGACAAGATGAAGGCAAGACCAACCGCGGTGATACCAATCTCGGCGCCCTTGTAAGGCAGCTTCTTGCCAAAGAACAAGATGATGACAAACGAGATGGCGGGAAGCGCCGGGATGATCCAGGCGTTCTCGAGGAACCACCCGGCTATGTCGACAAATTCGGTTGGGCCTTCAGCCCCAAGGATGAACAAGGATCCCACCTCAGCCCTTCATCAGGTCGACGTCGGACAGGTCGACGGATCGCTTGTTGCGGAAGATCAACAACACAATGGCCAGACCCACGCCCACTTCGGCAGCGGCAATGGCAATAACAAACAGGGCGAAGACTTCGCCGGTGACGGTGCCGTTGAAGGCACCGAAGGCCACAAAGTTGATGTTGACTGCGTTGAGAATGAGCTCGATGGACATGAGCACCATGACGCCGTTGCGACGTGCAAGAACGCCGTAGACGCCAATGCAGAACAGAACTGCGCTCAACAGGAGGAACTGGACAAGCAACATGGCTATTCCTTCCTCGCTACAACGATGGCGCCAATGAGGGCTGCCAGCAGCAGTACAGAGGTCGCTTCAAACGGCACGATGAAGTCGGAGAAGATGGAGTCGGACACCGCTTCGACTGTGGTTGGTGAGCCGTCTTTGGGAAGCTCGGCATCTCGCCAGTAGTCGATGGTGGCAAAAGCCATGAGCCCGAACAACAAGACGCCCACAGTGGCGGGCACGATGCGGTTCGGCAGGTTGACGTTTTCGTCTTCACCCATTGACGCCCGGGTCAACATGATGCCGAACAAGAACAGCACCACGACCGCACCGATGTACACCAAGATCTGGGTGACGCCCACGAACTCGGCACCAAGTAGCAAGAATTGGCCAGCAACACCGGCAAGAACGATGACCAGCCACAGCGCGGCGTGGACGACGTTCTTGGTCGTGACGACGCGCAGCGCAGCCCAAATCATGATGGCCGCCATGATCCCGAAGAAGATGTTCTGTGCAACCATCAGCGTCCCTCCCCTGCCAGGGAGCGCGACGCGATTGCTCGCGTAGCTGGTGTCATCGAGGAACCTTCTTGGTCTTTTGCTCTGAGCCAGACTCGTAGGCTTCAAAGTCGGGAACGGTGTGCATCCACTCGCCGAGACGATCTTTGTCGTGGAGAAGATCGGCAATCCGAAGCTCGGAGAACTCGTATTCGGGGCTCCAGAACAATGCTTCGAAGGGGCAGACCTCGACACAGATACCGCAGAACATGCAGAGGCTGTAGTCAATGTCGAACCGGTCTAGTGCGTTCTTTTGGCGCGGGCTGCCACCAGCGCGGCGCGGTGGCGCCAGGTACTTGTGGCCCTCGATGTAGATGCACCAATCGGGGCACTCGCGGGCACACAACATGCACGCAGTGCAATTCTCTTCGTGCAACGCAATGACGCCACGCGCACGCGGAGCGGGCGACTCTTTGACGTGCGGATATTGCACGGTTTGAGCACCAGCGCTGGGGCGCGGAATAGGGTTTTTGGCGCCGTCGGGAAACAGCGTTGCCAACATGGTCTTGAATGTGACTCCAAGACCCTTTACGAGGCCAGGCACAGCAGGCATTGAACTAGAGCACCACCTTCAGGACGCCGGTGGCCACGATGTTCACCAGGCTCAGTGGGATCAGAACTTTCCAGGCAAGGCGCTGGAGCTGATCTTCACGGAAGCGAGGATACGTGAATCGGAACCAATAGATGAAGAACGCTACGAGCATCATCTTGCCAAACAAGATGAGGGGCCCAATGACGTTGAAAATGTCGTTGTGTGGGTCGATGCCGGGCACGTACCAGCCACCAAGGAACAAGGTGGCGGCAATGGCTGAGAACACACCAGAGGTGGCGAACTCGCCAATGAAGAACAACAGGAACCGGATGCCGGAATATTCGGTGAGATAGCCCGAGATGAGCTCGGATTCTGCGATTGGCATGTCGAAGGGCGGCTGGGTGAGCTCGGCCTGAATGGCGATCATGAAGATCACGAAACCCAAGAACTGGGTGATGATGTAGGGGTTGCCAATACCGCCCCAGCCAAAGATCTCGCCTTCGGCTTGGGCAAAGACGATGCCTTGCATGTTCATGGTGCCGGCCTGAATGACCACACCAACAACGGCGAGGATCATGGGGAGCTCATAAGCAATGAGCTGGCCAGCGGCACGGATACCGCCGAGAAGCGAGTACTTGTTGGCAGAGGACCAGCCCGCCATCAAGATGCCAATGACCGACACTGAAGAGACGGCGAGGCCGAAGTAGATGCCAACGTTGAGGTCAACGAACGTAGCGTCGGGACCGCCAGGCAGGATGATGACCAGCAAGAATGTGCTCATCAGCACCACAAATGGTGCTGCGGCAAAGACTCGCTTGTCGGCCTTCGTGGGGAAGATGTCTTCTTTTTGGATCCACTTGCCAACTTCGGCGAGGGGCTGCATAGAGCCGAAAGGCCCAGCCTCCATGGGTCCTAGACGACTCTGCATGAAGCTCATCATCTTGAACAGGTACAGGTACACGATGGTGCCTGCTGGCAGCAGGACTGCGGCCAAGCCGATGAGCACCTTGATGATGGTTTCTTGCCAATAGGCAAGATCAGCAAGCACGTTCATCGATCGATGTCTCCCAAAATGAAGTACAGCGAACCCAAGATGGCGATGATGTCAGGAACGAAGACGCCTTTGAGTACCCAGGGGCAGATGGACATGTTGGAGAAACTCGCCGAGCGGATCTTGACCCTGAATGGGGTGAGGTCGCCCTTGGACACCACGTAGTAGCCCATTTCGCCGAGCGGGTTTTCGGTGGCCACGTAGGCCTCGCCGGCGGGCACCTTAATGATCCGTGGCACCTTGGCCATGATGGGGCCAGAGGGGATGTTGTCGAGCAGCTGGTCGACGATGTTGCATGCTTCGCGGGTTTCCTGGAGGCGCACCCAGAACCGCGAGTAGCTGTCGCCGTCGGGGTGGGTCCAGACCTTCCAGTCGCACTGGTCGTAGACCAGACCGCATGGTTGATCTCGGCGGAGGTCCCAGTCGACGCCCGAACCACGAAGGTTTGCGCCAGAAAGACCGTACGACAGTGCAACCTCGGCAGGAATGACGCCGATGCCACGCGTACGGGCTTGGAAGATCTCGTTTCCTGCGACCAGATCGTCCATTTGGTCGCAGAAGGTTTGCATCTTCTTGATGACCGCTTTGGTCTCCTCGATCCAACCTGCGGGCAGGTCGTCCTTGAGTCCGCCGATGCGGTCGAAGTTGGGGTGGAAGCGACCGCCGGTGACGCGTTCGATCTGGTTGAGAATGTGTTCGCGGTCGCGAAAGGCAAAGAAGATGGGCGTGGTGGCGCCAATCTGCACGGCCATATCGCCGATGTACAAACTGATGTTGGCAATGCGAGACATCTCGAACAAGATGGTTCGGATCCACTGTGCTCGCGGTGGTGCCTCGACTTCCATCAGCTGTTCGGCAGCCAGGATGAAGGGCACTTCGTTGGCAAAGCTGCCCAACCAGTCGATGCGGTTGATGAGGGTGGTGACCTGCGGGTAGGTACGCACCTCGGTGAGCTTCTCGTAGCCGCGATGCATGTAGCCCATGATGGGTTCGGCGGCGACCACCTGTTCGCCATCGAGCTTTGCTACCAGGCGAAGGGTGCCGTGGGTGGCAGGGTGCTGGGGACCCATGTTGAGGGTCATGCCATCTTCGGTTTCGAGCTCGAGGTTTACGCGAGCATCGGCAGCCTGAGCAGCGATATACGCGAGCTGTTCCTGTTCAGAAACACTCATGATTCGTCTCCTGGCATGAGTTCTACATCGACGATGCCAGGCCACGGCTTCATGCGCCGTGCGAGAAGGGGATAGTCCTTGCGCATGGGGTGGCCTTCGAAACCGCCGGGCAGATAGATGTTGCGCACATCTGGGTGGTCGTTGACTGCGATGCCAAACATTTCGATGGCTTCTCGTTCGTGCCAGTTGGCACCGGCATACACCGGGATCAACGAGTCGATGCGAGGTTCGTCGTCGGGAAGGTCGGCCTTGATCATCACGCCGATGTGGTGGCTGAGCGAATACACCCGGGCGAGCATCTGGAAGCGGGTTTCGCCGCCCGTGTAGCCCCAGCTCATTTCTTCGGGCTCTTTGGCCTCGTTGAGGTCTTGTTCGGCTTCGAGTTCACGTCCATACGGTGACGGCAGCCAGTCGATTGCCGACAAGAAGTCGAAGAACTTGCAGTCGAGTGCGTCGCGGGCAGCAGAGGCTGCGGCTCGCCAGTCTTGGGCCCCCACGCGAATCCAAAGGCCGCGGTGCGGCTCGATGTGAGAAGCCAAGATGGCATCGCCCAAAGCTTCTTTAAGCACCTCAAGTGCTTCTTCGGCTTTGGTGTCAGGCTCAACGACGACCTCTTCGGGCTCGTCTTTGGCCTTGGCTTCTGGCGCATCTGTAGGCGCGCTAGAGCCAGCAGCGGCTTCGCGCTTGGCCCTGGCTTCGGCAGCCTTTTTGAGGAGGTGTTCGGGGACTTCGGTCATGCGGTTCTGGTGGTGAGGGGTGGGTCGACAAAGACAGCGGTGCTATTCGACATAGATGGGATCTCCGCGCCAGCGCTCTGCCATGTCTTCGTTGAGGATGCGTTCTTGCAACAACACGATGCCTTCGAGCAGTGCTTCGGGCCGTGGTGGGCAGCCGGGGACATAAACATCGACGGGGATGATCTGGTCGACGCCTTTGGTTACTGAGTAGGAATCCCAGTAGGGGCCGCCGCAGTTGGCACACGAACCCATGGAGATGACGTACTTGGGGTCGGGCATCTGTTCCCACAGGCGGCGCACCGACGGGGCCATCTTGTCGGTGACGGTGCCAGATACAACCACGAAGTCTGCTTGGCGGGGGCTGGCTGGCAGTGGGATCACGCCGAGGCGCATGACGTCATAGCGAGGTGACGCAAAGGCTGCGCCCATCTCGATGGCGCAGCACGCCAAGCCCCACTGGTACACCCACATGGAGTATTTGCGGCTGATGTTGAGCAGCTTGGTAATGGGCTTTGGCATCTTGCCGGATTCGACTAAACCCATCGGAGCACTCCTTTACGCCAGGCGTAGAACAGGCCCAGAGCCAAGATGAAGATGAAGATGGCCATTTCGACGAGGCCGAAGTAGCCATACGCCTCGAGGCGCGTTGCCCAAGGGAAGATGAATACTGCCTCGACGTCGAACATGACGAAGAGCAGCGCGAACACGTAATAACGGATGTTGCTCTGGGACCAACCAGTGCCAACGGGGTCTACGCCGGACTCGTAGGTGAGGTATTTCTGTGCTTGTGGGCGGGTCGGCCGCACGAGCGCGCTAAGGCCGACAAATGCCCCCACTAGGAGGCATCCGGTGGCGCCAAAGATGGCGACTGTCAGGTAGCTGCGAAGGAACTCGGACACGGCGTTGGAGCGTAGCGATCCCTGGGGGGTGGAGCCAAGGCGTCGACCCGATTCAAACTACTCGACTCTGGATCGAGTGCGGTGGAACATTGCCTGATTCGCTTCACAGCACCGCCCTCAAGGCGGGATAGAACCGCCCTCAAGGCGGGATAGAACCGCCCTCAAGGCGGGATAGAACCGCCCTCAAGGCGGGATAGAACCGCCCTCAAGGCGGAATCTGGGCCGATACTTCGGTCGGCTCAATCCGTGCCGGGCGGTGCCGATGGATACAGGTGCTGCTGTCTATTGTGTTGCCTGCGTACAACGAAGAGCATCGAATTGGTGCAGTGCTCGACCAGCTACGTGCATATCGCGCAACAACGGAGCATGATCTCGAGGTCGT
Source organism: Acidimicrobiia bacterium (assembly GCA_030431575.1). GTDB lineage: Bacteria > Actinomycetota > Acidimicrobiia > Acidimicrobiales > UBA8592 > JAUIIS01. The sequence continues at coordinate 48,748 of JAUIIS010000003.1, read as the reverse complement.
GGTTGTAGACGATGGGTCTACGGACAACACCGTTGCGGTGCTGGCCAAAGCCGCCGAGACCTTTCCCGAACTTAAGGTCGTGACACTTGCCCAGAACTGTGGCAAGGGCCGCGCGGTCGCGACCGGCATGACAGAAGCGACCGGCGCCTATCGAGCCTTTTTTGATGCCGACGCGGCAACCCCGATTTGTGAAGTCGATCGGCTTTTGCGTGCTGCCACGGAGAACAAGCGGTCGGTGGCTATTGGCTCGGTCCGAGCTGAGGGCACCAATGTGGTCCGCAAGCAGCCACTGTTGCGTACCTTGGCTGGCCGGGTGGGCAACGGGATCATCCGGGCAATGGTTTTGCCTGGCATCGCCGATAGTCAGCGTGGTTGCAAGCTCTTTCCCGCAGAGGTCGCTGACCTGGTCTTTTCTGCCCAGATCACCAATGGTTGGATGTTCGATATTGAGGTTCTCGCCCTCTGCCGGCGCATGGGATACACCATTGTCGAGGTCCCGGTGGACTGGACACATATCGAAGGTAGCCAGGTAAAGCCGGTCGACTACTTGTGGACATTGCTTGATGTCATGAAGGTTCGGCGCCTATTGCGCACGAACGCACATGGCGTGGCCCAGCTTGCGGTCGAGCCGCGCCGGCTGTCTATTAGTCCAGCGCAACGTCGTCCCGTCCGTCAGCCCTGATGCCGACGCCGGGCCGAGGCCCCCAAACGGCTCCGGGTTCGCCCACACCGGCCCCGCTACGTGTGCGCACCGCCACGACATCGCGGGTTCCTGTGCCAGATCGCGCTTCGGGCCGCCGCCTGAAGCTCTACAGCCGGGCTGTGGCCGCCGCTGTGGTCGTCGCTTGGACCTTGACGGTCCTTCTGAGTAGTGGCGCCGACACGGCAGCAGGGCGCCTTGGGGGCGACTATCCCGCGTTCTACGCTGCTGGCGAGATCGTCGCCGACGGCGACTGGGAGAACTTGTACAGCCCGCAGCGTCAGGCTCAAGCGCAAGCGGCGCTGTTCCCGGGCAGTGACAATTCGGTTCTGTATTTTGCCTACCCGCCCTACGTGGCCTCGATGTATCGGCCCCTTGCTGGTGTCGACTACCGGGTCTCTTATGCGCTGCATACCCTTGTGATGGTCGGGAGCGTTATCGGGGCGTTGTGGCTGCTGAGACCCGCTATCGGCGGCGTGCTCAAGACGCATTTCGAGCTGGTAGCCATTGCGGCGCTGCTGTTCTTCCCGTTGTTTCGGGCGGTTTCCGGTGGACAGAACACCGCGCTCACGTTGCTGCTGTTGGCCGGGGTCTGGCGAGGGCTGCACGAACGACGCATCGTTGTGGCCGGCATTTGCGCCGGCTTGTTGCTCTACAAGCCGCAGTTCGCGATTCCGTTGCTCTTATTGTTCTTGCTGCGCGGGCATTGGCGCGCCACAGTGACGGGGGCAGCGACAGGCGCAGGTTTATGGCTCCTCGGCGTGGCGACAATGGGCTGGGGCTGGCTCGGCTCGTGGTGGACCGAAGTGGCGGCGTTCGCCGAAAAAGATGCCGACGTGAACGGCCATAACGCAATCTCTTGGCTTGGCTTCGCCGAGGGCGTCTTCGGCGCTTCGTCAACGACGGCATACCTTGTGGCGGGCCCGCTCGTGCTGGCCACGGTGGCTGCGCTGGCTTGGTTGTGGTTCCGCGGAGCCCAGGGCCTGGACCAGCGCATGGCACTCACCGTGGCTGGGTTGGTCTTCATCTCCCCCCACGCCATGTACTACGACGGGGGCCTCTTCTTGCTCGCTGGTCTCGTCGCGGTAAACGCGCTGGGCACTCGTGCCACGCTGCCAGTGGCGCTTGTGTGGGTGCTGGCCTGGAGCCAAGCAGGCGCATCAAGCGTCGGCTTCGCTCCCCTGTTCGCATTGCTTCTCCTGGGCGCCGCTGCATTGGGCGCAGCAGCGACAAGGCCGTCGGCTCCGTTGCACCGCCCCACTGCCGTGGCAAGCTGACCCGCCGGCACGACGGGCTGACCCTTTGACTGGCGCCTTGGCAAAAGACCTAGGGCACCGTGACAACTGCGGCGACTGACCGGTCGCTGCGATTGCCTGCATCGTCGTAGGCCCGCAAGGTGTAGGCGTAGGTTCCTGCGCCAACTCCGGTGTCGGTGTAGGTCTCGGTTGCAGCCCAGCCGATGTAGGCGCCGTCTCGGTACACGGCATAACCGTCAAGGGAGGTCTCGTCCACCGACGGGTCCCACGTCAGGAGCACATCCGCGGCGTCTAGTACCCCGGCCAGGTTCTCTGGGACCGTGGGAGCAAGGACGTCGACAACGGGAGCGCCAACGGTGGCCTCCGCCCCAGCGCTGCGATCGCTGCGGTTGCCGGCTGTGTCGTAGGCCCGCACGGTGTAGGTGTAATCGCCATCGGCTACACCGGTCTCGGTGAAACTGGTTCCTGTTGCCCAACCTGCGTAAGCGCCACTTCGGTAAACGGCATAGCCGTCAATGCCAACGTTGTCGGTGGCTGGGTCCCAAGTGACCGTGACATCTGAACCTGCTACCGCAGCGGCAACATTCACCGGCACGGTCGGGTCTTCGGTGTCGGCCGGAGCCACGACGCCCACCGAGACGGTGACGGCTGGCGACTTAGTGGTTCGGTTGCCCGCAGCGTCATAGGCCCGCAGACGGTACGAGTAGTCGCCGTCAGCCAAATCAGCGTCGACAAATGAAGTTCCCGATGCCCAGCCGGCGTAGCTGCCGTTGCGATAGACCGCGTAGCCGGTGACCCCAACGTTGTCGGTGGAGGGGTCCCAACTCAGACTGACATCGGCCCCATTTGCCACCGCAACAACATTGGCAGGGATGGAGGGGGCTTCGGTGTCTGGACCAGCCACAACACCAACCGTTGCCAAAGCTGCATCGGATTTGGCACTGCGATTGCTTGCGGTGTCGTAGGCCCGCACCTCGTAGCTGTACTCGCCGTCAGGCAAGCCATTGTCAGCAAAGGTGGTTGACGTCGCCCATCCGAGATAGGCCCCATCGCGGTACACGGCATAGCCGGAGACGGCCACGTCATCGATCGCTGCCTCCCAGCTCAACGCGACATCACTACCGGTGACGTTGGCCACCAGGTTTGTGGGCGTCGACGGGGCGTTGTCAACCGAGTCGATCTGAATGCTGACCGTGTTGGAAATCGTGCTGCGGTTGCCCGTTGGGTCGATGGCACGGACGCGGTAGTCATGCCAGCCATCGCTAACGCTTGCATCCACATACGTGAGCGCGTCCACGGTTGCTATCTCGAGGCCGTCGCGTTCGACGATGTAGCCAGCAACCAAGATGTTGTCGGTTGCGGCATCCCAGGTGAGCGTCACTTCATCGAGGGCAGCGGTCGCCGCCAGGTTGGCTGGTGCTGTGGGCGACTCGTTATCGGTGCCCACGGGAGCGTCTGGCGGACAGAAGCGGGCGAAGTTGCCCACCCAGAACGCGCTGTTGGTCTCGGCGCCGGCCACATCGAACTGGCCGCCAAGCCAGAGACATCCCAGCGTGTCGGAGCCAACGGCCCAAACCCCTTCTTCGGATCCTGCAAGGTCTGGCGACCATTCGACGACCTGATTGGTTGCGGTGTTGACGATCCCGGCAAGCCGAATGGGGAGGCGGGCGTTTGCCTGGTTGTCGTACCAGGTGTTGCCCGTGTAGCCGCGATTGCTGCGGTATTCGTACGTGCAGTGGCAGCCACCAACCACATAGTTGCCAATGCGCTCAGCGACCTGAAAGTCGCCACCCGTGAAGTAATTGACCCACGAGTAGCCGTCGCTTTGGTGCCCAGTGGTATGCCACCCCACCATGGATCGGCTGGCGCCATCAAGCACCTGGAGCACGTGTTCGGTTCCAGCGGTGTAGACGTTTCCTCCAGCGACCTCAACGTCCCAGATGTCCTTCGCGCTGGCGTTGTTCCAACTCACTGCTGCTTGACCAGGCACAGTGGCCCCGGTTGCCAGGTCGACGGTGGCCAAGCGGTCGGCGGTGGCGCCGTTGACACCGCTGAGGGAGATGCCGCTGAGATGAATGCGATTGCGTGCCGTATCGACGGCCAAACCCCAGACGGCGCCGCCGGTGATCTGTGGAGTCCAGAGCCCGTCAGGGGTCCCCCATCGGGCATTGACTCGAGCCACCTTGTAGGCGCGGCGCGTTTGGTTGTCGTCTTTACCGCGGACATGGGAGAAGTTGCCGCCAACATAGAGGTCATCGCCAACGATCTCCAGGGCCCGTGCGATTGCGGGTTCGCTACTCCATGGACGCTCCAGTGACACCAAGAAGCGGCTGTCGCGGGCGCCAGTAGCTGGGTTGATGCCCACCAGGCCAGCGGTGTTTGCTTCGCCACCAAGTGCGGTGAACTCGCCTCCGGCGATCAAGAAACCATCGGGTGAGACCTCGAGTGCGTAAACGGCGCCGTCCAGCGTTGGGGCAAACGACTGCACCCAGTCGCCGGTATAGATATCGAAAGCCGCCAGGTATGGCTGGTTGTAAAGGGTGCCGTTGCGGCCGTCGGTGACGTGCAGGAACGACCCGGCCACGTACATGGTGTCGCCAATTTGGGCGAAGTCCCACACCAGGTTCTCGAAGTTGTGGCTCGCGCCAGTATCGAAGGTGGTAACGCCCCAACCGCCACGCACCGGCAGTTCACTAATCGAGGTTGGATCGATAGCAGGACGAACGATCGCTTCGGCCGCGTCGTCCTCGCCAGGCGACGTGAACGCGACGCTCGCCACTAAGGCAAGGCCAACCAGAACAACTAGGGAGCGCGAAGCAGCGCGAACAACGGGGTTCATAGGAGATCCATCGTAGAAAGGGCCCGCGTCTTCAGACATGGGCAGATATTGGGTGCCAGCTAGGCCAAAGGACCTATGTGGTGTGGCGTGTTGGACTTACCCAATGGCGAGCGCTGGGACTGCGTCCCGAGCCATCTCGATCATTGGTTCCGGCCAAAGCCCGAATACCAAGGTGAACCCAACCGTGACGACGAGCACCACAGCAGCGCCCCATGGGACCGGAATCCCCGCCTTGGCCGCAGCTAGCTCGGTTGGATCCGCAACTTCGTCACCATCAAGCCAGATTGCCATCATGATACGAAGGTAAAGGAACGCTGCCACCACTGCGGCCAACATTGCCACGATGGCCAGACCGTAGGAGTTGGCGTCGGCGGCGGCACTAATGACATAGAACTTGGCAAAGAACCCCGAGGTGAACGGCACCCCTGCCTGTCCAAGCAAGAACACCGTGAGCGCTATGCCGAGGACCGGGCGGGTACGGGCAAGCCCCGCAATGTCGGTAAGCGACGTCTTTGCATCGCCGGGCCCGGTGGCCAAAGTGATAACGGTGAAGCTGCCAATGACCATGAACGCATACGCGGCCAAGTAGAACAGCACGGTGGCTGTGCCCTCGTTGGTGGCAGCTTGCACACCCACCAGCAGGTAGCCGGCGTGACTAATGGACGAGTAGGCCAGCATCCGTTTGACGTCGGTCTGGACGATGGCCACAAACGAGCCAACAAGCAAGGTGGCGATGGCCAGGCCGTAGATGACGGGCTGCCAGTCGGTGCGGTAGCTGCCGAAGGTGAGCCAGAACACGCGGAGCATGCCAGCAAAGGCAGCGGCCTTGACCGCGGATGCCATGAAACCGACCACAGGGGTTGGGGCACCTTGGTAGACATCGGGGGTCCAGGAGTGGAACGGGACCGCAGCCACCTTGAAGCCAAATCCCACCAGCAACAACGCAAAACCAGCCAGCAACAACGCGTCGTTGAGCAGGATGACGTTGGAGAGGAACTCTCGGATCTCGACAAGGTTGGTAGAGCCGGTGGCGCCATAGGTCAGCGCGATGCCGTACAAGAACACTGCCGAGGAAAGCGCACCAAGCACGAAGTACTTCATGCCTGCTTCTTGGGACTCGATGCGGCGGCTGTGCATTGCGGCCATCACGTAGACGGCTATGGAGAGGATCTCGAGTCCGAGGAACATGACAATGAGATCGTTGGCGCTGGCCATCACAATGCCACCGGAGGCCGAGAGCATCATCAAGACGTAGAACTCGGGGCCGTCGATGTCCTCGCGACGCAGGTAGTCGTTGGCAAGCAGAGCCACCAGCACAACCACTGCAGCGAACAACATCGTGAAGAACACCGAAAAGCCGTCGACGCCAAATGAGCTATCGAGCGTGGCGAACGGCCCGTTGTTGGGGTCGGCGGCGCTAGGGGTGTCGGTGACACGTAGCCATAACGGAATGGCTGCCACACCGGTGGCGATGCCAATAAGCACCGTGTAGATGGGGGTGAACCAGCGGGGAATGAAGTCCTTTGCCAGCGACACGATGGTCAACAACAGCACCGCACCTCCGCTGAGGATCAGCAGGGGCATCAGGCCAGACCAGGCCACGTCGGGCGTGGGGATTGCGTCGGTTGGTGGCTGGGCCAAGATGTTCAGCATCATTCGCCCCCTTCTTCGTCACCGTGATCTTCTTCGTCACTGTGGTCCTCATCGCCGTGTTCGTCGCTGTGACTGCCGTGCTCTTCGTGCTCGGCATGGGTGGTTTCGACTAGCTCTGAGAACGTGCCCGACTCGCCCACTGTCGGGACTGGCTCGGTGAAGTCGCCGCCGACACCGGCTTCGACATGTTCGACCAAGCGATCAATTGCAGGCTCCATGCGTTCGAGCATGGGCTTGGGGTAGAGACCCAAGAACACGATGCCGACCAGCAGCGGGGCAATGACAACGCCCTCCCAGACCGAAAGGTCGGGCGTATCAGCGTTGTCGCCCTCGGTCGGTCCGTGGAATACCCGCTGGTAGGCCCACAGCAGATACAAGGCCGCCAAGATCACGCCCACGGTGGCCACAACTGCCCACCAGCGGTGCGCCGTGAAGGCGCCAAGCAGCACCAAGAATTCGCCCACGAAACCGTTGAGGCCGGGCAGGCCAATGGACGACAACATCACCAGGGTGAACACGCCAGCAAACACTGGAGCCGCCTTCTGGATGCCGCCGAGTTCGGCGATCTGGCGGGTGTGGCGGCGCTCGTACAGCCAGCCAACCAGCAAGAACAACGCACCGGTTGAAATGCCATGGTTGATCATCTGCGCCAAGCCACCCTGGATACCTTGGCTGTTCAGCGAGAACGTACCCAACACAATGAAGCCCAAGTGAGCAACCGACGAGTAGGCCACCAACCGCTTGAGGTCTTTTTGCATGGTGGCAACCACCGCCCCATACACAATCCCGATCACGCCCAAGGTCAAGAAGACGGGTGCAAAGTAGTTTGAGGCCTCAGGGAACAGATAAAGCCCGAAACGCAGAAAACCGTAGGTGCCGAGCTTCAACATGACGCCGGCGAGAATGACCGAACCTGCCGTCGGGGCTTCGGTGTGGGCGTCGGGCAGCCACGTGTGCAGCGGAAAGATCGGTACTTTCACTGCGAACGCCAACGCAAAGCCCAAGAACAGCCAGCGGGCCGTCCCTTGGCCGATAGCGAGGTTCTCGGCAATGTCGACCACGCTGAAGGTGGCTGCGTTACCGGACTCGCGTGCCTGGAGCGACACCAGAGTCACGATGCTCACCAACATGAGCGCCGAACCAGCCATGGTGAACAAGAAGAACTTGTTTGCTGCGTACTTTGCGTTGCCGTGGCCCCACTTGCCAATGAGGAAGTACATAGGGACCAAGACGATCTCGAAGAACACAAAGAACATGAAGAGATCGAGAGCCACAAACACGCCGAAACAACCAGATTGCAGAATAAGTAGCCAGATGAAATAGGGCTTGTGATCGTGGCCCGGGTTCACCGCAACCATGGTCAAAGGAAAAAGGAGACCCGTTAGGACGACCAAGAACAACGTGATGCCGTCGATCCCTGCCAACCACTGGATGCCAAGATCTGCCACCCAATCCTGCTGAGACACAAACTGGAAGCCAGCATCGGTTTTGTCGAACTCGACCAAGGCCCAGACGCTGATAGCACCCGCCGCACCCGAGAAGAGCACCGCAAGTTGTTGGTGGATGCCGTCGCGTGCGGTTGGGATCAGCCCAACAACGAGGGCGCCAATGAGGGGCAGCGCGATAAGCGCGGGGATAAGGGGAAACGACAGCGCTGATGCTTCAGCGGCTTCGGCGGCGAAGATGAAACCAGACATCAGAAACTCATCCTTGCCACGAAGTACGTCACCAAGATGACGGTGCCAACCACGACCCCAAGTGCGTAGGTGCGCACCAGGCCGGTTTGAGCCAGACGTAGCCTCGAGCCGACGGTCGTTGTGATGCGCGCGGTGCCCTTGACGGCTCCGTCGATGATGTTGGCATCGAACCAGGTTGCGGCATCGAACATGCGTCGGCCAGGGCCGCCCATGAAGTCAGTGACTGCTTTGTCGTACATCCACCCTTGGGCCAAGATCGGTGCTTCGATGGCTTTGGTGTCGATCCGCTTACGCAGATAGGCCGCAGCGGCCAAGCCGATCCCGACAACGCCGCCCACGATGGCAAAGATGGCAAGCAGCCACTTGGTGCCAGTGGAGGCGGTGATGTGGACCTCGTTACCGAACAAGATGGGTTCGAGCCACTTCTCGAGGAGTTTGGTGTCGTGGCTGAAGGGCAGGTTCAACACGCCGCCAACGGCAGCTAGACCTGCGAGCGCCACGAGGGGCACCCACATCTGCCAGGGCGACTCGTGGGGGTGGTACTCACGGCTGGGTGCCTCTGCGGCGGCCTCGACGGTGGCGTCGTCGTCGGCATCCTCTGCGGCTGCGATCTCGCCGTCGACAGCTTCGGCGTCGTGACCATCGCTCCAGCGGGCTTCGCCAAAGAAGGTCATGAATACCAGGCGGCTCATGTAGAACGCCGTCATGATCGCGGCAAGCAACAGAAGCAGCCACAGCACGAAGTTGTTCTCGTAGGCAGCGAGGAGCACTTCGTCCTTGGACCAAAAGCCCGAGAATGGGGGCACGCCAGAGATCGCCAGCCAACCCACGATGAAGGTGGCCGCGGTAATTGGCATGGCCTTCGAGAGCGCCCCGTAGTGACGCATGTCCTGGTCGTCGTCCATGCCGTGAATGACAGAGCCGGCGCCCAGGAACAGCAGCGCCTTGAAGAAGGCGTGCGTGATCATGTGAAAGATGGCGGCAACGTAGAGGCCCGAACCAACAGCAACAAACATAAAGCCCAGCTGGCTGACCGTTGAGTAGGCCAACACCTTCTTGATGTCGTTCTGAGCGACTGCGATGGTGGCCGCAAAGAGTGCGGTGAACAGGCCAATCCAGGCAATCATGTCCGGGGCCCAATTCGCTGATTCGGCTATGACCGGGTTCATGCGGGTGAGCAAGTAGACGCCCGAGGTCACCATGGTGGCAGCGTGGATGAGCGCCGAGACTGGTGTGGGGCCCGCCATTGCGTCGGGCAGCCAGAGATAGAGCGGGAACTGGGCTGACTTGCCTGCCGCGCCAACAAACAACAACACCACAATGGCGGTCGCGGTTGACTCAGCGATGCCATCGGGGCTCATGACCGACAAGAACATGTCGGAGTAGTTGAGCGAACCAACGGTGAAGAACACCAAGAACATGGCCAGCATGAACCCAAAGTCGCCGACCCTGTTGGTCACAAAGGCCTTCTTGCCAGCCGATGCGTTTGCCTCGTCACCAAACCAGAACGAGATCAAGAAGTAGCTGCAAGCGCCCACGCCTTCCCAGCCAAGGAACGTCAACAACATGTTGTCGCCCATGACCAGCATCAGCATGGAGAACACGAACATGTTGAGGTACAAGAAGAACTTCGAGAAGTTCGGGTCGCCGTGCATGTAGCCAATGGCGTAGAGGTGAATCAGGGTGCTGATACCGGTAATGAACAACGCCATGGCGATGGACAGCGGGTCGCCCAGGAAGCCGAAGCTGACACTGAATTCGCCCGAGGGCAACCATTCAAATAGCGTGAACTCATAGACCCGTTCACCGGTGTCGCGGCCCAACAACCCAAAGAAGACGGCTGCGGTTGCCGCAAACGCGCCGCCCACCATTGAGGTCGCGAACCAACCGGCCATGGGCTCGCCCATGCGGCGTCCAGCAACCATCAAGGTCAGGAAGCCGACGAGGGGGAAGGCGGGGATAACCCAGAGAAGATGTTCCATGATGACTAGCCCCTCAACACCGAAATGTCGTCGGCGGTGATCTTGGGGCGGCGACGCATGATAGCCACCACGATCGCTAAGCCAATCACGACCTCAGCAGCTGCGACGACCAGGACAAAGAACACCGACACTTGGCCTCGGATGTCGTCCATGGAATCACCAAAGGCCACAAAGGAGATGTTCACCGCGTTGAGCATGAGTTCGACGCACATGAACATCACCAGCGGGTTGCGGCGCACCATGACGCCGAAGGCGCCAAGGACAAACAACATGGCCGACAGGGCCAGGTAGTAGCTAGTGGTGATGGTGAGTCCAAGAATCATGCCTTGGCCTCGTCAGTCTCGGCGCCATCGGTTGCTGCTTGGTCCACGGTTGTCTCGTCTGGGTCTTGATCGGCATCGTCGCCGGCCGAGGGGTCGGTGGCTTCGGTCGGGGTAACGGCGCGTGGTTTGCGCAGCGCCCAGGAGGGCTCAACATCGGGAAGCGGCTGGAGGTCACCCTTTGGGCGACGGGCCAACACCACAGCACCAACCACCGCAATGGTGAGCAGCAAAGCGGTGATCTCAAAGGCGAACACGTAGTCGGTAAACAGTGCCTCGGCTAGCTGGTTGATGTTGCTGGTCTCGGCTGGCGTGGTGGTGCCGTCGGGGTTCTCGATGGCTCGGGAGATGGTCATGTCTTCGTTAGACGGTTGACCAGTGACATCGCCGGCAAAAGCAACGCCAACCAGCGCAACCAAGATGAGCATGCCAGCCGCGGCCAGCGCCGCAAACTGGCGTTGCTTGATGATGGGTTCGGCGTAGATGTCTTCGGCCTTATCGACGCCAACCAACATGATGACAAACAAGAACAGCACCACGATGGCGCCGGCGTACACAATGACTTGCACCGCCGCCAAGAAGTACGCCTCCATATCGATGAACAACACGGCGACACCAAACAAGGTGGCTACAAGAGAGAGCGCTGCGTGTACCGGGTTACGCAGGACAATGACGCCCAACCCTCCGGCCAAGATGATGGCGGCGCTAACAAAGAAGACGATGGCTTCCATCAATGGCCCTCCCCCGCAGCATCGAGTTGTGGGGTTGGCTCAGCTTCTGGGGCTGGAGTGGTTTCAGCAGTTTGGCCAGCCTCAGGGGCACGGACCCCGTAGCCCAGTTCGCCGCTCCAGCCGACTCGGCCGCTGTAGGCGGCACTTCCACTGGGCGAGGTGGCACGCATCCAGGCGCTGGTGTTTTCGTCTTCGCCCGGGCGCCAGTCTTCCCAAGGCAGCTTCTGGGGCATGCCGTTGTCGTCGACCACTAGCTCGTCTTTGGTGTAGATGGCCTGTTCGCGGCTACTGAACGAGAACTCGAAGAGTTTGGATTCGGTGATCGCCTGGGTGGGGCATGCTTCGACACAGAGGTCGCAATGGATGCAGCGCAAGTAGTTGATCTCGTAGATAAACCCGAAACGTTCGCCCGGGGAAGTCGGGTTCTCGGGATCGTTGTCTGCGCCGCGCACGTAGATGCACTTTGCAGGACACACGCCAGCGCAGAGCTCGCAGCCGATGCATTTCTCCATACCGTCTTCGTAACGGTTCAGCACGTGACGACCGTGCAGGCGCGTGGCCTTTGGCCGCTTCTCGTCGGTGGCGCCTTTTGCGAAACCCTTACCAGCCTTGTAGTCGGTGGTAACAATGGCCCCGGTGTCGGAGCGTTTGTTGAGCTTGCCGAAGGTGACCTTGAAGCCCTTCAGTGGATCGAAAATACCCATTATCCGAACACCTCTTCGCCGTCGCGTTCGCGGGCTTTCTTGCCGTTACTGATGGCAACCATCAACAAACCAGCAAACACCAACATGGCCGCTAGGAAGACTCCGGTGACCACGAGGCGTTCGCCGCCACTGGTCCAACCTCGATCGCTAAAGACGTCGAGGGTTGCCAAGAAGAGGACCCAGCCGAGGGCCAAGGGGATCAGGAGCTTCCAACCCAAGTCCATGAGCTGGTCGTAGCGCAAACGAGGCAGCGTGCCACGCAAGCCAATGAACAAGCACAAGAAGACGAACAACTTGGCAAAGAACCACACGAATCCCCACAGGGCTGCAGGCAACACCCCAAGGTCCGGACCAGCGGGACCACCAAAGAACAGGGTGACCATGACCGCGGACATGGTGACCACGTTCATGAATTCGGCCAAGAAGAACAGGGCGAAGCGAATGGAGCTGTATTCGGTGTGGAAGCCACCCACGATCTCTTGCTCGGCCTCAACCAGGTCGAACGGAGGCCGGTTGAGTTCGGCGGTCGTGGCAATGAAGAAGATGATGAAGGGCACCACGCCCAACACGATGACGTTCCAATCGGGCATGGGGAACAAGCCCAAGAACTCAGGGCCTTCGCCAGCCTGTTCGCGCACGATGGTTGTGGTGGATAGCGAGCCGGTCTTGAGCAAGACCGCAACAAGCGCCAGGCCCAGGGCTGCTTCATAGGAGACCATCTGCGCCGAGGCTCGAACCGAGCCAAGCAACGGGTACTTCGATCCTGATGACCAACCGGCAAGCATGATGCCATAGACGGCAATGGACGACATGGCCAGTACAAACAAGATGCCGATGTGGGGATCAGCAAGCTGCACGTAGGTGTCGTTGCCAAATACCGAGATGAGGCCGTCACCACCATTGCTGAAGTCACCCCCAATAGGGACCACAGCAAACACTAAGAACGCTGGGACCAATGACAGGTAGGGGGCCAGCTTGAACACGAAACGGTCGGATTGGTCGGGGATGAGGTCTTCTTTGAAGAAGAGCTTGATGCCGTCGGCCAGAGTCTGCAGAATGCCGAATGGCCCAGCGCGGTTTGGGCCGATGCGGTTTTGGAGGTCGGAAATGAACTTGCGTTCCCACCAAACCATCAGCATCACCGAGACCATCAACCCCGCAAAGGCAATGACTACCTTGGCCAACACAATGGCCAATATCTCGAGGTTTCCGGCATCGCCAAGAAACAGGGGGTCGAGGCTAAAGATGGCGGGCATCAGGCCTTACCTCCCTTGGATTCGAGCCGGATATCGATACTGGTAGCGCCTGGGTCCAGCAACACGCGAGCGTCGGCACCAGAACGGTTGTAGTCCAAGACCACGATGCCTTTGGGCACCCCTGGGTCGACCCGGGCCGCGACGTTGACCGAACCCTTGGGTGCGCTGACTCGTACCTCTTCGCCATCGGCCACGCCGACGCGGTTGAAGTCGTAGGGGTTTACCCGCAACGAGGCCTGACCAGCAAAGCCAGCCAGGTGGGGACTTTGCTGCACCATTGTGCCGTTGTCGAACATGCGCCGGGCGGTTACCAAACGAAGGGCGTAGGCATTGACCGGCTCGCGTGAGACCGCCTGGTCGGGCGGCGCAAACGCCACGCGGCCGGTAGCGGTGATAAGCACACCATCCACGTCGGCTTCGATAGCCGCGCTCGATACATCGCCATGCACGGCTGAGCGTGGTCCGAGTTCTTCCCACACGTCACTTGGGGTTTCGAGGCCCAGGTCGTGTCCGAGTCGTCGTGCCAACTCCGCAGCAATTACCAAGTCGGACCGGGCAGTGCCTGGCGGGGTGACCTTTTGGCGAATAGCAGTAATGCGGCCTTCGAGGTTGGTATGGCTGCCGGAGGACTCGGTGAACGCTGCCGCGGGGAATACCACATGGGCCTTGGACACTGAGTCGTTCACGAAGAGGTCGACGGCGATGACTGTGGGCACTGTCGCCAGCGCCTTAGCCGCAACAGCAGGGTCGAGGGCATCGTTGATGGGGTCAGCGCCAAGAAGGACCAACACGTCGAGGTTGCCGGCTGCGCCAGCTTCGAGCATGGCAGCAGTGTTCATGCCGTCGCTGTTGGGCAGCTGGGGCCAGAGATCACTAAACGCGTCTTGGCCAGCGGCCAGCGATGTCCGCCCCGGCAACAAGCCCGGAGACATACCCATGTCCAGCGCACCCATGGTGTTGCCACGGCCAATGGCTTGCAGGAAACGCACGCCGTCGACATCGAGGAACGCATCAGCGGCTTCAAGGACGCTGTCGACTGACTCGGAAAGCGAGCCACGCCCCAACACGACCGTCACGGGGCCAGAACCCAAAAGGTCACGTGCAGTAGCGAGGGCATCTTCGTCGACGCCACCAATGTGGCCCGACACGGTTTCGGCAAGCAGGGCGCGTGCGACGGTGCCGGCTTCGCCTGGGCGGGCACGCAACGAGGCACTGGCCACGTTCGTCAGGCCCGTGTCGGTAGGCGTGATCTCGATCAGCTTGGCGCCGTCTTCAACCACGGCATGGCGCAAGCGGATGTACAGCGTGCCCAACGTCTCTTTGGGGTCGCAGCCAATGAGCACGATGACACCACCAGGTTGGCAGGCCTCGGCCACTGTGGCCCGGGGCAAACCCAGCAGGGCGTGCGGAGGAAGTTCGTCGCCCAGTTGGGCGTCGACGTTGTCGGTGCCCACGAGACCCTTGGCAAGCTTGGTCCAAGCGTATTGCGCCTCATTGGACAGCCGGGCACCTCCAACGAATCCGACCTTGTCGGGGGTGGTGTCGGCAATAGCTTTGGCAGCAGAGCCGAGTGCCTGTGACCAGCTGGCCGCAACCAGTTCGTCGCCATCGGCATCAGCCTTGTTGAGGCCACCGCCGCGCATCAGTGGGCTACCAATTCGGTTGTCGCTTTGGAGCGCCTCGAACGAGAAGCGCTCTTTGTCAGCGAGCCAACCCCAGTTGACGGCGTCTGAGTCCACACCTTGGAACCGCAGCACCTGGTCGCGTGAAGACTGCACGTTGATGCGGTCGCCCATCGCGTTGGGGTAGGTGGAATCGACTTCGGCCAGGTCCCAAGGACGGGCCTTGAAGCGGTAAGGCTTCGCCGTCAGCGCGCCAACAGGACAGATCTGGACCACGTTGCCACTGAAGTAGCTGGCAAAGGGTTCGTCAGGGAACGTGTTTACCTGGGTCTGGTTGCCGCGATCCATGAAGTGGATGAGCGGATCACCAACAACCTCGTCGGCAAAGCGGGTGCAGCGGTCGCACAGGATGCAACGTTCGCGGTCGAGATACACGTTGTCGTTGACCGGGATGGGCTTCTCGTAGTGGCGCTTCTCTTCGACAAAACGTGACTCGCCCGGCCCGTAGGCCATGGTTTGATCTTGCAGCGGGCATTCCCCGCCCTTGTCACAGACCGGGCAGTCAAGAGGGTGGTTGACGAGCAAGAACTCGAGCACACCGTCCTGGGCCTTCTTGGTGACATCGGACTGGGTGTCGACGATCATTCCGTCGCTGACGGTGAGCATGCAGCTGGGCTGCAAGGCCGGGCCGCGGCCGGTGTCGACTTCGACAATGCACATGCGGCACATACCCACCGGGTTCATGCGCTCGTGATGGCAGAAGCGCGGAATGTACACGCCTGCGTCTTCGCAGGCTTCGATGACGAGCTTGCCTGCCGGTGCAGACACCTCGTTGCCGTCGACGTTGAACGTAACCATGTCGTCGCTCATCGAACCTCGACCGCCTGCTCTGTGGAGGGTTCGCCCAGGTAAGCATCGAACTCGTCGGCGAAACGCTCGATGACCGAAGCAATGGGCGACACTGCCGATGGCCCCAAGGGGCAAATAGTTGTCTGCTTGGGCGGCCAGGCAATGCCGGGACTGATGTTGTCGCAGACATCCATTAACAGGGCCAGGTCGGCTCGGCGACCGTTTCCGTCGATGATGCGCTGCAAGATCTTTTCGAGCCATGACGTACCTTCGCGGCACGGCGAACACTTGCCGCAGGACTCTCGCGAGAAGAACCGGACCACGTTGTGGCAGGCCTTAACGATGTCGGTGGTCTGGTCCATGACCACAATGGCGCCAGATCCAAGCATGGAGCCGGCCCGGTCGACGGTTCCTTTTTCGAGGGGGAGGTCGAGGTGTTCTTCGAAGAACCAGGGCGCAGATGCTCCGCCGGGGATGAACGCTTTGAGGGACCCGCCGTTGCGGATGCCGCCGCCATACTCTTCGCCCATGATGAGGTCGCGGAAGGTTGTGGTCCCAAACTCGACTTCAAACACACCCGGGTTGTTGACGTGGCCAGAGACCGCAAACACGCGAGTTCCGGTGCTTGGGGCTTCGCCGATGTCGGCAAAGGCTTGGCCGCCGTTGTTGATGATCCACGGGATGTTGGAGAGGGTCTCGACGTTGTTGACAATGGTGGGTTTGCCGTAGAGCCCAATGGCGGCTGGGAAGAACGGGGGCTTCAGCCGGGGCATACCGCGATTGCCTTCGAGGCTTTCGATAAGCGCTGTTTCTTCGCCCACGATGTAGGCACCGGCGCCCCAATGCAGCACCACGTCGACCGAGACTTCTGTGCCCAAAATGTTCTTGCCCACATACCCGGCTTCATACGCCTCGTTTAGCGCTGCAGCTACTCGCTCTTGCCCATGCGCCATTTCGCCTCGGACATAGAGGAAGCACTGCGACAGGCCGAGCGCGTAACAAGCCAGCAAGCAGCCCTCGATGAGCTGATGGGGATCACGCTCAAGCATGATGCGGTCTTTGTAGGTACCTGGCTCGGATTCGTCGCCGTTGACCACGAGGTATCGGGGCCACACACCGGGGGGACAGAATCCCCACTTGACCCCTGCCGGGAAGCCGGCACCGCCGCGGCCAAGGAGACTCGCTGTCTTTACTTCTTCGTGGACCTCGGCCGGCGTCATTTCGAGCGCCTTTTTGAGAGCGCTGTATCCGCCGGTTCGTTCGTAGCCAGCCAACGTGTGGCCGTCTTCGACGTCCCAGCGTGCGGTGGTGATCTTAGGGATGCTCACTGGTCGCTCCCGTTACGGCTTAGCCACGCAGGCTCTTGGGCATCTTCGACCAGGGCCGGTCCAGCGGCTCGCTCTTCGGGGATGGACTGGCGGGTCTTGGCCAACGTGCCGTGTGGGGGAATGTCGCTGCGTGCGCCAGAGCGAATGTCTGCAATCAGCGCGTCGAAGTCTTGGGTGGTGACTTTGTTCGCAAAGCGATAGTTGACCTGAAGGCACGGCGCCTCGGTGCAGGCAGCTATGCATTCGACCCCTTCGACGGTGAAGCGACCATCGTCGGTGGTTCCTCCGCCTTTAACCCCGAGGGTTTCCTCGGCATGGTGGATGAGCTCGTCCGCGCCCAACAGGTGACAGGCAATGCCGTGGCAGATATTGACGTGGTAGTCGCCCACCGGGTGACGCTTGAACATTTCATAAAAGCTGCAGGTCCCTAAGACCTCAGCAGGGGTGACCTCTACGAGATCGGCGATGTGCGACATGGCCTCGTCGGTTACCCATCCGTCTTGTTCTTGGGCCAGGTGAAGCAACGGGATGAGGGCAGACTTCTTGCGCGGGTAGCGCCCGATGATCTCATGAGCGATGCGTTCGTTGTCGGCGTTGAGGCGAGCCATCAGCGATCGACCTCCCCCATGATTGGATCGACACTTGAAATGATGGCCACTGCGTCGGCCACCATGGCGTCTTGCATCATGTGTGGCATCACCTGAAGGTTGACGAACGATGGGCCGCGGATGTGCATGCGGTACGGGTGCGCACCACCGTCTGAGACCATGTAGCAGCCGACCTCTCCGCGAGGAGACTCGACGGCGCAATACACCTCGCCCTCGGGCACTTTGAAACCTTCGGTGAAGATCTTGAAGTGGTGGATGAGCGCTTCCATGGACTCGTCGATCCGAGCCCGTGGCGGTGGCGTAACCTTCTTGTCCTGGATCCGGTAGTCGCCGGTAGGCATCTTGTCGAGAATCTGGTGGATGATTCTGATGGATTCGCGGATCTCGTTGAGGCGAATGGCGTACCGGTCGAAACAATCGCCGTAGCTTCCCACCAGCACGTCGAAGTCAACTTGGTCGTAGGCCAGGTACGGCATGTCCTGACGGAGATCCCATGCGTAACCGGTGGAGCGCAGCAGTGGGCCCGTAACGCCCAGCGCAATGCACTCGTCGGTGTTGACAACGCCGACGCCTTGGAGGCGTTCGCGCCAGATGGGTTGGCCCGTGAGGAGATTGTCGAACTCGTCGAGACGCTCTGGCAGCTTGTCGATGATGGACAACACGTCGTCGCGCCAGCCGTCGGGAAGGTCTGCAGCTACACCGCCGGGGCGGATGTAGTTGTGGTTCATGCGCAGGCCGGTGATCTTTTCGAACAAGCGGAGGACTTCTTCGCGTTCTCGCCAGCCGTAGATCATCATGCCAACCGCACCAATGTCCATGCCGTTGGTGGCCTGGAAAAGCAGGTGAGAGCTGATGCGGTTGAGTTCGCACATGAGCATACGGATCCACACCGCACGCTCGGGAACTTCGATGCCCAAGAGCTTCTCGGTGGACATCGAGAAAGCCAGCTCGCTAAAGAGCGGCGCTGCATAGTCCATGCGGGTCACATTGGTAGAACCCTGCAGGTAGCTGAGCGTTTCGCCCGTCTTTTCCATGCCGGTGTGGAGATAGCCAATGATGGGCTTCGAGCGACGCACCACTTCGCCGTCGAGCTCCAGCATGACGCGCAGCACACCGTGGGTGGACGGGTGCTGGGGCCCCATGTTCATGATCATGCGACGATCGTTGTCGTCGTAGGTGAGCTCAGAAGCTTGTGCCTCGGTGAGGCGCAGGACGGCACTGGTGTCATCGCGCAAGCGAACTCGTTGGTCGCCTTGGGTGATGTCTTGGGGAGGGTCTGCGATTGCCATGGGTTCTACCGGGGTCCCGGGGCGCCTTTGAACTGCACAGGGATGGCGCCCACGCCGTAGTCCTTGCGCAAGGGGTGGCCGTGCCAGTCGTCGGGCATGAGGATGCGGCTCATGTCGGGGTGGCCCTCGAAGACAATGCCAAACATGTCGTAGGTTTCGCGTTCGAGTGCTTCGGCCCCTGGGTAGAGGTCGAACAGCGACGGCACGGTGGGGTCTGCTTCGTCGACTTGTACCCGAAGTCGGATGCGTTCGCGTTTGGTGTGTGAGATAAGCCCCACAACGAGCTCGAACCGGGCTCCTGCCACACCGTGAGGCAAGTCGCGGTTGGGTTGGGTGAGGTAGTCAACAGCGGTGACGTCAAGCAACATGTTGTAGCCGTCCTCGCGAAGCGCAGTGACCGTTTCAATGAGTTGGTCGACCGGTGGGTGCAGCACCAACTGGCCACGAGAACGAGTGACGGCGACCCCGTACTGGGTCTCGACCTCCACCTCAGGGGCGGCCTCTTGGGCCTCCTCTTCGCTCTCCTCAACCTCTTGTGACACTGGTGTTCCTCGTCTTCGCCCGATGTGTGCGCTTAACGCGCAATCACGATCTCGGTTGCGGTCTGGCCGTCGCGCTGTTCCACGATAATGCCCGCGCCGCCACCGGTTTGTTGGCGTCGCTGGGTGAGTTCGCCATCTCTGACCTTGTCATGCAAGGTCGAGATCGCGTGCATAAGCGTTTCAGGCCCGGGCGGGCAGCCTGGCGCGTAGATGTCCACCGGCACAATCTGGTCGACACCTTGAACCAGCGCATAGTTGTTGAACATACCCCCGGAGCTGGCACACACACCCATGGAGATGACCCACTTGGGTTCCATCATTTGGTCGTAGATCTGGCGCAAGACTGGGGCCATCTTCTGCGACACGCGCCCGGCTACGATCATGAGATCTGCTTGCCGGGGCGAAGCTCGAAAGACTTCCATGCCCCAGCGGGAGAGGTCGTAGTGCGCGGCGCCGGTAGCCATCATCTCCAGTGCACAGCAGGCCAGGCCGAAGGTGGCTGGCCACATGCTCATGCGACGAGACCACTTGACAAGGTCTTCGAGTCTGCCGGTTGCGAAGTTGTGCTCGAGCCCAGCAAGGCCTTGTTCGCCCGGGCCGGTACTGTCGCCGAGGACAGGCAGAGTAGGCATCAGGCGGCTTCCCCGGGGGTAGCGGTTCGGGTGTCGACATCGTCGAATTCCATACGGCCTTCGGCGCCGACACGACGAATGGTTGTGTTGGCTGTTCGGCCTGGGTCGACGAGCTCGCGGCGGACCGCCCGCTTGACGGGGCCCCAATCGAGAGCGCCGTTGCCAATGAGATACACGAACGATTCAAATACTGCGAAGGCAAAGATGAACATTGCCACGAGGCCAAACAGGCCGAGTTGACGGAAGATCGTGGCCCACGGATACAAGAAGATGATCTCGATGTCGAACACGATGAAGATCATGGCCACCAAGAAGAACCGAACCGGGAACCGGTCGGGGGTGTCTTGAGCAGGCTCTACACCGCACTCATAGGGTGCGCGTTTGGCTGAGGTGGTGCGCTTGGGCGCGAACAGACCCGATGCCACAAAGCTGATCGCTGCAAAGAGCACTGCCAGGATGAGCAGCGCCAGGATTGGAAGATACTGACCCATACGGGCTGCCTCCTAGGCGCTAGCTGGATCCCATTCGTCGAGTTTCCGCCGTAGTTCGAGGTCACGAACGTGCAGCATCCAGCACAACACGAGGAAGATGACAAGTGAGCCCATCGTAATGAGCGCGGCCGGGAGACGCTTGCTACCCAGGTCACGGACCATGACGACCGACACCAGCTGACCATCAGGGTCGATTTCGGGGAATGGGGGTGCTTGGCCAGCAATCGTCGGCTTGTCGAGCGTGGGTCGGATCTCAACGACGATGGTGTGCTTGGGGTGCCAGAACACCACGGTATTGCGGATCTCGTTGGCGACACGGTCGTAGACGCCGTCGCTGGCCCGCTTGGGCTTCCCGCCTTCTTGGAAGGTGTCGAGCATCAAGAAGTCGCCTGGGGCGCTGAAGCTATTGGCCTGATCGACCAAGAACGCACTGGCAGTGGCCTGCGCCTCGCCTGCGTCAGCGGAGGACACGAGGTCCCAGTCCTGGAAGTCCAAAATGCCTTCGTCGACAGCGTTGTCGATGATCTCTGGGGAGACCGAGAGCAATCCAGACAAACTCAGCTGATTGTCTTTGCGGATTTCGTCATCAACGGCTTGGGTAATGGCTGCTTCGAGCTCTGCATCGTCAAGGAAACGAGGGTCGTCTTCGCCGTAGGCTTCGTTTGCGGCGGTGAGGTCCTCGCCAAGTGTCTCGGCATCAACCGCAAGCAGTTCACCAATCTGTTCGTTGAGACAGTAAGGGTGCTCAGCAGGGGCCGTATAGAACTCGGATAGCTCGAGGTTGACGTTGTCCTCAACCACGCGGGCACGCTGAAGTTGGACCGTGGCATCAACAAGGCCGGGACACATGATGTCGACAACCTCGGGCGCTGGCGTGAGCGTCGCATCAGCCAGCTTCGGCACGTCTTCGCTTTCGGCAAGCGCAAAGTCCCCGTAGACGGTCTCCTCGGGTACCCATGACGGGTCGTCGCCGCTGAGCACGTTTCCGCCGTAGATCCACCAGACCACACCCATGATGAACATCCAGCCGAAGAAGCCAGTCAGGGAGTTGAGGGTACTGAGGCGGCTACCAATGTTGGTTGTGAGCAGAAGCCAGACGCTGCCAAAGAGGACTGTCGAGCCAACCAGCACAACCAGGGCGCCGCGTATCTCGGGTTCCCAGCTGATGCCAGCAATGACGTTGATAAACGAGAGCATTACTGCAAGCTCCTCTCGTAAGCGACGATCGCCGCCACTTGCTCGGGTGTTAGCAAGCCACCACCGTTCTCTTTGGCATAGTCAGTAGCGCCGGGGCCGAACCCTGGCATCTGACCCGACGGTTCACAGACACCGTTTGTGCCGTACTGGAGGTTTGGCTCACAGCCCCGTTCGACGAAGGCTGCTTGATCTTCTGCGGTCAAGAACTGATCGGCCACGCCCAACAAGCTTGGAGCAAAGCCACCGCCTCCGGGCATCTCAGGTTCAATCAGTCCTTCGAGTGAGGGGTTCTCGGCCAGCACATCGTCGGCATTCCAGGAAGACCCGGCGGTGTGGCAGCGAGCACAGTTGTAGGAACCCGCACCAACAGCGTTGTTGAAGAGCAACTCCCCGTAAGCAACCTCGTCGTTCTCGGCGAGATCAGCCAAGTAGGCATCTAAGGCGGCGTCGACATCGGCTTGGGCCGCAGCGATGTCTTCGGGCGTTGCTTCTGGGTCTGCGCTGATCTCGGCAAGCGCCTCGAACGGCTCGGGATTCTGAGCCTCGACGTCCGCGCTTACTGCTTGTGCCAAGCCGCGTTGCACATCGTCTTGGACTTGCTCAGCCGGGATTTGGATGCGGATGAGGTACGCCAGGATCTCTTCGATCTGCTGACTCGTGAGAGGACCACCGCCGGGGCCACCCCATGCTGGCATGGGCGATTGTGGGCGGCCGTAGTTAAGGATGTGCAGTACTTCGTCTTCGGAGAACCGATACATGATGTTGTTGAGCGCTGGTGCGGTCCAGCTCGCGTTTGAGACGAACCGGCCACTCTCGTCAAGGACCGTGTAGGCCGCTGCGCCACCCACACCAGCAGCACCGTGGCAAGCAACACACTGTGCTTCGTAGATCTCGCCACCGCGATCGGCAGCCACCCGGTCGGTGAAGTCCACATAGCCTTCTTGGCGGCCAGGTTCGCCAAGCCAATACAACGGTAAGGCAATGGCAATAATGGCAAGACCACCAGCACCAAAGGCCAGCGACAGGTCAAGCTTCTTGGTTTCCAAGATCTCGTCATCGAAGTAGGGCTTGCGGTTTGGAGCCAGCTCGATTTCCGAGCCGATCTCGTCCTTGCCCGTCGAGAAGACGTTGAACAACACATAGACCGCAGCGGCGCCGCCCACAATAAGGGCGATGACCAGTCCGATCGTACGTTGGGTCGATACAGCGAGAAGCAACATTTAGCGTGGTTCCGGAGGTCTCTTACAGGGAAGTAGTAGGGGTCATGATGATGAGCCGCTTAATGCGACGACTCACCAATGCAGTTTGGGCCTTCAGCTTCTTGGCCAGTGGTGTTGGTGCCAATGGGCGGGCCTTGGATGATGGTGCCGGTATCTACGGTAAACACGCCGTCGGCACTGACTTCCATGGCGAAGCGGTCCATGCCACGAGGAGCGGGGCCGCCGCGCTTCTCGCCGACTCGGTTGTACTGAGAGCCATGGCATGGGCACTCAAACCATTGTGAGGTAACACATTCGGGCACACGGCAACCAAGGTGCGGACACTTCTGGTAGAGCGCCACGAGACCAGCGCTCATGCCAGCGAGCTCGGGCGCGGAGTAGGCAGCCTCTGCCTTCTTCAGCGAAGCCAAGGGGTATTCGGTGATCCACATACGCCCCTCGGGTGCGTAGAAGAAGCCATTGCTCGCTTCGATGCTGGACTTGACGTCCTCGACGCTGCCGACGGTGATCTTGGAACCGAAGCCGCCGCCCCCTTCGCCGCCCCAAAGGAACGCAACGCAGGCTGTGCCAAACGTGCCCAGACTGAAGCCCATGAGACCAATGATGGAACGGTTGAGGAACTGGCGACGCGCCACACCGATCGCTTCGTCATCGGGCGGGGTCCACGGCACTGGCGGTGCAGCACCGGCGGCGACGAGTTCGCCCCCGTCGTCGCGTCGAGCTAGGGCAGCAGCACGTTCGACTTCGCGGCCAGAGACCACTGCGGCTTCGGGTTCTGCTTGGGAGAACCCGCCATGGGCGTTGTCGCGCTGACGCGTCTCACGGCTGAGTTGGCCCTGAGCAGCAGCGGAATCGCTGCGTCGCGAAGCGGCAAAGATCAAGACGCCGCTGAGGACGATGATGACGGGGATGATGATGGCTAGAAGTTCCATGGTTTGCTCCTACTGGGCCACGGGGGCTGTGTAACTAGTACAACCCAGGCAGGTGAGGATTTGGTCCCGCAATGAGACGACGGTCTGGAGGTGCATCAGAGTTCGAAGAACAGGCCGTCGGCCCAAGGGAAGATGAAGTTGAAGCCAGGGCCTCGGAAGAACGAACCGATCATGACCAAGACAGCCCAGAACATCAGGTGCACGGTCATGAGCGAGATCCCGAACTTGCGATCTTCGGGCTTGTTAGAGGGGTTGCGATCAATGTACGGCGCCAAGATCAACAAGAAGATGCCGATACCGGGAATAGTCACACCGGCCACCATTGGGTGGAACATGGTGAGCAGTTCCTGCAGACCCAAGAAGTACCAAGGGGCCTTCGATGGGTTTGGCGTCTCGTTGAAGTTGGCCAACTCCAGCAACGGAGCGTTCACAAAGATCGAAAAGATTAGCGTGAAGGTGAGGCACGCCAAGGCAGCGCCAAACTCGACAATAAGCAGGTGCGGCCACACATGGACCTTGTCCATGGGCTTGAGCTTGACGTCCTGAATGGAGCCGGACTTCACCACCGTCAACAGACGCTGGGTATGGCCGCCAGGGCCACTGGCTACAGGAGGTGGGGCTGCGGTGGCGACTGCGCCGCCACCAGCCGGAGCAGCGGTTGCCACTGCGGCACCGCTATCGGCCTGTTGACGGGCCGACTTGGACCGTTCGAGGAGGTGCGGCGGGATCTTGGGCCCATCGTCGGCGGTGGCGCTGGCGTCAGCGGCAGCCGTCGACGTATCGGCGTCGCCGCCAGCGGCACGGTCGCGTGCTGCCTGGGCTCGTTTGAGGAGATGTTCTGGTACTTCAGTCATGGTGTTCTCGGCGTCCTAGAGCGGACCCGAAATACCTCCGTCCTTACGTACTCGCCAGAAGTGGATGGCCATGAAGATGACGATGACGAAGGGCAACATCAACACGTGGAGCACATACCAGCGCAACAGCGTGTCGGTACCAATCTCGACACCACCCAGCAACACGAACCTGACTTGTTCACCGAATACGGGGGTGTAACCCATCATGTTCGTACCCACCGTCACGGCCCAAAGCGCCAATTGGTCCCATGGGAGGAGGTAGCCGGTGAACGAGAGCAACAAGGTCAGCTGCAACAAGATGACGCCAATGACCCAGTTGAACTCGCGAGGCGCCTTGTACGCGCCGTGGTAGAAGACTCGAGCCATGTGCAAGAAGACCGACAACACCATGAGGTGAGCGGCCCATCTATGCATGTTGCGGACCAAGAGTCCAAAGGTCACCGAGGTCTGCAAGGTGTAGATGTCGTCCCAGGCTTGAGCGGCGGTGGGGCGGTAGAAGAACATCAAGAAGATGCCCGTAACCGTTAAGAGGATGAACAAGAAGAAGCTCAGACCACCCAGGCAAAGGGTGTAGCTGACCTTGACCGCGTGGCGCTTCACCTTCACGGGGTGGAGGTGATAGAGCACGCTGTTCATGACGACATAGGAACGGTTCCTAGGGCTGTCGTTATAGCCCTTCCGGAAGATGGATCCGGGACGGAAGATTGAGTTCCACGCTTGTGAGCTCTGCACCTGGTCGGTGAGCTGGCTAGCGCTCTGACTCATGCGCTCGCTCAGTGGCTGCTTCTTCGGCACTGGGTTCAGGTCCTTGTGTTTACTACGTTCTGGGCGGTTTGCTTGCTGTGCGAATTGGTACTGCTGTGCGAATTGGTACTGCTGGGGGAATCGGTACTGCTGGGGGAACTACTGCGGGCTGGCGCTGGATTGGCCCTTAGCCAAGCCGCATGCCATAGCCATATCCGTGGGTGGGCATGCGCTGGTGTCCGTCGCCTTCGGCTGGAGCGTCGCCGATCTTTCCGAGGATGATGACACCAGTGGGGCATCGATCAACGCAGAGTGCACAGCGCGTACACACGTCGTCATCGATGGTGAAAATGACATGGTCGTTGGGGTCGCGACCAGGGAGTTCTGTACCGATGGCTTCGTCGATGGCCTCTGGTCGCACCATAAAGATGCACTTCCAGGGGCAAATATCGACGCAGCCTTCGCACATGATGCACTCGGACTGGTCGATGTGGATGAACTGCTTTGGCTTGACTGCGGCCGAAAGCCAGGCCGCGTCGACTTCTTGAAGGACGTAGTCGTCGCGGAACTCGGGCATCCGAGGATTGGCATCGAGAACTCCCATGCCCTACACCCCTTCCCGGACCAGCGGGCGACCATAGGTGGATTGCTCGACTTCGGTGGGAGCAACCTTGCCCCGGGCTTGCCACACGCTGAACAGGGCGACGTTGAAGCCAAGCAAGATGCCGTAGATGACTACTGCGAAGATGTCACGGATGACCAAGTAGGTGATGTCCATGGGCAAGATCCACTCGACGATGCCTTCGCCGCCGGTAAAGCCCAGGTCTGGGCCCACCACCAACCGGTCGACACGCCAAGAGAGTTCGTTGTCTGCATAGGTAAGGAACTGGTGCGGGACGATGCCGTACACCCAGAACAACAAGAAGAAGACATACACCGCGCCAATGTTGGCTTCGCCCCAACTGACCGCAGCGTCAGCCGGGCGGCGCTTTGCGTATTCGAGTACGCCGGCAACCATGACGAGCGAAATCAACCAGCTCAACACGAACGCAGTGTTCATGAATGGTGCTGACTGGAGGTTGTCGTCTTTGGTGAGTGCTACCCAAACCGTCAGGAGACCAATAACGGCGATGGTCGACGCAATCATTGCGCCGTACACCTTCATTACTGCGACATCAATGGGCCGTTGCTGGGCCACGCTGGCTCTCCTCAAATGTCTTCGTGAAACAGATCACAATCGAGTGTAGCCCGCGGTCAGGCGCACACTCCCAGTCGTTTGGTCTACCACGATGATTCGCGGCTCGACACATCGTCGCATCCATTCTTGGTCTGGTGGTGGAGGGTCGAGACCCAACCACGCTGATTGCATATTCCATTGTGACGCGACTCACGCCCTCATAACCAACCAACCGCCCGATTTCTCTGAGACGGGCAACTCACCCAGACCTACTGGGAAGCCCAGCGAGATCTTCTTCGAGGGTTCACTTCTGTCTACGGTTTGTTGCTGTAGGGTGCTCGTTGCATACAGTGGCTCCACGGGCACCTGCCCGTGTGTTGATTCGTCACCTGACGAGTCCCGCCCTATGGCTCCCCGAAAGGCCAGCGGAGGAAGCGTTGACCGAAGTACCAGATTATCTCCTGCAACGTTCACGCGAACGTCGTGCCGCCCTTGGGCTTGAGTCCGGCGATGGCGGCGGCGACAGTGCTGCTGTTGTTCCTGCGGCGTCAGCCGATGCTGCCCCGGCCCCCGCACCTGCAGCGGCCACGGTCCCAGCCGAAATCGAAGAAGAACCACCCGCGCCGATTACCCCATGGGTAGAGGCCGCTCAGTCACGGAAGAAGATTCCCGTGTGGATGGCGCCAGTGGCGCTGTTCTTGCCACTGTGGGCCTTTATGGTTTGGGGCACGCTCGAAGAGCCAACCCGAGAAGCCGAAGGCCCGTTGGCCGCAGGCGCCGAGCTTTACGCCGTCAACTGCAGCACCTGCCACGGTGGTGGCGGCGGTGGCGGGGTTGGCTACCAGCTCAACGAGGGCGAAGTTTTGGCTACGTTCCCCGAGGTTGCGCCACACATAGCTTGGGTTGTTAACGGCACCGAAAACACCGGGCCAAACTACGGCTCCGCCGATCGCCCCGGTGGCCAGCGCGTTACCGGCGCCCAGGGCAACATGCCCTCCTTTGCCGACCTTGGCGGTCTGGCCGTGCTCGAATCTGTGCTCTACGAACGAGTCCAGCACGGTCTCGCCCCCGAAGAGGCAGTGGAAGCCTGGATCCTGTGGGCCGAGTCTGGCGAAGTCCCCGATTGGGAAGCTGGCGTGTCTCCGCAAGCGATCGAAGCCCAATTCCAAGAGTGGGCTGCAGGCAACCCCGCGGCCACTGAAGCCCTTGAGGCAGCCGAAGCTGGCGGCGAGGGATAGTTACAGCTCGGTCAGTACAGCCAAGGCAAGCTCATCAGCGGCACGTACGTTGCAGTCGGTGACGATCAAGGTGCCACTGGCACGAGATAGACAGCCATGGTTTGAGATCTAGCCGGGGCTATCGCCACGGTGGCCGTGCCCACCCGGGTTCGCGAGAAGCTAACTCACACCCAGTTGATGTCGTATGGGGTTGATGTCGTATGGGGTTGACGCCGTACGGGCTGAACGTATCTTTGCGAGGTACGACAAGCACATGCTGAGATGGCCGCAGCCAAGTTCGTGGCGCCAGTACTGTTGGCAGGGCACCACCGCACACAAGGGACGGCCAATGGCTCTGTTAGATCTGACCGCGATGCCCGAATGGAACGAACTTCGAGGCCATCACAGCATCGCCAGCGACCTGACGCTCGCCGAACTCTTTGCTACCAACCCCGGCCGTGCCGAGGCGTTCACCGCCACCGCCGGCGACCTTGTCGTCGACTACTCAAAGAACCGGATCACCGACCAAACAATCGACTTGTTGATTGCTCTGGCAGAACGAGCAGAGCTACGCCGCAAGGTCGAAGCCATGTTCAGCGGCGAACACATCAACAGCACAGAGGACCGAGCCGTGCTCCACACAGCGCTCCGGGCCCCTCGAGAACGACAAGTCTTTGTCGACGGCGTGAACGTGGTCCCCCAGGTCCACGAAGTGCTCGATCGTGCGGCTGCTTTTGCCGAAGGCGTCCGCGCTGGCGCATGGTTGGGGGCTACGGGACAACCCATCCGCACCGTGGTCAACATAGGGATAGGGGGCTCGGACCTGGGGCCGGTCATGGCCTACGAAGCTCTCCGAGACTTCCGCCACCCCGATATTTCCTGCCGATACGTGTCCAACATCGACGGCAGCGACCTCACTGCAGCCCTCGTCGATCTCGACCCAGCCACGACCCTGTTTGTGGTGAGTTCCAAGACCTTCACCACCATCGAAACCATCACCAACGCAACCAGCGCCCGACGCTGGCTGATCGAGGGTCTCGGTGGCGACTATCAAGCGGTCAAAAAGCACTTCGTAGCGGTATCAACAAACGCCGAGGCCGTGGCCGCCTTCGGCATCGACACCAACAACATGTTCGGGTTCTGGGACTGGGTTGGCGGCCGCTACTCGTTGTCGTCGGCCATTGGCCTCAGCCTCATGATCGCCATTGGCGCCGAAGCGTTCGCCGAACTCCTGGCAGGGTTCGCCACCATGGACGACCATTTCCGGTATGCACCGTTACGCGAGAACGTCCCAGTTCTCCTTGGCCTCATCGGCGTTTGGTACCGCAACTTCTTTGGCTGGCAAACCCACGCGGTACTCCCCTACGCCGCGGACCTTCATCGCTTCGCTGCCTACCTCCAACAGCTCGACATGGAAAGCAACGGCAAACGGGTGCGCCTCGACGGCAGCCCGGTGACCTGCGACACCGGCCCGGTAGTTTGGGGCGAGCCCGGCACCAACGGCCAACACGCCTTCTATCAGCTCCTCCACCAGGGGACCAGCGTGGTGCCCAGCGACTTTGTTGCTGTGCTCTCCCCCGCCGATGCCCTGCCTGTCGACAGCGGCGGAGACCAGCACGACCTCCTGGTGGCCAACTGCTTTGCCCAAACAGAAGCGCTGGCCTTTGGGCGCAGCGCCGACGAAGTGCGCAGCAGCGGTGTAGCTGAGGATCTCGTCGGGCACAAGACGTTCCCTGGGAACCGGCCGTCTACAACCATTGTGGTCCCAGCGCTCACGCCATCTACGTTGGGCCAGCTCGTGGCCCTCTACGAACACAAGGTGTTCACCCAAGGGGTGATCTGGCAGATCAACAGCTTCGACCAGTGGGGTGTGGAGCTTGGCAAGGTACTCGCCACCACTATCGCAGCCGAGCTCACTTCGCCCACCCCCTCTGGGGGCAGCCACGATGCATCAACCAACGCATTGATCGCCCGGTATCGGGCCGCTCGAGGCCGGTCGTGAGCGTCAACACCGCTCCAGCTTTGCCCCAACCGGCCGATGGTCCCCGATGGGGACCCAACCCACCACGAAGCAAGAGATGACCAATACGGCGTCAGGCAGGCTCGGCACTCGCATCGAGCTCATCGATGCGTCGCCGCTAGCCCGCAAATGCAACATCGCTATGAAGGTAGGCATCCTCGTCGCCTTCGCCATCGCCATCCTGGTGCCACTCGACCATCTCGAGGGGAAGGCGATGGGTATGCGCATTCCGCTCTTTGTGGGTGCCGCAGCGGTAGTGCCCTTTGTCGAATGGGTTCGTCGCACCAAACGCGACCCCTACCCGCACGTGGCCGATGCGTTGGTCGTGGCCCCTTTTCTGGTGGACACCCTGGGCAACCTGTTCGGCTTCTACGACAACTTCGCCGTCACCGACGACGTGCTGCACTGCACCAACTGGATCCTGCTGGTCATGGCCTTCCAAGCCTTTCGGTTTCGCCGCACCAACTCCACCGTCGACGCCGTGCTTGTTGGCGCCGGATTTGGGGCCCTGGCCATCGTCGCCTGGGAAATCATGGAATGGGCCGTTGAGGAGACCGGGGCCGGCGGCGGCCTCGGCCTCACCTACGGCGACACCATTGGCGACCTCACCTTGTCGACCACCGGAGGCATCATCGGCGCAATCCTCGGCCTGCGCCTCTTCGGGCCTCGGTCGCCGGGGCCGACCACCTAGCGACGCCGCCACGCCCCACCAACACGCGGCGTTGGCGCACTTGGCAGACCGCCACTTGTCCGGGGTCGGGTGTGGTGCATTTCATTTCACACACAACACTGACCCCACACCGACCATCGAAATGAAATGCACCACACCCGACCCCATTGGCATCCCCGACACACGCCGCGGCCACCCGCAGACCACCAAAAGGCGCCACAGCCGGGCCGGGCAGCGGAAAATCCGCAGCGCGAATGAAGCGAAGCGGAATGAGCCTTGCGGCAAAGATATGCGTGAAGCGAAGCCCCCAAACTGGCCCGCTAGGGCCGGGGGCTTCGCTCACGCCCCCTACAGCGCGGCGGCGGCTTCGCGGGCGGCCGCGATGGTGGTGTCGATGACTTGGTCGGTGTGGGCCAGGCTGGGGAACATGGCTTCGTAGGCGCCCGGGGCCAGGGCAATGCCGCGATCGAGCATCTGGTGGAAGAAACGGGGGTAGACGCCGTTTTCGGCAGCGGCCTGGGCTTCGTCGAAATTGGTGGGTTGGGTGTCGGTGAAGAACAACCCCACCAAAGGGCCAACCCGAGGGACAATGGCGGTCACGCCCGCACCGGCAAACGCCGAAGCAAGGCCAGCCTGTAGTCGTGTGGCAGTTGCCTCCAGTTGGGCGTAGGCGTCGGGTGTCAGCAGCCGCAACTGGGTGAGACCCGCTGCAGTGGCCAACGGGTTCCCCGAGAGCGTGCCGGCCTGGTAGACGCCTCCAAGGGGGGCAATGTGTTGCATTAGCTCGGTTGAGGCTCCATACGCCCCCACGGGCAGGCCCCCACCGATGACCTTGCCGAACGCCCAGATGTCGGGCTGGATGCCGAACCATTCGGTCGCTCCGCCCCGGGCCAAGCGAAAGCCCGTGATGACCTCATCAAACATCAACAACGTGCCGTTGGCGTCGCAGGCAGCGCGCAGCTCTTGAAGGAACCCGTCGCGAGCTGGCACTAACCCCATGTTCGCAGGCACGGGTTCGACCACAAGGACCGCCACCGAGTCGTCAAGCTCCGGGACAACGTTCCACGGCACAACCACGGTGTCTGCCACGGCGTTTGCAGGGACACCGTCGCAGCCCGACAGCCCTTGGTTGGCTACCCCGCTGCCGCCGGCAGCCAGCAGTGCATCGGCGTGGCCGTGATAGTGACCAGCGAACTTGACGATCTTGTCACGGCCGGTTGCCCCGCGAGCCAAACGAATTGCCGACATGGTTGCTTCGGTGCCGCTGGACACGAGACGGATCATTTCAAGGCCGGGCACGCGAGCACAGAGCTCTTCGGCCATTTCGATCTCGCCCAACGTGGGCGCACCGTAGGAGGTGCCACGCCCAGCGGCTTGTTGAATGGCGTCGATGACGGCCACGTTCGAGTGGCCCAAGATGCCGGGCCCGTAGCTCATCACGTAGTCGATGTACCGGTTGCCTTCGACATCCCAAACGTAGGGGCCCTCGGCATTGTCGACAAAATACGGGGTGCCACCCACCGAACGGAATGACCGCACGGGCGAATTGACCCCTCCGGGCATGACGGCCTGGCCGCGTGCGAACAGCGCCTTGTTGGTGACTGGGGGGTTGGTCATAGCGTCTCGGCAATCTCTCGGGCGAAGTAGGTAAGGATCATGTCGGCGCCCGCTCGCTTCACCGCGGTGAGTTGCTCTAGAGCCGCTGCAGGCCCGTCGATCCAGCCGTTAGCAGCAGCCGCTTTGATCATCGAGTACTCGCCGCTGACGTGATAGGCAGCAATGGGGACGTCGGTGATTTCTCGGGCCGCAGCAATGATGTCGAGGTACGTGACCGCTGGTTTAACCATGATCATGTCGGCGCCTTCGTCGAGATCGAAGCGGATCTCCTCGAGGGCCTCGCGGCTGTTGTGCCAGTCCTGCTGATAGGCCTTGCGATCACCGCCGCCAACAATGGTGACATCCACGGCATCGCGGAACGGCCCATACAGGGCCGAGGCGTATTTGGCGCTGTAGGCCAGAATGGGAATCTCGGTGTGGCCTGCTTGGTCGAGCCCGGCGCGGATTGCGGCTACTTGGCCGTCCATCATGCCGCTGGGGGCAACGACGTGAGCTCCGGCGTCTGCTTGGGCCTGCGCAATGCGAGCGTAGATCTCAAGCGTGGCGTCGTTGTCGACGTGGCCGTCGCCGCCGACGATGCCGCAGTGACCATGGTCGGTGTACTCGTCGACGCACAGGTCGGCCATGACAACGATGTCATCGCCGAGATCCGCTCGCAGCTCGTTGAGCGCAACCTGTACCACGCCGCTTGGGTTCCATGCTTCGCTCCCCTCTGCATCTTTGTGTTGGGGGACGCCAAACAGAATGACCCCAGGAATGCCGAGGTCGCGAAGTTGACGCACCTCGTCGAGCAGCGATGCCTGTGTGTGTTGCATGACCCCAGGCAAGGACTCGATGGGTTGGGGTTCGGTGATGCCCTCGCGAACGAATAATGGAGCGATCAAGTCGTTTTGGGTCAGCTGAGATTCTGCTACGAGTCTGCGCAGCGCAGGCGTGCGGCGCAGCCGGCGAAGCCGTCGGGAAGGAAAGGTCACTGCCCCAGTGTAAAGCGCTGGCTGTCAGAGGCCCAGATCAGACAACGTGACATCGGCCAACGTGTCCACAACCAAGTCGGCGTGGGAGAAGTCACCACCCACGGTCACCCTGTTTGGCACCGCAACAGCAAACATACCCGCCTCCTTTGCAGCGGTCACCCCATGAACCGAATCCTCGAAAGCAACGGTTCGCTCCGGTTTGGCATCGAGCGCGCTGCTGGCGGCCAAGAACAGGTCGGGCCACGGTTTGCCGCGCGAAACCATGTCGCGCGTCCAGACCGCAGCGAATCGGTCTAACAGTCCTCTGCGCTCCAGGTGTGGTCGAACCCACGTGCTGGGCGAACTCGACGCAACGGCCACACCGAGCCCTCGCGACTTTGCCTGGTCGAGAAGCGACACAACTCCGGGGAGCACCGGCTGGGCATCGGTGAGCTCGTTCTTATGTGTGCGCCGAGCCTCTTCGACAGCGTCGACATCGATGGCTCCAACTTGCTCTTCGAGCAAAACCGTCCACGGTGGGTTGTCGCCTCGACCGATCCGCGCCTGCCATTGCACCAGCGAGAGCTCAACGCCATGCGCCGCGAACTGATCACGAACGCTCACGTACGCGGGCCATTCCGTGTCGACAATGAGGCCATCGAAGTCAAAGACAAATGCGTCCACAGCGACGAACCGTAACGCACCACCGTTCGTCTGCACGCGCTTTAGGGGCCTAGCGGCTAGGTAGGCGCAGCTGGCCGAGACGCCAGGCCCCTGGGCCCGAGCGGCCCGGCCCGTGGGGCCAAGAGCGAGAAATGGGCGTAAGGACCTGTGCGGTGACCATGGCCTATCCGCTCAGGTCCTGAGAACCGTTGTTTATCGCGGAAGAATCCGGGCGGCCACGGGTAGCGGCGCGTGGTCCAGCCAACCGGCCAGCGGCGCTACGTACCGAGATCCTGCGGGAACGCTGATGCCAACATCGACTCTGCCAACTGAGCCATTGCGGCAATGGAGGTAAACATGGCGTCGGTGTCTGAGCGCTCCGGGTCCAGCTGTCCAAAGAGTTCGATGCCCAGAAACAACGCAGAGATGGCGGTTGCGACCTGTTGGATTGGCACCATCGCAGCGATAGGGGTTCCGCCCATTGGAGAGGCTGCAATAGAGCGCTCGACCACCTCGGCAACCAGGGTGTTCCAGGTCTGGATGTGGTCGTACATGGCGGGGCCCATGTCGGGGTTGCGGCTTGCTCCAGCAAAGGCCTGGGTCAAGACGGTGACCTCGCCCGAGGCCCGGTCGTTCTCATAAAGCTCGCGTGCAACCTCGATGAGGTCGGTGAGCGAATCCACACTCATGAGGGGCTCGCGGTACCGGGCAATGCGCCGGGCAGAGAGCTCGCCAATGGCAGCCACAATGGCCTCATCGACGCTGCCAAAATGGTAGAAGATGAGGGCCTGGTTGAAGTTGCCTCTGCGAGCGATGGCCCGAGCGCTGGTGCCCACAATGCCCTCTTCTTGCAAGGTCTCCAGCGTGGCATCGACAATACGCATCTTTGTCTGAGCACCGCTACTAGAGCCGGCGCGCTTGGTGGCTGCCACTTGCCCTCCCCTCAGAGTTCTTCGGCACGTGCGTAATAGTCTCACGAAGTCCGCGCGTTGGAGTGGTCAGACGGCAAGTTCTCGTTTCAGCTTTGGCATCCCGCTACTGTCGGGTCATGGCAGACGTCTTTCACCTTGGCCTCACTAGGGACCAGCTCCGCGGAGCCTCCATTGCAATCCTGCCCGGCGATCCGGGCCGGGTAGAGCGCATTGCTTCGGAGTTCGACAACCCCGAGTTCATGGCGTCGGCCCGCGAATTCACATCGTGGAGGGGCACGTTGGGCGACAAGCCAATCGTTGCCTGCTCGACCGGGATCGGTGGCCCCTCGACCTCGATCGCGGTTGAAGAGCTCGCCCAACTGGGCGTCAGAACGTTCCTGCGGGTGGGCACAACTGGAGCTATCCAGCCCGACATCGAGCCCGGCGCGCTCATCGTATCCAGCGCTTCAGTTCGCTTAGACGGGGCCAGCCACCACTTCGCACCGGCCGTCTACCCCGCCGTCGCCGATTTTGGCTGCACCCGTGCACTGGTCGACAGCGCCGAAGCCATGGGCGCCACCTACCGGGTTGGCATTACCGCATCCGCGGACACCTTCTATCCAGGCCAAGAACGCTACGACACCGTGTCGGGGCGCGTTGCCAAGCACCTGCAAGGCAGCGTGGACGAATGGGCGACGCTTGGGGTGCTGAACTTCGAAATGGAATCGGCCACGCTGTTCACCATGTGCGCCACGCAGGGCTGGCGCGCGGGCTGTATTGCCGGCGCCATCGTCAACCGGATGCAACAAGAGATCCCAGACGAATCCGTCATTGCCAAGACCGAGGCCGACGCCATTACCGCAGTGGTCGGCGCAGCGCGACTGTTGCTAGACGCCGAGGAGGCGTCCGAATAATCGCGGCCGTCGGAACGGCGGTTACTCAACTGCCTCCGAGAGGGCCAGTTTGGCCGGGCACCACCAGCGCCCAGGACTCCAGGGCTTCAACCAGGCCAGCAATCGTGTGTGTCTGGGCCTCCACCGTTACCTCCAGCCCAAGGCTTCGCGCAGTCTCCGCGGTAATTGGGCCAATGCAAGCAACGACGGGTGGCACCCCGTCGACGCCCACCAAGTCGACGTAGTGACGCACGGTCGACGACGACGTGAACGTGACAATGTCGGCTGACCGAGCGGCTTGGACTTCGCTGGGGCTAAGCACTGGCTGCAACGTCTGATAAACGGGAACCACATGGACGTCCCAGCCAAGAGCGCTTAGGCCGTCAGGCAGAACATCTCTGGCCTCAAGCGCTCTGGCCATAAGCACTCGTCCACCCCCGGCCGGGGGATGAGGAAACGCTTCGAGAAGACCTTCGGCAACATAGCGCTCGGGGACGAGGTCAGCTTCGATGTTGTAGCGGGCCAACGCACTAGCTGTTCCTGGGCCGATGGCGGCAACGGATGCGTTGCCGAGCTGGCGAGCGTCCCGAAGGCAATCGCAGAACCGGCTGACGCCGTTGGGGGAAGTAAAGACCACCCAGTCGAAGGTGGCCGCGGCCTCGGCCGCGGCTCGCATGGCCTCGGGTTGGGGCGGGTCTGCAATCTCGATGGTGGGGACCTCGATTGGGGCGGCGCCGCGCCGGCGTAATTGATGGACGAGTTCGCTGGCTTGGGTGCGTGTCCGCGTGACCACGACGCGGCGCCCAAACAGTGGTTGGGCTTCGAACCAACCGACGTCGATACCGGCGACGCTGCCCACAACAATGGTGGAGGGCGCCAAGAGGTCGTGGTCGCCAAGTGTGGCCAACGTGGCTCGGGTTGTGTGCTGTTCGGGCCTGGTCCCCCAGCGCACCGCGGCAGCGGGCGTGTCTGGTGACAATCCACCACGCATTAGTGCCGCAGCGATCGAGCGCCAGCGTTTCACGCCCATGAGAATCACGATGGTGCCGCCGAATCCAGCTACAGCCTCCCAGTCGATCTGGGTGCTCTTGGACGGGTCCTCGTGGCCGGTGATTACGGTAAAGGCCGTACTGGAGTAGCGCATGGTTACAGGAATGCCGGCGGCTCCGGGCGCTGCAATGGCCGAGGTAATGCCTGGGACCACCTCGATAGGAATGCCCGCGGCCATCAACGCTTGGGCTTCTTCGCCACCTCTGGCGAACACAAACGGGTCGCCGCCTTTGAGGCGGACCACATGTTTGCCTGCCCGGCCATGCTCGACCAAGAGTCGATTGATTTCTTCTTGGGGGACCGTTGGGCCGTCGGGCGTTTTGCCCACGCTAATGAGCTGGGCGTTTGCTGGAGCGAGACGCAGCAAGTCGGCCACCGAAAGCCGGTCATAGATGACGACATCGGCTTCAGAAAGTAGCTGTGCGCCCCGCACCGTTATGAGATCGGGGTCGCCGGGGCCTGCGCCAACGAGATAGACCGTCATTGTGGGCCAGAATCGGCACCTGGTCGGCTGCCGTCGAGGATGGCCCGTCCGCCCGATGCCAGCAGGTGCGCAGCAGCGCTGGTGCCGAGATGGTGTGGGTTGGTGCCCCGGCGTTCATCTTGGAGGACCGTGGTGCCGTCGGGGGCGGCCAGCAGGGACCTAAGGAAGATCTCACCATCGTGCGCGGTGGCATACGCCCCAGCTGGCAGGTCGCAGTCGCCGCCCAGCGCACCAAGAAACGCTCGCTCGGCGCTGGTGACTAGCCGAGTAAGAGGATCCTGAATGGTAGCCAAGGCCTCAACCGCAGCCGTATTGGCAGCGTCGGCCTCAACCGCGAGTGCGCCTTGGCCAACTTGGGGCAACATGACCTCGGGCTCAAGAATGTCGATCACGCTGGGGGCCTC
Organism: Acidimicrobiia bacterium; assembly: GCA_030431575.1. GTDB lineage: Bacteria > Actinomycetota > Acidimicrobiia > Acidimicrobiales > UBA8592 > JAUIIS01. Next base: position 11,243 of record JAUIIS010000003.1, on the reverse strand, counting down.
GCCAAGGCGCTGGAGGGCCGCGGCCGCCATGATGATGGCATCGAAATCGGACGCCTTCGCGAGCCGGGTGGCAATGTTTCCTCGCAGTTCGCAGAAGGTGAGGTCCGGGCGAAGTGCTTGCAACTGGGCTCGGCGGCGGATTGACCCAGTGGCCACGGTAGCCCCATGAGCGAGCCCATCGAGCGTCGACCCCACAAGCGCGTCGCGGGCGTCGGCTCGTGCAGGGACCGCAGCCAATACCAGGCCATCTGGGGTGCCGCTGGGTAGATCCTTCATGGAATGCACGGCAATGTCGGCCCGCCCATCGAGCACCGCTGCTTGCACCTCTTTCACGAAGACGCCTTTGCCTCCCATTGTGTGAATGGGCACATCGGTGTTTCTGTCACCAGAGGTGGACACCAAGACTTGTTCGATCTCAATGCCCAAAGGGGCAAGCAAGGCGGCGACGTGGCGGGTCTGCCACAGCGCCAGAGCGCTTGCTCGGGTAGCCGCACGCAGTGTGGTCATGCTGTTCACCTGCCCCGAGCGCCAGCGTGCGTTGCACCCGACAGCAACCGCTGTTGGCTGGAGATCATGGGACGATCCGTGGGTTAGAGGTCGAACAAATCGCGCAGTGCGTCGGCGAGGCGCTCGCCTCGCGGGGTGCCTGCGGCTTCGCCAATACGAACTGACGGCTCATGGAGCAGTTTGCCAAGGATCCCCTGAGTGAGGGCCTCGACCATTTCGCGTTGCTCGTCGTCGAGGTGAGCCAACTTGGCGGCGAAGCGCTCGAGTTCGGCTTGACGGATGGCCTCAGCGTTACTGCGGAAGCTGGCAACAAGGGGCGCTACTTGGCGTGCGGACTGTGACTCGGCGAAGCGGTCGAGTTGCTCGGCCACCACGCGACGCGCCGCCGCGAGTTCGGTTTCTCGTTCTCTGCGCCCGGCATCAGCAAACGCCCGAAGGTCGTCCATGTCGAGCAAGGTGACGCCGTCGAGACTGCCCACCGCTGGGTCGACGTCTCGAGGCACGGCGATGTCGACAATGAGGAGTGGCTTGCTGTTGCGGCGGCTCATTACTTCCGCGAGTTCTGCTTGCTCGACCATGAGCGACTGCGCTCCGGTGGAGGTCAAGAGCGCATCGGCGGTGTCGAGGTGATCTGGAAGCGCATCGAGGGTGATGGCTTTGCCGCAGTCGAATCGCTCTGCAAGACGTTGTGCTCGCTCGGCGCTGCGATTGGCGAACACGATGGAGCCAAGCCCAGCACCATCGAGGGTGGCCGCCATTCCTTCGCCCATGTCGCCAGCACCCAACACAATGATGTCTCGCCCTGCGAGGCCACCGAGACGTTGGCTGGCCATGGCCACTGCCGCCTGAGACACCGAGGTGATGTTGCGGGAGATGCCGGTTTCTGTGCGGACTCGCTTGCCGACTTCGAGCGCGTGGCGGAAGAGCTGGTTTAGGACGCTGCCTGAGCCGCCTTCGAGGCGTGCGGTTTCCCAGGCTTGTTTTACTTGGCCTTGGATTTCGTTCTCGCCAAGGACTGCCGAATCAAGACCGGACGCAACCGAAAACAGATGCCGTATGGCTTCGTCGTCATAGGCCAGGTAAATGTGGTCTGAGAATGCCTCGGGGGCGAGCTGGGCTGATTCGGCCAAGAAGTCGCGCACATCTTGGTATGCGCCGTGGAACTTCTCGGCGTAGACATAGACCTCGGTGCGGTTACAGGTAGAGAGCACCACGGCTTCAGAGATGTGGCGGCGAGCGCGCAGGTCAGCCAGGGCCTTGTCTAGGCGCTGGGCTGGCACGGTTACCCGCTCGAACAAGTCGAGGGGCATTGTGCGGTTGTTTACTCCAATGACGACGACAGACACGCCTGTAGGCGCTCCTTCGCTTCGGCTACGCGGCCCTCTCGGACCAATGCAAGCATCCCTGAATCGAGAGCTTCCTGCCAACCCAAACCCTCGGTAGAAACTCCAGCGGCGCGGAGCTCTTCTCGGGCTTCGATCAACACTTCTAAGAGTAGCTCGTATTCGGGCCCAAACTCGGCCTGGAACTGTCTTCTGAGCCAAGTGGCCAATGCAGGGCTTTTGCCTTGTGTGGATGCTGTCACCAAGAGCGGTCCACGCCGCACCTTGGAGGGCAAGGTGTAGTCGCAGTTCTGTGGATCGTCGGCACTGTTGACGAGCACTCCAACGGCTTGACCGTCGGCAAAGACGCGGGCATTCACCGCTGAATCATTGGTTGCAGCAACAACCACACGTTTGCCTACGAGGTCTTCGCGGCAGTACTCGCGTTGCACGATTTCAAGCGCTGTTGCGTCTTGAGCCCCGCTCTCGAGATCGGCGGCTAGGGCTTGGACCTCAGATGAAATGTCGGGAGCGACGAGGGTGACCAGCGCTCCGCAATCCAGCAAACCCTGGGTCTTTTGTGCCCCAACACGGCCTCCACCTACCACCAGGCAACGGTGGCCCTTGATGCGCAGGTTGATTGGGTAGAGGGGTTCGTCGAGGGGCACGTGAGTTCAACCCGCCATTGGTGGCGTGTCGCCAGCAGCGTCGGCCTCGTTGCGTTGCTGGTGATAGCTCAGCACCTGGAGTTCGAGCGTGAGGTCGACCTTGCGGACGGTCACGTGGTCGGGAACCGCAATGACGATCGGGGCAAAGTTCAAAATCGCAGTAACCCCAGCGGCAACCAGGCGGTTGGCTACCTCTTGGGCCACAGCGGGAGGCGTGGTCAGCACCCCAATGGAGATTGGACCAAGCTCGGGGTCGCCGACGGTGTCTAGGTGACGGATGACGTGGCCGTCCACCTCAGTGCCGACTTTGGCGTCGTCGACATCGAAGAGCGCTGTTACCGGAAAGCCTCGGTCTCGGAACCCTGCATGGTTGGCCAGAGCCCGGCCCAAGTTGCCGATGCCAACAATAGCTACTGCGGACTCGTGTGAGAGTCCTAGCCGGCTGGTGATTTCGAATCGCAGGTAGTCGACTTCGTAGCCGACGCCACGGGTTCCGTAGCTTCCCAGATGCGACAGATCTTTGCGCACCTTGGCCGCGTTGACGCCAGCCAACTCTGCAAGCTGCTCGGAAGACACCGTGGTTTGGCCACCGGCTGCCAGGTCGAGCAGCACCCGCAGGTAGACCGGGAGCCGGTCGACCGTTGCATCGGGGATGCGGCGTGTCGTCATGAGCCCAGCCTAGAACGATTGTTCACTATTTCACGAGCGTCCCAGCCACTAACCCACGAGCGTCACACCGCTGAACCACGACCGCCGACACCCCCCACGCCGCTGGTAGTAGCCGAGGACCAGGCCGCCTAGCGTCACGCGTCCTGACTGTTGGAGTAACCCGAGCGGGTACTCGCTGGCGCGCTATGAAGCTGGCCGCAAGTTCCGTCGGCGCAGTTTACCCATGGCGTTTCCGCGAGGCAGTTCGCTCACAACCTCGACCGCCTGGGGGCACTTGTACCGAGCCATCAACGACTCGCAGTGCGCAATCACCTCATTCTCGTCCAATGGGACGCCCTCGACGGGCACGACAAAGGCTCGAACCGACTCGCCCGTCGTGGGGTGCGCCACGCCGACAACAGCGGCGTCTTCGATATCGGGATGTGTCAGCAACGCAGCTTCGACCTCGCCCGGAAAGACGTTGAAGCCGGAGACGACGATGAGGTCTTTGCGGCGGTCGACAATGTAGAGATAGCCATCATCGTCGACGACGCCAATGTCGCCGGTACGCAGCCACCCATCTTCGGTGAGCGCCAGCGCAGTGGCCTCGGGGTTATCGAGGTAGCCAGGGAAGATGTTGTCGCCCTTGGCCCAAATCTCGCCCTCGTCACCCACGGGGACATCCTCGCCATCGTGGTCGACAAGGCGCAGGCTGACCCCTGGGACCGGCCTTCCAACAGAGGTGGCTGGTGCGCCGGTTCCAGCACCCAACGTAAGCACCGGTGCCGCCTCGGTAAGCCCATATCCTTGGCTAAGCGGTACCCCAAGGCGCTCTTGTACCGCGTTAGCGACCTCACGTGACAGCCCCGCTGCACCGGAAATGGCAACGCGCAGCGTCTTGAAGTCTTCTGGCCCAACATCAGGAAGGCTGGCCCAGGCTTGCCACATTGCTGGAGGGCCCGAGACCGAGGTGACACCGTGTCGACGGACGAGTTCTAGTGCGCCGTGGGCATCGAAGCGCTCCACCAAGACAATGGATGCGCCCGATCGCATGAAGACCCCAAGCAACATATTGAGGCCCAAGATATGAAAGAGCGGTAGCGCACCAAGCACGACGTCGTCGGCGTTCGCCAGACCTGCGCCATGCGCGTCGACCTGACCGATGTTGGCCGCCAAATTGCCGTGGGTGAGCATGGCGGCCTTGGGAAGGCCGGCGGTACCGCTGGTGAAGATCAGCAGCGCCAAGTCTTCGGGCGCGCGTTGCACGCCTCGACGGGGTGCTTCGCCCAAGAAGTCCTCGAACGCAATAGCCCCGTCGTAGTGCGCAGACATGAGGGCCACCACCGGGCAGGCAGGTGCAATCTCGGCCACCGCTGCTGCTGCCGCTGGACCAACAAATACCAGCGACGGGTTGATGGCCGCGATCTCGGGCGCCATTTCGGGTACGGGCGACAACGGGTTAATAGGCACCGCCACTGCCCCCTCGCGCAAGATCCCAAACAGCGCTGCCACAAACTGCGGCGATGTCCCGGCAATGAGCATGACCTTGTCACCGGGCTGTACCCCGGCATCAGCAAGGCCCGCCTGTACCTGTTGGACTTGCTCGGCTAGCTCGCGGTAGGTGAACGTGCGATCGCGGTGGTGCAGGGCCGCACGATCGGTCGCAGCAAACGGCTCTAGGAGTTCTGTGATGTTCATCTACGGTCCCGGCGGAGTGATTGGCCCGTGGCCACGGTGTGTCGAAACCGCCAGGCTAAATCGTTCACGCCGTTCGTGCGAATAAAGCCCTCACACCACCGGTAGTCCGTTCGGCCCAGTACCCAAGCCTGTCTCACAAAAGTCGTAGGTCAGACGGCTCGGTTTGAGGCGAGTGGGGCCGAGTGGCCCATGGCCCGTAGAGATGTAAGACCGATGGCGGTGCATGTCCCTCCTCGCGCTGCCCCAAACTGCTGCCTCGGCATGGGGTCGGCCAAGGTTGTCACCGCCAGGGAAGACGATCCTGCGCGTCGTCCTGCTTGTCGCGGTTATTGCGGCAGTCCTTGGAGGTGGCAGAGCCTCCGCACCTGCCTCTGCCGAAGACGCCGGCGAGACATTCTCTCCTATGGACGAGGCGGCCTACGTCGACGCCATCAACGCGGTGCGAGTCGAGCACGGGTTGATTCCGCTGAGGGTGGACCCAAACATGACCGAGGCTGCACGCGAGTGGACCACCTGGATGGTGCACAACAGCACCCTGCAACATGCCGACGACATTGTCACCGGCGCCCCGCCAAATTGGCTCCGAGCTGGCGAGAACGTGGGCCGCGGCCCAACAGTGCCCCGCGTCTGGCAAGCGTTCCTGGACAGCCCAGGCCATCGTGCAAACGTCTTGGACCCTTCCTACACCGTTGTGGGGGTGGGCGTGATGTGGCACGAAGACGGGCGCCACTACACCACCCATCGTTTCGCTTCTACGTTGGATGACCTCGCTGACCTGACCGTCCCCGACCCCGCCACCCAAGCCGACCAGGCACCCGAAGACCTGGCTTTTGAAGCCGCCCAAGATGCCACCAGCCAAGACCGGCTAGTGACCACACTTGAACTTCTTGTTGAAGCCGGACGCTAGGGCCAACCCAACACGCCGCGCTTAGCGCGCCCCAACACGCCGCGCTTAGCGCGCCCCAACACGCCGCGCTTAGCGCGCCCCAACACGCCGCGCTTAGCGCGCCCCAACACGCCGCGCTTAGCGCGCCATGACAAACAGCTGGATGACGCTCGCCAGCATGATCATGCCGATGAGGATCGCAATGACAAGCGTGGTGGCCGGGCGCATGCCTTAGCTCCGCTTTCCTAGCTCGACGGGGGTCGACACGCCGGGCTCAACCTCAGCCAAACCAAGCTGAACCGAGTCTGACTCCTTGAGACCCAGCTCTTCTGCAGCGGACCCACGTGCAATCGCGATGCTAAGCAGACCGTACGAATCAACCAACAGGCCAACGTTGCTGGGACCAATTTGATCAAACGTGGTCACCCGGTCGATGCGCCTGGCCACCTCGCCAGAACGCAACATGAGAGGGCCGTCAAGACCGTCGAGATCGTCGGGGTCGAGGTTGAGCTGCAGGTTGCCGAAGTGGTCAATCCACAAGATCTCACCCTCAACGACATCGCCTTCTCGCCCACCCACTGGCAACACGCCCGGCATGAGGGTCGCCGTAGAGATTTCGTTGCCAAGCTCCAGCAAAGGGACCCCGGCGCACAGGTGAGCGGCACACGGACCAAAGATGTCGCGACCACCAAAGGTGGGGCCAGGCGCAGGCACGTGGTACACGGCGTTGTCGAGTTCGATGGCACGTGTTGCCCCGCCCACCAAAGCCACTGCGGGGGCCAGCAATCCATTGTCGGGGCCAACAAGCACCGACTGGCCATCTCCAACTTCGATCGCAATAGCGCGGCGGCTGGTACCAACACCAGGGTCCACCACGGCAAGCACCACCCCAGGGTTGAGGTATTGCGCGGCACGAGCCAGAGCAAGACCGCCAGCGCGAGTGTCGTGGCGTCTGATGTCGTGGGTGACGTCCACAATGTCGACTGACGGAGCCACAGACTTGATGACCGACTTCACCACACCCACAGACTCGTCACGGAGTCCGTAGTCGCTGAGAAAACTGATGGTGCGGTAGCGCAAGTCGCTCACAGTCCGAGCGTATTGGCAGCAAGGTCAAACAGCCCACTCAGCTAGCGGTGTCACCGGCCGAGATCGCCAAAAAAGGCAAGGGGGCCGGCTTGCGCCGGCCCCATTGATTCCCGTGTGGCCTATTAACCAGCCTCGGTATACCGGCTGGAAAGAAAGCGATCGACGTCGTCTTCGCGTAAGCGATATGACTTGCCGACACGCACGGCTGGGATGTCTCCTGCCTTAATGAGTCGGTAGACGGTCATGGTTGACACCCGCATCAATGTTGCTACTTCTGCGACTGTCATAAACCGTGCAAGACCTTCAGGCTGCGCCATGCTTCCTACCCCTTCCGCTTGGCCGGCGTCACCTTAGGTCACCTTTGCGTTGTGTCCAAAAACGGACGCCGGGAAATTTTCTGATTCAGCGAATATGGGGCGATTTGGCCCTGTTCTTGCTGCGATTTCCGTAGGCAGCCTCGGCAAAAAATCTTGCGTCAGCTGGCCTACGAGCCACCGAGTGCTTTACTCCGCTGGGTTGCCGCTGCGACAACTCGTTCGACAAGGTCCAAAAACCCCGCCTCGCCAAACACTGCCAGACCAGCGGCGGTTGTGCCACCCGGAGAGGTCACGTTGGCTCGCAACACGGCTGGATCTTCGCCGGATTCGGCGAGCAGCTTGGCTGCGCCCAGCAAGGTCTGCCGGGTGAGCACGTCGGCGGTGCCACGCTCGAGGCCAACGCTCACTCCGGCTTCGACAAGGGCCTCTGCCAACAAGAACACATAGGCCGGACCCGACCCACTCATGCCAGTTACGGCGTCCAGACTGGTCTCGTCGACGGTAATGACTTCGCCTACCGCAGCAAGGATGTCTGCGGCCCAGGAAAGGTCGGCAGAGCCAGCGGCAAGGCCCGGCGCAATGGCCGACATCCCAGCGCCCACCAGTGCCGGCGTGTTGGGCATGCAACGAACCACCGGAGTGTCAGGTGCCAGCCACGATTCGAGCGACGCCGTGGTTACGCCAGCGGCAATCGAAAGGACTCGTGTGGTGCCTTTGTCGGCGATGGCTTCGCAGGCGCTCTTGCAGTGTTGTGGCTTCACCGCAACCAGTGCGTCTGCCACTGTTGTCGGTGTAGCGACGACTGCCATGCCTTCAAAGGCGCCCATGAGCTCTTCTCGGCGGGCGGCGTCGGGTTCGACGACCTGAATGTCTTCGGCCCGCCAAGAGGCCCCAAGGAGGCCTCCTATGAGGGCCTCGCCCATCTTGCCGCCACCAACCACTGTCAATCGTGTCATGGAGCCGGAGGTTAGCGGCGAGCGCCTACAAGTAAAGGAATGGGTCTTGTGCGACGCCGTTGACCCGGGTCTCGAAATGCAGGTGGTCGCCCGTACAGCTTCCGGTGCAGCCCACTAGACCAATTTGGGTCCCCTGCCCCACAGATTGGCCAACGCTGGCTTGGATCTGGGACATGTGTGCGTAGACGGTGGTGAAGCCGCCGCCATGGTCGACCACAACCATGTTCCCGTAGCCGCCATAGTTTTGTGCCGAGATAACGGTGCCTGCCGCTGCCGCAGCAATGGGCGTCCCCGAGGGGGCTGAGATGTCGATGCCGTTGTGCATGCGTCCCCATCGAGGCCCAAAGTTTGAAGTGACGGTGCCACCGACCGGCCAGGCAACGTTGCCGGCGGATTCTGGCGCTGGCAGCGGCTCGACTGTGGGGGCTTGGGGCTCGGCCACTTTGGGGGCCTGCTCGGCCAGGCGGCGTGCCTCTTCGGCGCGTCGCGCTGCTTCTTCTTCGGCCCGGATGCGAGCTTCTTCTTCGGCGATGAGCGAGGTGATAAGCCCGGTGAGGCCGGCTTCTTCAGCCTCGAGGGCGTCGATTTCGGCGTTGACCTCGGCTATGCGTTCTTCGAGAGCAGCCTTGAGCCGGCGCTGGTCAGCGAGTGCCACTTGGAGGGCGGCAAGTTGTTCTTGTTCGGCAGCTTCTTCTTCGATGACACGGACCACGGCCTCGTCGGCTTCAGCGGCGAGGTCGTCGAGTTGGGACTCGGCAGCTCGCAGTTGGTCGATGAGATCGACTTCGTTGGAGGCAATGGTGTCGAGTAGCGCCCGCTTGTGCGCCGCAATAGTGACATCGTCGGTGGTGAAGATGGTGTCGACGCGCTGGTTGTCGGAGTAGGTGTATGCCTCGACCGATCGTGAGATGAGGTCGCCGCGGATGGCGCCGATGCTGATCTGCATGTCGGTAACGCGTTCGGCCGCAGCGTTTGCTTCGACGCGACTGGTCGCGAGGGCCTGTTGGATACTTTCGAGTTTGGCTTGTTGGGTGTCGACGTGGAGTTGCAGGTCGTTGACGGCGGCTTCGAGGACGGCATCTTCAGCAAGGAGCGGATCGAGACCCGCAGCTGTTTCGGCTGCTTCGGCCCGGGTGCGTTCGCGTTCGACTCGAGCGTCTTCGATCTCGGCCGTCTGCGCTGAAGCGGGGAGGCTCAGAGCCAGCGCCGCCATCGCCACAATCGCTGCCAGCGCACGCATGGCGGAGCGCACGTGCGGTGGTGCGGGGCTGCGGCGTTGAACGCTGGAGGGCGGGAGGAGTCGTGGCATCAGAAAAATGTCAGCGGAAGCGTTCCGCCATCGGCAGGAACCTAGCAGGTTGGTTGCTGATTACCAGCTCGGGAGCGCCGGGTTTTTGTCACCCTTTTGTAATGGGGGAACAACGCCCTACCTGGCGCCGCAAACCTGAGGGTGCGGACCTTCCGGCTGGCGTCAATGGCGGCGGGCAAGACCAGCTTGCTTCCCCGATGGAACTAGCCTCGCCCACCAACCATTGCCCGTGTGACTATACATGAAATGTATTGAAAATTAACCAAAGGTCTCGGTCAGGAGAATTTGCTCGCAAAACCAATGCGAAGCGCAGAGCGAAAACACTGCTCAACAGTTGCGTAGAAGGTGCCCAAAATGCGGTCGAGTTCGTCGTTACTCACGGCCGTGTTCGCCAGCTGGCCCACGAGATAGATGGCGCCCTCACCACCAATGGCGAACGTGATGCCATACAGCTTGTTGTTGCGCTTGAGCAGGTGTTCGTAGCACGCGCCGGCGTTCTCCTCGGGCGCGGGCATGAAATACGTCTCGAAGTGAAGCGTGCGTTGGCCAAGCGTAAACCAGACGCTGTAGACGTCTTTATCCTCGCCTTTGATGCGCACATACCAGCGTCGCTCCCCCGGCTCCCCGTGTTCGACGGAATCGACAATGGGGTTGTCGCGCAGCTGCTCTTCGAGCCAAGCATCCATGCCTGCTGTGATGGCGTCGAGTTGGGCAGGAGTTGAGGCCAAGGTGCTCATGGTCAAACCCTAAGAGCAGGAGACCAACTGGCGCTCGCCAAGCCGCCCATAAACCTCGGTTAGCTGACGCGCCATTGCCCCCCAGGTGTAGGACCGGGCATGCTCGGCCGCGTTCATGGCCATTTCTGCGGCCAACAACGGGTTGTCGAGAATCTCGTTCGCGAAAGCCGCATAAACAGCTGGGTCGCGGCCATCGACCAAAAAGCCGGTGTCTCCGTGGTGGATTAGCGTCCGTAGTCCGCCCACCGCGGCAGCCACAACTGGGGTGCCACAGGCAGCGGCTTCGAGCGCAACCAGACCAAAGCTCTCGGAACGACTGGGTGCCATCACAAGGTCAGACGCCCGGTAGTAGCTGGACAACTTGTGATGGGGCTGCGGGGCCACAAACCGCACTTGATCGCGGATGCCCAGCGCTCCGACCATTTGGTAGATGCGTTGCACCTCGGCGTCGCCTGCTGTGCCGCTAGCTCCACCAACCACAAGCAGGGTCGCGTCTGGGCGGGCCAGCGCGGCGAAAGCACGGACTGCTACGTCTACGCCCTTCAACGGCTGAATACGACCAACGAAGGTCACTACCGGGCCAGACCCAAGCCCGAGCGCTCGACGAGCCGCCGTCTGGTCGCCCGGTGAAAAGAAGGCGTGCTCAGTGCCTGGCGGAATCTCCTTGATGCGCTCGGCCGGTGCACTGTAGTAGCGCTGAAGCTGCTGGGCCTCGGCCAGGCTGTTGGCCGTGATCACGTCGCTGCAGTTGATGACCTCAATCTCCGCGTCGATACGTCGCTGAGGTTCGGCGTCACCTGTTTCGGCTTTGACTCGCGCCAACGTATGAAACGTAGTGACAAGTGGAAGGTTGAGCTGGTGCTTTAGTGCGTGGCCTGCAACTCCGGAGAGCCAATAATTCGCGTGGATGATGTTTGCGCCGCCGCTGCGCTCGATATCGGCTCGCACGCCGCTGGTGTACTCATCTACGGCGTCGGGAAGGTCTTCTTTGGCCAGACCAACATCGCCTGCACGAACGTGCACGACGCGTACACCAGGCTCGACCTGCACCTCAGTGGGTAAGTCGTTGTGCCAGCGGCGAACGTACACCGTGACCTTTGAACCGG
>JAUIIS010000124.1 GCA_030431575.1 Acidimicrobiia bacterium | reverse complement strand
ACCGAGATAACCGAAGAAGAAGAAGAAGAAGAAGAAGAAGAAGAAGAAGAAGAAGAAGAAAGCGCGGGTGAGACCGTTGTCTGCGAGTGGTCAGAGGCCGACTACAACGACGTAGCCACGTACCAGCTCCTGCGCAAGGTCCCAGGGCAAAAGCGCGAGGTCATCGCCCAAGGTGACACCATCAATAACCTGCGGTTCGAAGATGAGGTTCCCGAAGGCGTCGACAAGGCCAAGTACCGGCTTCGGACCCTTGACGAAGACGGACGCCGCATCGGCAAGTCCAAGAAGATCAACGTCTGGCTAGGTTCTTAGCTCCAGCGCCAGCGAGCGGGTCCCTGCAGTCGGACCCCAAAACCGCAGCAAGCACCACGAGGTGGGTATCGACTAAGCCGATACCCACCTCGGCCGCTTTTGCGCTGTAGGGCACCTAGCCGGCTGCCGAGATCATGGTCACATGCCATGGCCCGGATTCGGCAGGCACCTGCGCACTGTCGCCTGTCGAGCCACGAACGCGGGCCGGCGTTCTGTGCCTCACGACATTCCTTGCCGCGAACTGCAACGTCTGGCCGAGTTCGCCGTTGTGTCTTGTGGGAGACAACAAACCCTCAACATCACAAGGACCCTCCATGCGTAGAACCATTACCCGATGCTCGGCGACGTTGCTGGCAGCGATCTTGTTGGCTGGCACGTTCCTCGTCCCGGCGGCAAGCGCTGTCGAAGCTACCGACAGCACCAATACCGAGAGCAACACGCCTGTGCGGCACAAGAAGCCAAAGATCAGGTGCCACGGGAGCATCAATGAGTTGACTGGAGCTCCCGAAGTCGACTGCACCTGGACCGAAAGCACCAAGGCCAATGCAGCCGCATACAAGATCGTGCGCAGGGGCGGGGGCGAGCGTGTCATTGCCTACCGAGGCGACACCTCCACCACGTCGTTCACAGACACCGACGTCGAGTTCGGCACCCGCTACCGCTACCGCGTCGTTGTCCTCAACGACTCGGGCAAGCGCATCCAACGCAGTCGCTGGAACAAGGCGTTCATCCCCGGCGAAGACTTCGAGCGGCTGTCACTCGAGTGCGCCACCGACACAGCGACCGATGCTGTTACTGGCGCTGAAGACGTCTCCATCACCTGTGCGTGGGACGCAGCCACAAGCGAAGACGTCGACTCCTATCAGCTTTGGCATCGCGTTCGCGGCAATCATCGCGAGCTCGTGGCGGAACTTGACACCGACCAGCTGTCCTACACCAACACCGTTTCCGCTGATGCCAAGCGGGTTGTGTACGCAGTCCTCGCCTTAGATGCTGAGGGCCACATCATTGGTCGCTCGGGGATCATAAAGGTCAGGCTCTAGCGCCAGCGTTCACCTAACTGTGTCCACCTTTGCCAGCGAAGACTCGGCCACTCTGGTTGCCATGACACACGGCGATCAGGCTGGGCAAGACCCAAGCCCCGCCGCGCCTTGTGACGCCCAAGACGGAGCAAGTGACCCAGGGACCGTCGCTAGCAGCGCCGCATTGGCCAACGAACGTTCACTCGTTGAGCTGGCAAAGGTGGACATCAATGCGTTCGCCGAGTTGTACCAGCACTACCTTCCACGTATCTACGCGTTCGCATGGCGTCGAACTGGCAGCGCAGCCGCAGCCGAGGACGTGTGCTCATCCACCTTCGAAGCCGCCCTGAAAGGCATCAACCGCTTTAGATGGCGCAAAGGGGGCATAGCCCCGTGGCTGTACAGAATCGCCGCCAACGAGTCCGTCAGCCACCACCGGCGTGAAATGCGCCCCAAGACCGACCGGGGCCAACGAGCGATGGCCACGATGCACACCTCAGCCACATCGCTCGAAGACGAGCAACTCAACCACCTCACCAACGACCACAGCGCGCTCCGAAAGGCGCTCGACTCCCTCAACCCCCGATACCAACGTGCGGTAGCCCTGCGTTACCTAGCCGATCTCTCCCCTCAGGAAGCCGCTCAAGCCATGGGGCTAACCAGACCCGCCTACTCGGTCGTGCTTAGTCGGGCCACCACAGCACTCAGGAAGTCGTTAGAGACCGACCCAGACTTCGAATGGCAAGACCATGAATGACGATCACAAAGCCAAACTCGAAGCCTGGGGCAACGAGACCGCGCCTCAACCGGACCCAGTCTTCGCCGAGCGACTCGAAGCCGACCTGCGTTCGGCCGCCTACTTCGCTTCTACCGAGACCATCGACAAGTCCCCTCGCCTCTTCCGCCCCGCAATAGTCCTGGCCGCCATCTTGATCGTCGCTGGCATTGGGCTCGCCGGGATCAACAGCCTCGGCGACCAGGGCACCGTCGCCCCGGCCGAAACGCCAAGGGTCGATCCCACCCCCTCCCCTAGCCCCACGCCGACGGCTTCGCCCACAACCACCCCGAACCCAACACCAACAGCCGCAGCAGCAAGTAACCCCGCGCCACCGGAAGACACAGGCCAACCAACCGCGACCGCTTCAACGCCATCAACGCCGCTGCCTCGAGCCGACGCGGCGGCGCCCACGCTGCCCCCAGCAACCGAGCCGACCCCGCCCCAGCCGGACACAGAAGCGCCACGAGACCCCACGCCTACATCCACAGCAACGCCCACCCCCACGCCTCCTGAGATTGAGGCAACACCCACACCAGAAACAACTTCGCCAACAGCGGTGGTCTCGCTAAGCCGGCGCTACCTCGCCGACGGGCGGGCTCGGCTTACGTGGACTGCCGAGCCAGGCGACGACGTAGCCGCCTGGCGACTAGTCATCAGCCGAGGAGAAACAGAACGAGTAGCGCAACGCTTTGGACCCGCACGGACAAACGTCACGGTCGAGCGCCTGGAGCGCGTACGCGTCACGTACTACCTGGAAGCGATTACCGCCGACGGTGCCGTCTTAGGAAGAAGCAACGGTGTCCGTGTGGCTGCCGCTTCATAGCGGCCGGGCAAGCGGACTATTTTGCGTCCGCCCAAGAATGACCAGTGGAGATGTTGACCTCCAGGGGTACCCGCAGATCAAAAGCCTCGCCCATGACGTCGATGGTCAACTGGTGCACTTCGTCCATCTCCGCAGGCGGCACCTCGAGAATGACTTCGTCGTGCACCTGCAAGATCACCCGAGACGCAAGTTCTTTGGATTCGAGTGCCTTATCGAGGTTCACCAAGGCCACCTTGAAAATATCTGCGGCCAGACCCTGAATACCGGCGTTCATTGCCTGGCGCTCGCCAGCCTGGCGGATGCGGAAGTTACTTGAGGCAAGCTCGGGGATTTGCCGGCGGCGGCCGAACAGGGTCTCGGTGTAGCCCCGCTCGCGGGCCTCAGCCACGGTGTCGTCCATGTATTGCTTCACCGCTGGGAAGGCCTCGAAATACGCATCGAGAATCTCGGCGGCCTCGCCGGTTGGGATGTTGAGGCGTTGTCCAAGGCCGTACGCCTCCATGCCGTACGCCAAGCCGTAGCTGACCATCTTGGCCTTCGACCGGTACTCGGTGGTCACATCCTCGGGGGCCACCGCGAACACCCGTGAGGCTGTCGCGGTGTGGATGTCGTCTCCGGCTTCGAACGCCGAGATCAACCCCGGATCCTCGGCAAGGTGAGCAATGCAGCGCAGCTCGATCTGGTTGTAGTCGGCGACGAGAAGCTCGTAGCCCGCGCCGGCAACGAAAGCCTCGCGAAACACGCGACCCGTTTCGGAACGCACCGGGATGTTGTGCAGGTTTGGCTGGTCCGAACTCAGTCGCCCGGTCCGGGCCACAGTCTGGTTGAAGGTCGCTCGGATTCGGTCGCCCTCGCCGACTTCGGCCAACAAACCCTCGCCGTAGGTGCTCCGAAGCTTCTCGACTTCGCGGTACTCAAGAAGATGGTCGACAATGGGGTGCTCACCGCGCATCTTCTCGAGCGTTTGTGCATCGGTGGAATAGCCGGTCTTGGTTTTCTTCTGCGGTGTCAACCCCAGGTTCTCGAAGAGCACCTCGCGAAGCTGTTTGGTCGAGTTCACGTTGAAGTCCACGCCAGCATCCTCGACAACCAGGCCCCGAAGTCGTTCGGCTTCCGACGACAATTCGTCACGCAGCTCAGTCAAGCGGGCCACGTCGACCCCGACCCCGAGATGCTCCATCTTGGCCAGCACTTTGACCAGAGGTACTTCGATCTCGTCGTTGAGCGATCGCAGCCCCTGCGCATCGAGTGCTTCGAGCATTGGACCAGCCAGCTTGGCGACGGCCAAGGCCTGACGGGACGCAATCTGGCCTACCTCAGTTGCGGTGCCATCGAGATCGAGCTGGCCTTCGGCCGCTGCGGTATCGGTGGGCATCTCGAATTGGGCATAACGCTGCAGCAACTCGTCGAGTTCGTAGCGAGATTCTGCGGGGTCAAGTAGGTACGCGCCGAGCTGGGTGTCAAGCGCCAGGTCGTTTACCCCGATGCCTTTACCAAAGAAATACCGAACAAGGGGCTTGGTGTTGTGCCCCGCCAAACCCCGGCTGCTGCTGAAGAGCGCCTGCATGGCTTTGATCGTTCCCGCAGCATTGACAACGCCCTCGGCAAGCCAAGCAACCTCACCCAAATCGGCGTTGGTTACCAGGGCGAGTCCCTCGAGTTGCACGCCTTCCTTTGCACCTACCCAGGCCGGAGCAACCGAGAGAAGGCCCTCACCGTTGGCTTCGGCCTCAAGCAAAGCCACTGCCTCGTCGACAGTCTCGATAGCAGCCCACTCGGCTTCCAACACCTCGGTGTTCGAAGCTGGGGCGCCGAGATCGGCGTCAAGCACTTCGGCCAGGCGGTCATACAAGGTCCGGAACTCAAGAAAATCGAAAAGCTTGCGCAGCTCGTCGGCATCGACTTCACCTGGGGTGAGATCGTCGACGCCGACGTCAAGAGGAACATCGCGGAGCAGAACCATTACTTCGGCGTTCAGACGGACCTGCTCTTCGGCCTCAGACAGATTTTCTCTCAGCTTTGGGGTCTGCTCGTCGACGGCCTCGAAAATGCCGTCGACAGACTTGTACTTGTTGACCAGTTTTGCGGCTGTTTTTTCGCCAACACCGGCAACGCCGGGCAGGTTGTCGGATTTGTCTCCACGCATGGCCGCGTAGATGACGTAGTCAGAAGGGGCCACCCCGGTGCGATCAAGGATTCCGGCCTCGTCATAGAGGGCATAGTCCGACACACCGCGCTTGTTGTACAACACCTTGATGCCTGGGTCCTCCACCAGCTGGTACACGTCGCGGTCACCCGAAACCACGATGACTTCGTGTCCGGCGTCGCGACCCTCGGTGGCCAGCGTGGCCAAGATGTCGTCGGCCTCAAAACCTTCGGCTTCGATGATAGGGATGTCCAGAGTCTCGATGACTTGACGGACCAGCCCCATTTGCTGCCGGAGAATGTCAGGAGTTTCCTTCCGGCCCGCCTTGTAGGTGGGGATGCGCTCGTGGCGGAATGTTGGCTTGGGGAGATCGAAACTGACCGCGATGCGATCTGGCTGGTGATCGCGCATCAAGTTGATGAGCATTGAGGTGAACCCAAAGACAGCGTTTGTCACCTGCCCGCTGGCTGTAGCCATGTCTGTCGGAAGCGCAAAAAACGCCCGATAGGTCAGCGAGTTACCGTCGATCAACATCACCTTTGCCACACGCGCACGCTATCGCGCCCGGGCCCATCATCAAGGCCTCAAACCCGCGTTCTCGCCGATGAACGAGCCACACCATGTCGCGGCTCTGGCACCGTCGCTAGTGGCTCGCGGGTTCGTCCAACACGCGCTGAGCCACGATGCGCATTGTCGAGCGATCGGCCATTGCGGCCTGTTGCAAGAATCGGTAGGCCTCAGATTCGGTCATACCCCGGTTGTCCATGAGCCGACCTTTGGCGCGATCGACAACTTTGCGGGTGTCGAGCTTTTCTTGCAGGTCGGCGGCTTCGCCCTCTATGGCCTTCAGCTCTCGGAAACGGCCCAACGCCAATTCGATTGCAGGAACAAGCTCGCTGCGCTGAAACGGCTTCACCAGGTACGCCAAGGCCCCGGCTTCTGAAGCCTCCTGGATCAGATCTCTTTGGCTGAATGCCGTCAACAGCAGCACCGCACAGAGGCGGTCGCTGTTGATCTCGCGAGCCGCCGCGATGCCATCGGTGCCGGGCATCTTGATGTCGAGAATCGCAACGTCGGGCAACAAGGTTCGGACCAGTTCGACCGCTTCGTCGCCGCGACCAGTCTCGCCTACGACCTCGTAGCCCTCGTCGGTAAGCGATTCTTTGAGATCGAGGCGGATGATAGCTTCGTCTTCAGCGATCACAATCCGCACCGGCGGACGGCCGTTAGTTGATTCCATGGGAGCTGAGCTGATCGAGCAGGTGGTCCTGGTTTGCCTCAAGGCGAGCCAGCTCGGCTACGAGTTCGTCGCGGTGCCGTTCCATAGCTTTTGCGTGCCGATCAGCGTCGCGATGTTCTTTACCCGACATCGGAGTTTCTGAGACCAGCGCCCGGATCCGGGCGTCGTCGGCTTCGGATGCAAAATGGAGCAGCTGCTCCTCGGCGACGCGGAGGTTGTCTCGCACGTCTTTCATGCGCCCCCCGTTTTCGATGAGGCGGCGTTCAATCATTGCCCTAGTCACAACGGCGATGCTAGCCGCTCCATCCTTGATCGCTCCGCCAAGACCACTAGCCTGGGCTTACCGACTCAGGGCAACCACAGGAGAACACCGTGGGAAGATTCCGCAGATCACTAGAACTCGCCAAAGCCTCTTGGGCCACCCTCAAAGCCGATCGCGAGCTTCTGGCGTTGCCGGTTTTTTCGTTTCTGGTCGCTCTCGTCGTCCTCGGGTTGTTCCTCGGACTTGTCTTCATTGTCGACTACGACAGCTCTGTGGGTCTTGAAAACTTCGAGCTCAGCCCCGCTGGCATGATCTTGTTGGTCATCGCCGGTGTAATGCTCTCCATCGTGGCCACCTACTTCCAGGCCGCCATGGTGGGCGGCGCCAGAGAACGCCTCACCGGCGGAGACCCCACGGTCTCGTCCGCGCTGGCGACAGCCAGCTCCCGGCTGGGCGTCATTGTTCCCTGGGCCATATTCAGCTGGACCGTCGGCGCAGTGCTGCGTGCCATCGAAGAAAACGCTGGTGCCGTGGGCCGGTTCGTTGTGGGCTTTATAGGTATGGCCTTTCGAGTAGTCACGTTCTTGGCCGTCCCCGTGCTGGTTGTCGAATCACTTGGACCCATAAAGACGCTGAAACGCTCGGCCGAGCTATTCAAACAAACCTGGGGCGAGAACCTCGCCGGCCAGGCGGGCATCGGCTTGGTGTCGTTCTTGGCGTTCATTCCCATTGCCATCATTGGCGGGCTCGTGGCGGCCGTAGCTGGCCCAGTCGCAGGCATCATCGTGGCCGTCCCGTTCGTGGCAGCGCTGGTGGTTATCACTACGAGCTTGACCGCGATCTACCAGACGGCCCTCTATCAATACGTAACCACCAACGAGATCCCCACCAACTTCGAAACCGCAGATCTCCCGAACTCCTTCCGCCAAAAGAGCTAGCGCAGATGGATCTCAACGAGTGGGTTCTTGCGGACCTCGTTTCGGCGAGGCAACGGCTAGCTGGCGGAGTCATCAACCTGATCCCGGTCGACAAACTCACCGGCGAAGTAGACGGCGGCGGAATCCCCCCGCTCTACGTGCTGTGGCATCTCAGCCGGCACCACGATGTCGCTATCAACGCGGTCCTGCGCAACACCGAACAGGTACTGGACAACTGGGCAGATGACGTTGGTATGACCGAACGCTTCTACCGCGGCCTATCCGAGGGCAGCGATGTAGACCTCGTGGAGACCCTTGATCCTGAAGCCGTGTGCGCCTACACCCTGGCTACGCTCGACGCCACCATCGACTGGTTGGAAACGCGTCCAGACTTCAGCACCCTCTCCGTTGCTGCGCCCGCAACGCGGGTACTGCAGAACCTGGGCACACCCGAGGACGAGTTCGACTGGCTCTATTCGATGTGGGATGGCAAGCCTCGCTATTGGTTCTTGTCCTGGGAAGGACACGGCCACGTGGTCACCCATACCGGCGAACTCGTCAGCCTGCGGAACCGGCTTGGGTTCAGCCCGTTTTAGTAGCGCCTCGGCGTCAGCAATCGTTGCCGTTGGTCGTGTCCGCTGGCCTACTCCAGAGCGCCTGACACCAAGAGCGAAACGAACTGATCTTCGTCGTAGCCCAGAACATCTTTGAGGACTTCCTCAACGTGTTGGCCCAGCGTCGGCCCTAAGGCGTCAGTGCCCACCGGGGTGCGAGACATCGCAAACCGCGGCCCCTCGATGACCATCTCCCCCACTGTGGGGTGTTCAAGCGTACGAAGGTGGCCACGTGCGTTCAGTTGCTCGTCTGCACAGAACTGAGCGCTGTCTGTGACCGGATGGCTCGGGACACCAACGGCTTGAAGTTCGTCTGTGGCCTCCGTTGCAGAACGGCTGGATGTCCAGGCCTCCATGGCTTCCTCGTCCAGTCCCCCAACAAGACTCGCAAGGGCAGCTCGTTGTGCATCGTCAGCGCATGCAATCGCCACCCAGCAATCATCGCCGGAGCTAGGGAAAGCCCCATGCGGGTGATGCCCAGCGTCGGCGTTACCTTGCGGGGTGAGCACCCGGCCGTTCACGGTGTAGTCAAGGATGGCAGGGGCCAGCAGGTGCAAGGACCCTTCCGCTTGAGCGAAATCGATGTACTGGCCCTCACCGGTGCGCCGCTGGTGATCCAGCGCCGCAAGCAGTGCCGCGTTGCCGAAGCGTGGCGAGACGTAATCGGTGTACGCACCGAAAGGCCCGCAGGGAGCTCGGTCTTGCCAACCTGTCACCCCAAAGAACCCCACAACTGCTGCCGCCATGGTCCCGTACCCCGCGAACATCGCGAGCGGGCCGGTCTGGCCAAAGAGACAGCTCGACAGCATGACGATGTCGGGGTTGATCTTGACCAACGACCCGTAATCCAAACCCCATGCTGCCATGGCCTTGGGCGAGAAGCTCTCGGTGACCACGTCCGCCCAGCGCACCAAGTCTTCGATAAGCGCTCGACCTTCGTCGGTACCGGGGTTCACGGTTATCCCGAGCTTGCCGGCGTTGAGGTTAGAGAACAAGCAAGACGTTTCAGTTCCAGGCTCGGCGTTCTTGAACGGCACCAGCGTTCGAGCAGCATCGGCCTTCGTGCTCGACTCGATGCGCACCACCGTGGCACCAAGGTCTGCGAGCACTCGAGTTCCAGCGGGGCCCGCCATGACCCACATGAAGTCCAGAACCTTCAGCCCAGCCAGTGGCTTGCCTGTGGGAGCCGGAGTGACCGCGGCGGGAGCGCTGGGCAGACGGGGCGGCTCGCTGAGCAGCCGCTCATTGTCTGCACCCAGGGCTGGCGCGGCACCCAACGTCATGAGCGGTGATCGCGAGGGTTTGGCGATGGACCCTGGGTAGGTCACGCCGTCTACCTGCTCCCAGAACGAGCGTTCTTGAAGCTGCGGCATAGCCACAACATCAGCGAGGCTGTTAACCGGCGCAATCAATAGGTTCTTGTCACGCGCGAGGTCCAGTAGCTCGGCTTTGCTGTGCGCCATGCAGAACGCACCCACACATGATTTGGCACGTTCGTACTCTTCGACCGGCTCGATCCCGCCAAACAGCAGCTCTGTGTACCCCAGCCAGTCCTTGTCTCTCATCTCGGTGTCACAGAACCCTTGGTCGCACATGACCTCCATAAGCCGCATTGTGGCCAGACCAAGCGCTGAGCCGAACAAGAACGTGACCGAGACGTGGCCGTCTTTGCATGGCCACAGGAGCTGGATGAAGATTTCCCCAACCATCAAGCCGCCCGCTTCGCGAGACGTTGCCTGCGCACCGTTAGCGGAGGCCAACATGTTGGACTGCGTTGCTTGGGCTGCGCACTGCTGGGCCGAAACGTCGATGTGTTGGCCTAGGCCGGAGGTGCCCCGTTCCAACAGCGCAGCAATGGTGGCTACGGCAGCTTCGCTGGCTGCGTGACCGAACGCTTGGATACCAGGTACCTTCACCGGCGCCCGGTCCGAATCTCCGGTAAGGATCATGGGTCCGGCTGCAGCCCAAACGGTGAGATCGGTTGCGGCC
>JAUIIS010000123.1 GCA_030431575.1 Acidimicrobiia bacterium | reverse complement strand
GTTCGAGTGCTCGCTCTGCGGCACCAATGGAACGCATGCAGTGGTGGATTCGACCTGGGCCAAGACGGACCTGGGAAATCTCAAAGCCGCGGCCTTCGCCGAGCAGCATGTTTTCCTTAGGCACCCGGCAGTCGGTGAAGCGCAAGTGCATGTGGCCGTGTGGAGCGTCGTCTTTTCCGAACACATGCATTGGGCCAAGGATCTCCACGCCGGGATGGTCGGTGGGGACCAGGATCTGGCTTTGACGAAGGTGTGGAGGGCCGTCGGGGCTGGTCTGGACCATACAGATCATGATCTTGCAGCGAGGATCGCCGGCGCCAGAGATGTAGTACTTCTCTCCGTTGATAACCCATTCGTCGCCATCGAGCACCGCTTGGCAACGGATGTTCTTCGCGTCAGAAGAGGGGATGTCAGGCTCGGTCATGGCATAGGCCGAGCGGATTTCTCCGGCTAGGAGCGGTTTGAGCCATTGCTCTTTCTGCTCAGGCGTGCCAACGCGTTCGAGGACTTCCATGTTGCCCGTGTCTGGGGCAGCGCAGTTGAGGCACTCTGACGCAATGGGGTTCTTGCCCAACTCGGTTGCGATGTAGGCGTAATCGAGGTTGGAGAGGCCTTCGCCTGTTTCGGCGTTTGGCAGGAAGAAGTTCCAGAGGCCCTGTTCTTTGGCCTTCGCCTTGATGGAGTCGAGAAGTTCGAGCTGCCCTTCGCCATAACCCCAGCGATCGGCCCGGTCTTCACCCAGGCGGAAGAACTCGGCTGTGTTGGGCTCGACCTCTTCGGCGATGAACTTCTTGACTGCTTCGAAGAGCGGCTTAGCTTTGTCGGACATTCTGAGGTCGAACATGTCGACCGTTGCCGGCATACCGGTCATGGGTGCACCCCCGTGCATTGTTGGTTGAGCGAGTTGTTGAGCGAGCTCGGTTGTTTGAGCGACGTGTGGCTGTTGGCGAGAAGGCGGCCAACAACCGTTGCGACGCCGACTTTACGCCAGATCACGCAGGCTCGCCCAGGCGGCCAACTCGGCTGGGGCACTAAACCACTATGCAAGGCAGCCTTGCCAGTGCTGTCACTATGCTGCGGCCATGAGCATCAGCTTCCAGGTCAACCGCACCAGCATTCGAGAGCGACGTATCGCTGAGCACGAGCACCGTGAGCTTGCGCCAGGCGAGGTGCGTATGAAGGTCGAATCGTTTGCATTGACCGCAAACAACATCACCTACGCTGCGGCAGGAGCGCCACTTGGCTACTGGGAGTTCTTCCCAACCGAGCTGCCCTGGGGCCACATTCCGGCCATGGGCTATGGCGAGATCATCGAGTCGGCCAACCCTGATCTTGTCGAGGGCGACCGCTACTTCGGCTTCTACCCCATGGCATCCGAGCATGTGCTGTTGGCAACCCCCACCAAGGACGGCATGTGGGACGCTGGCGAGCATCGCAACCCGCACGCGCCGGCCTATCGGCAGTTCACCAACCTCACCAACGATCCCAACCACAAGCCCGAGCACGAAGCAAAGGTGGCGTTGTTGCGCGGCCTTTTCTTGACCTCGTACCTGGCCGAGGACCTTCTGGAAGACAACGGCTACTTCGGTGCGGACTCGACCCTGGTAACCAGCGCGTCATCCAAGACCTCGATCGCACTGGGCTTCTGCCTGCAACAACGCGGCACCCATGCCGTCGGCATCACTTCAGCACGCAACCAAGAGTTCGTTGAAGGATTGGGCTGCTATGACCAAGTGATCACCTACGACAACGTCGCCAGCCTCGACGGCGACCGTGCCAGCGTGGTTGTTGACATGGCAGGCAGCGCCGAAGTTCGGGCCAGTGTCCACGGCCACTTTGGCGACAACCTCAAGTACTCCATGGCCGTTGGCGCCAGCCACTGGGAAGACCTTTCCTTCGATGCGCCGACTGACCTGCCAGGACCAACACCAGAGATGTTCTTCGCCCCCGGCCAGATCGAGAAACGCAACGCCGAACTCGGGCCCGGTGTCTTGATGGAGCAGATGGGCGAGCAATGGGACAAATACGTGGACTTCGCCGACACGTGGCTAAATGTTGCGTGGGGAGCGGGCCAAGACGATCTTGAAGCCGCCTATGTCGCCACCCTCGAAGGCAGCCAGCCGCCCAATACCGGACTCATGCAGTCACTCGACGACCGCTAGGGCTTGTGGTGCTGACCGCCGAAGAGCGCGAGCTCTGTGGAAGACGGCCCAACACCATCGACTACGACGCCATCCCCGCCCTGCACTACCTAGGCAACTACGTGCGTCGGCTGCCGGTCAACATGGCCCGGATGATGGAGAACGCCTACGACTGGGAACACCTCCCTTACGTACACCCCAGCTCGTTTGCGGATATCGAGCTTGTCGACAGCGGTACCTGGGGCTGGCGTGCAAAGACCGGTATCCCCCGCGGCGGAGGCTCGCAGGTCTTTGACCTGCTGGTCGACACCAAACGCAACTATTGGGCCACCACCATTTTCGTTGGGTCTAGCGCTGGAGCGCAGATCCATACCCAAGCCACCTCCATCGCTGAAGACCAGATCGAGGTTGACGTCCGGTTCTACCTGCCAGAGCCAGCGCCTAGTGACGATGACTGCGCAGCAGTTCTGGCCTCGCTTCGCAAGACCTACGCCCGGCTCTACGACGAGGACGAGGACCTCATGGTGGGCCGCCAGCGCGGGCTTGACCGAGCGAAAGCGCTGCGAGACACCAAAACCGCCCCGGATCAGGTGGCCGTGGGTCCCGTTGACGAGCTGGACCGGACCGGGCCGAACCTGGTGGCGACACCACTCGGTGACGTAGTGGTGCGCTGTTTGGACGGGACGTGGATCGCGCACAGCGCGGTATGTCCGCACCGTCTCGGTCCGCTGGACTTGGCCAGTGTGGACGCGTCGGGAACAGTGCAATGCCCCTGGCATGGCTACAGGTTCGATGCAACCACCGGCGCCAGCCTTCAACCCGACTGCGCGGACTTATCCGCGGCGCCCACCACCGAGCAGCGCGGCGGCAGCCTCTTCCTCACCTGGACCTAAGAAACCCGCTCGCCGCCCTTGCTAGTGGACTAACGGGCTGCTTGCTGGGTCCCGCAGCGGTAGCAGCGCATCCATCAGGTTGGCGGGCCGGGAGATGCCCACAATCCACACCATGCGCTCGGTCATCTCGCCTTCGGCGTGCACTGCCCCTGCGGGTAAGACCAGCTTGTCCCCGGGGCCAAGCTCAACACGCTGGCCGGACTCGTTCAGCACGTAACCGCGACCTTCGACCACGTAGCCGCAGTTGTCGACGTCGTGCCAGTGCAGCGGCAGCTCTTCGCCCCGCTCAGAAACATAGGTCGTTGGCCACAGCCCCTCGGCGGCGAGATCTGCCAGCGCTTCCTCTTTGGTGGCAAAGGCATTGTTGACCACGTACATGGGGCCTGGGTCCAGTGCCATTGCGTCTCCTCAGTGCCTTCGGCGCCGGCGGCGCCCCGTCGAATAAACATAGTGTGCAGCGCCGATAGGTGCCCTAAGGTCGCCTCGTCGGCAAAGACCAGGAGTTTGGTTGAGCGAGATAATTGACGAACACGGCCGTCCAGAACCCCCACACGGAGGTGGCGAGCTGGACACTTTGGTTGGGTTCTTGGAATTCCTCCGGGCCACCATCCGCTGGAAGACTGCTGGTCTGGACCGGGAGCAGCTGAACGTCTCGGTCCCACCGTCGGAGATGACCTTGGGTGGGTTGTTGAAGCATCTCGCGTATGTCGAAAGCAGCTGGTTCAACGACGCGCTTGCTGGAAACCCTCCAGTGCCGCCATGGGATTCAGTGGACTGGGGTGCCGACCGTGACTGGGACTGGCATTCGGCCATCGACGACTCACCCGCAGAGCTAGTAGGGCTATGGGAGGACTCGATCGTGAACTCTCGCACGCTGTTGGACGAAGCGCTCAGCAGGGGTGGTCTCGACCAGCCAGCGGTCCGCTCTTGGCCAGACGGCACCGCCCCCAGTCTGCGCTGGATTCTGGTGCACATGGTCGAGGAGTACGGACGCCACTGCGGCCACGCCGACTACCTCCGAGAAGCCATCGACGGGCTTGTCGGCGAATAGTGAACAGTCGCTAGGCGGTGCCCGCCTGGAACTGCTGCAGATCGATGCTGATGAAGGTGGCGCGGGCTCTCACAAACTCTCCGGCATCGCTAGACCCAACGCACTCCAGATAGAGCTTTCTGCCCTCGCGGCCAACAGAGCGGGCCCGGAACTCGGTCTCGACCCCGACGGGCATCGGGCCCGCATAGCGGCACGTGAGCTCACCGGTGAATGCGACGGTTTCGAGAATGGGAAGCATGGCGCCAAGTACCTCGTCGACAACGGCAGCCACGATGCCGCCATGCGCTCGTTCTGGTGCTCCTTGCCAACCGGGGCCCAGCGTGATGCGGCCCACGGCTTCGTCGCCGTCACGGGCCACCTTGAGACCCATGTTCAACGGGTTCGCTGACCCCGACACTGGCGAATCGTCGAACATGTCGACAAACGCGCCTTCGGCGCGCAGAATCGCTGGCCCATTCTTGAGCGCTTCTTCGAAGCGGGGCGAGCTGACGAGCTCGACCCTGCGTTCTCGAACAGGCTCGTGCTCCAGCGCTTCGGCGAGACGCTCGGCTTCGACGGCGATGGTGCGCAGGACCCGGGGGTCGGCCCGGTGACGAACCAAGGCATGCGACAGCCGGTTCATGGCTTTAGCCGCGGCGATACGATCGTCGAGATCAAGGTGCTCGTCGGCTGCGGGCTCGGTCACGGGTTGGTTCAGCGTTGACCCGGAGCCATGTAGAACCACGCCGGGAAAGGAGCGTCTTGGTCCTTCATGGCTGTGCGTGCTGCCATCACCAACTTGCCGGCTTCGGTGGTTTCGTAGAACCACGATTCGAGGGCTCGACCCTGGGGATCGGGGGTGTCGACAAGCTCAAGCGCTGCCTCTTCGTAGTAGGTGCGAATGTCGTGAATGAGCGCAGTCGTGTTCTTGCCCGGGATTCCAGCGGTCTTCCAGTCGGCGCCGTCGGCGATGGACACAAGCACTTCTAGCGCGCCGCCAATCTCGTCTGGGCCAATGGATCGACCCACCGAAGTCACCCCTCGCTTGGCGAGGGTACGGTCGTAGGCCTTGCGAATACCCGACGCTTCTGCCACGGCTGGGTGCAACGACGAGTCGAACGCCGCGGGGATCACGCACGACACCGGTGCTTCGTCTGAATGAATCGCTTCGGGATAATCGCCCAGCACCGGGCCTTCTTCGGCCTCAAGCAAAGCAAACGCCTTAGCTAACACGTCGCGTTGAAAGGCAGCATCGTTGGGCCGCCCGAGGGGACGGCCAAGCGGAAACTCGCAATAGAGCGCCCGAGGCGGCGCGAGTTTTTCCATGACAGGGCGCTGTGACGCCAACGCCACGGTTGCCAGCCCTGCGGCTTCGAGTACGTGTCCAAGCACACCCACGGTGCGCGTACAGAGCGGTCAAACGGGGGTGAGCAGCACGACGTCGACGCCGTCGGCTTTGAGCTGGGCCGCGGCGGCGGGACCAGAGTCGAGCCGTATGGTCTCGACGTCGTCTGGCTGGTTCCCTGCAAATGAATAGTGTCTTGGTGCCACTGCACCAATAGTGCCGTCGGCCGCCATTTCCTCAAGACGGTCCAGAGGCAAGACGACATTGATGTCCATGGTGAAACCGCTGCGGTCGAAGTTGGGGCTCCAGTGGCCCAGCACCAGCTGACGGTCAGTTCGATCGATGACCCGGTAGCTAGTGTCGGCATTGCCAAAGGCTTCGTCGTCCGGGCGATGCAGCGCCGCCGACGTCACGATGGCCACGGTGGCTTCGCTCAACGGCACGGGCCGGGTGAAGGCGGTCTCATCGAATGTAGGCACATCCAGGGTTGCACCCATCGAGCGCATAACTTCGTCACCAAGTGGCATTCGTTCCTCCAAGATTGAACCCTGTCACTGTAGGAGATCACCTAATCCCGTGCCCTTGATCTTGGGCAACATGGTGAAGACTGGCGTTGTTGGGTGGGCGTTACCCCAATGTGTTGACCGCGCTCTGTGCGGCCCCCACGATGCCCGCGTGATTACGTAGCTGGGCCGGGACGATCTCGGCGTCGATGTTGACGTGGTGCAGGAACTTCTCGTGCTTCTTTGACACGCCGCCGCCCACGATGATGAGGTCCGGCGTGAACAGGCGTTGCACGTGCTGGAAGTACTCGTTGAGTCTTTGGCCGTACTGGTCCCAACTGATGCCGTCTTCGTCGCGGGCCCGGCTAGCAACATAGTTCTCTGAAACGTCGGGTTCGTCGGCGAGGAAGAGTTTGCCCAGCTCGGTGTTGGGGACGAGTTTGCCGTCGATGAACAGCGCGCTGCCCACCCCGGTGCCCAACGTGAACACCATGACAACACCGTCGCGGTTCTGGCCGGCACCGAAGTTTCGTTCGGCCGTTGCGGCAGCATCGGCGTCATTGAGCACCACGATGTCGCGCTGAACCTTGTCGGCAACGGCCGCTGAGAGATCTCTCCCGACCCAGCCCCCGACCTCGTGCGCAGTCGGGGGGCTCTTGACGACACCTCGCACAACGACCGACGGGAAGCCAATGCCAATGGGGCCATCGCTAGCGAAGTTGCCGATAATCTCGCTCACCGCTGCCACCACACCATCGAAACCGAAGTCTGCGGGCGTCTCGAGCCTGAGCCGATCACTCGAGAGCTCGCCCGTGTCGAGGTCTACAAGTGCGCCCTTGGTGCCGGACCCACCAACGTCGATACCTAGTCGAATCATGCCTGGAAACCTATCTGTGCCCGGTCCGAGAACGGCCGACCGGCACCGAGACGGCGCCCGTGCTGGCTAACTCAGGTGGAGCCGAGCGCTGGCGGCCCAAGGTCAAGTTGCTCAGCAGCCCATCGCGTAGTGGCATCGAGTTCGTCTGAAACTGCGGCAACGTAGCGGTCGGGACGCACGACAAGGGTGACTGAGTTGGCCTCAAGGTCGGCGAAGTCGCCAGCTCGGTCTGCCTCCACAAAGGTTGCACCCTGCTTTGCCCACCACGCTCGGGCATGGGCACCCGGCGGATTCGTCGGTGCTGACACGACGGCAAACCCAAGGCCAAGCTGCTGGTCGGGTATGGCGACGTCGCCGATACTGAGTTGGGGTACGGGACGGCCAGCCATGGGGTGTTCGCCAAGCACCATGCCGTGTTCGAGGTGCGGGAACGGCCTGCCGCCGCCGTAGCCGGCAGCGGTTGAAGCTGACTCGCCAGCAGCCAGGGCGTCGATCAGCCGGCCGGCGTCGGCGGAGTGCGCGACTTGGGCAGTTGCGTGTGGCCGTCTCTCGGCGTCGTACGTGTCGAGCAGACCTGGGCCAGCCTGACCATGTGCAACGGCGGCAAGCTTCCAGGAAAGGTTCTCAGCGTCGCGTAAGCCTGAATTCATGCCTTGGCCATTGAATGGGGGCATCTGGTGGGCGGCATCGCCAGCCAAGAAAACCGAGCCGTGGCGCATGTTCTCTGCAACCACCGCGTGAAACCGGTAGACCGCCGTTCGGTCGATGCTGACGTGATGAGGCTCTACCCATGGTTGAAGCAGGTCGTAGATGCGTTCCGGTTGAAGCATCTCGTCGGCTGTTTCGCCCGGGCGGAACTGAAATTCCCAGCGGCGCCGGGTGCCATGCCCGGGCACGAGGGTGACGACCCGTTCTGGGTCGCAGTACTGCTGTGCCAAACGTGACAGGGGTGGGCAACCCGGCAAGGCTGTTGCGTCGAGGACCAGCCATTCTTGGTCGAACCCAAGGTCGGTCAGGCGGGCGCCGATGGCGCGTCGCATAGTGCTTGACCCTCCGTCGGCAGCGACGCACCAGCGGGCACTGAGCGTTTCCTGCGTTCCGGCTCCGGCGGCCACATCCAGGGCGACCGACTGGCCGTCACTGGACTGGTGGACCGCGGTGGCAGTAAGACCGAATCGAAACTCCACCCCGGCCCTCACGGCGGCGTCGCGCAACCCTGCTTCGAACTCGGGTTGTTCGAACATGACCATGGGCGGGTAGCCAGTAGGGCCGGTGGCGCCGATGGGGCTGTCGAATCCAATGACCCGCTCTCCTTCGGCGTCCAGGAACTCGGCGCCGCCGATGGGCGACGAACAGCGCATCAACGCTTCCCCAGCACCGGCCAGGTGCACGGCGCGCTGGATCTCCTCGTCCATACCTATAGCTCGGGGCAGCGGGAAGATGTCGTGGGATCGATCGATAGCCAACACGGACAGGCCGCGTTGTGCACAACGAATGGCGGTCTGGACACCTACGGGGCCGCAGCCCACGACGAGGACGTCGTTCATTGCGGACCGTAGAGGCCAACCGCCGCGATAGGACGGTCGGCTAGATAGTCGGCCAGCATGTCTTCGGGGTCAAAGGTGATGCCAAGCGGGTTTTCGGCGAACTCGGGCGACTTCATGAAGGCATCGGCTTGGGCTGGGGTGATGAGGTCTACCTGTAGCTCGCACTGGTTGCCGTCGGGGTCGGCGTAGTAGAGCGACAGCGTCATGCCGTGGTTGATAGTCCAGACCGGCGTAATACCGCTTTCTCGGAGCCGTTGGTAGGTGAGGACGAGGTCTTCGAGCGACGCGTACGTATAGGCGACGTGTTCGAGGCCGGCGTGCTTGGAGCCTTGGTCTCCCAGTTTTGGATTGGCCACGACGGCGATGCGATGGTGTTCGTCGTCGTAGGTGATGAAGGTGAGAATGTCGTTGCTGTGGACGATTCGGGCCCCGAGGACTTCTTGCCACCAGGCCACGACCTGGGCGGGCTGCGGTGAGCGCAACACGAAGTGCGCCATCTTCGCGGGTTTGATCATGGTCGATTCGGTGGGGGCGTTGCTTGGTGTTGTCGTGCTCGCGGTCATTGCGTTACTCCCAACCCGATGGAGCCACGTTGACGTTATCGGACGATAACAGTATTATCGTTCGATAATGACCTTGTCAACACCCGCTACCGCTCCCACCGATGAACGCGCCTTACCCGCAAGCCGCGACCACAGCCGCGCCCAACTGCGAGCGCGGTTGGTGCAGTCCGCGATTACCCAGTTCGCCACGCATGGGTTCGAAGGGGCCTCTACACGGGCGATAGCCGAAGGCGCAGGGGCCCACCAACCCCAAATCAACTACCACTTCGACAACAAGGAGAACCTGTGGCGGGCTGCGCTCGAGCAGCTGCTGTCGGAGCTCGACGACCTCCTTAGCGAGCCCAGCCAGGCCAGCGACGTCGCAATGGAAACCACAATTCGAGTGCTGGTCACGTTTGGCTCTCGACGTCCCGAGCTAAACCAGATCCTCATTCATGAGGGCGCAAACCCCGGCCCCCGATTAGCTTGGCTCGTCGACACCCACCTACGTACACGCAGCCAACAACTGCGATCCGCATGGGAACACGCTGTAGCTGCGGGCATTGCAGCCGACGTACCCAGCGACCTCGTCTATCACACCGTCCTTGGCGCATCTGCTCTCGTCTACGCCAACGCCCCCGAAGCGCGCCTCCTTTTCGCTACCGACCCAACTGACCCCGACCAAGTACAGGCCCACGCCGACGCCATGGTGAGGCTCTTCCTTCCTGGCATCACGCAGAGGAACCAGCAATGACTTTTAAGCTCGCGAACATCGACGGTCGGGCGGTCCTGATCAGTGCCAACAGCTACCACGACCTCGAAGCCGCTAGCGGCGGCCAGCTCAACAGCGACCTGATGGCCGCCATCAGAAACACAGCGGCCCTGCACCAACTCGACGTCGGCCTGGCCGACCGCACCCCCGAAGGCTTGGTCGACGACGTTGTTCTTGGCCCGCCCATCCCCCGCCCCCAAAGCTGTTTTGGCATCGGCCTCGACTACGCGTCTCACGTAGCCGAATCCAACATGGAAGCCCCGAAGCGACCCTTGGTCTTCGCGAAGTTCTCAAGCTGCATCACCGGACCCACCAATGACATTCCCTTGGGCGGCGAAACCACCGACTACGAGGCCGAGCTCGTCGTCGTCATCGGTCGCCGGGCCCAATACATCCCCGAAGCCGATGTGTTTGACTATATCGCCGGCTACAGCGTTGGCCACGACGTCTCGGAACGCGCATTCCAGCGCGAGCGAGGGGGTCAGTTTACCA
>JAUIIS010000489.1 GCA_030431575.1 Acidimicrobiia bacterium | reverse complement strand
CCCGAAGATTAGAAAGCCGACCATCGAGGCCCAGACCAGAAGCGAGTAGTTGAACGGCTGCAGCACACTGGCCTCGGCGATCGCGAGCGCCTGAATCAGCAGCAGATGCGCGGTGACTCCCATCAGCCCCGCCAGGACCAACAGCCCCCATCCCATTGGGTCCGGATCGACCCAGTAGACCGGCCCGAGAAAACTGGTCAGCACCAGCCCGACCCAGCCCGTATAGAGCATGATGGTATCGGTCTGCTCGACCCGACCCAGGATCTTCGTCAGGATCTGGTAGACCGCGAACAGTGCGGCCCCGGCCAAGGGCAGCAAGCAAATTAGACAACCGGTAGTTGAAGCCTGGTTCCACGTGTTGATAGTGCGGGGCAGGCTCGCGGGCTTGGGTGGCCAAATGGCGAGCACGGGAAACCAACGCCTCATCGTTGGCCAGCAACGCTCCCCCTCCTCCGGTGGTAATGATCTTGTTGCCGTTGAAGCTCAGCGCAGCAAGCACGCCTTGAGAGCCCGCCGCCTTGCCGTCACGGCTAGCGCCGAGGGCTTCGGCACTGTCGGCCACAAGGGGCACCTCGTAGCGCGCACATATCGGCTCCAGCCGGGCATAGTCGGCACACTGGCCATAGAGGTCCACAGCGATCACTGCCTTTGGCAGCTTGCCCGAGGCGGCCTTGCGTTCCAGCGTCTCGTTAACCAGGTCCGGGCACAGGTTCCAGTCCTGGTCGCTCGAATCCACAAAGACCGGGGTGGCTCCGGCATGCAGCACTGCGTTAGCGGTAGCCACAAACGTGAACGTTGGAACCAACACCTCGTCGTCGCGGCCAACGCCCAACAACAGCAGCGCCAAGTGCAATGCGGCGGTGCCACTCGACAGCGCGGCCACATGACTGCGCTGGGTCCACCGGCCAAGCTCGGCCTCAAACGCGGCCAAGTCTGGACCCACCGGGGCAATCCAGTTGGAGTCGAACGCCTCCAACATCATGGTGCGCTCGACGTCAGACATATCGGGCGGCGAAAGGTAGATGCGTTCGTTGTCCACGACGCCGAGCGTAGTGCCAGGTGCTGTGCGCTCACGCGACGCCCAGGCCATCACCGGCGGCCCGGGACTCGTGTCGGAGGGCTCGACTCAGGGGGCTCGTTGCAACGGGCATCAAGTCGGGGCCACGCCCTGCCGATAGAACACTCGACCTATTGCGGCTGTAGCTCTACGCGGACAGCTAGCTTCAGGTCCAGCGATCAACGCAACCATGCGTCGGCGCGGAACTCGCAGGAATAGACACTCAGTGACAACGACGTCTCCCACCACTCACTCAAACAGACCGCTCGCCAACGGTGCAGCATCGGGCACCGAAGACAGCGGCGGGCGATGGATCCGGCTTGCCATTTTGCTGTTGGCCGTGTTTGGCCTAGTGGCCGCGGGCTGCGGGGGCGATGACGACGGGGCTAGCGAAACCGACGAACCCACTGCAGAAGCTGAAGCCACCGCCGAAGCAGAACCCGAAGCACCAGCCGACGGCGAAGACGAAAACGAAGACGAAGACGAAGGCGCTGAAGGCGACTCCGGTGACGCCGACGGCGCGGACACCGCCGAAGAAGCGACATCGGCATGCAGCCAAGCCACCGCAGGGCCCGAAGGTTCCTACATCGTGGTCGATATTCCAGCAGATGACCCCGATGGCGGATTGGTGGCACACAGTGCCCCCGGCGTCGACGCGCCGGTCGATGGCGTGTTCCCTGCGGACTACAGCGTGTACTTCGACGGCAGTCTCGACAGTTGCACCATCACCAGCGATGGTGGCGTGTGGTGGAACGTTGCCGACGCAGACTTCAGCACCTGGGTGAACGCCAGCTACCTGGGCAAATACAACGGCCCCGGCGATCGCGAAGCCGTCGGCACCC
>JAUIIS010000122.1 GCA_030431575.1 Acidimicrobiia bacterium | reverse complement strand
AACTGTCCGATGAGGTAGCCGTGCGCGCCATGCAGCTCGACGCCGTCGAGGCCCCCTTCTTCCACGCGACGTGCCGCGTGGGCGAAGGCTTCGACGGTGTCGTCGATCATGCCTTGCGTCATGGCCATGGGGGTCACACCGACGTGTACATTTGGGATTGCGCTTGGGGCAATGGGTCGGCCGGGGACGCGGTTCATGGTGGCGCCCCCGTGCCAAAGCTGTTGGAAGACTTTGGTACCGTGCGCGTGCAGGCGACTGGCGAGTTCTTCGTACCAAGGCAACACCGCGTCCGAGTAGACAGGGATAGCCGTGGGCGATGCCTTGGTGACGCCCGCTATCTCGATGATGGCCAAGCCGACCCCGCCTTTGGCTCGGGCCTCATGGTACGCAATGAGGGCGTCGCCGGTGGTACCGGTTGAGTGGGCGGTGCGCACGATGCGGTTTGGGATTGTGCAGCCTGCAATGTCCAGCGGCTGAAAGACGTTGGGGTAGGAGCCCATCACGATGCCTCCGGGGTTTGCGGCTCGGCGCCGAAGGCGGGCGAGAAGAAATCAAAGTCGTCGGTGTGTTGGTCTGCCACGATGTACCCCAGTGTTCTGTGGTTGCGCTGCCACGATAGGGCACACTGTGTAATGACGCTCTGGCTGCCCTCACATCACACCGCAACATGCCGATAGATGCGATGACGAGGCGACACAGTGTCTCCAGAATCGCTCGAGCCTGCACAAGCAGCCGAGGACGAAGGAGTACATGTATGCAACGCACAACAGTGCAGATTGCCAAGATGCGGATGATCGATCTTGCCGTGGGTGACGTGATGAACAGTGACCCAGACGCCACCAAAGGGTGGTTTGTGGTTGAGGGTATGCGACGGCTTCCCAGCGGCGAGCTGAACATAACCAACGAGTCGACCAAGAACAGCGTCATTGGTGAGGAGTACGACATCGTTGGCGTTCAGGTTCCAAAGGTCACCGGCCAGACTCCTCGCTAGACAGCCCCTGGGTTAGGCGGTGCACGAAAGACAGCGCTGCGCGACCTCCAGGAACGCCAGGCTTTCGTCGCCATCGAAGTCTCGCAAACCGGCCAACCCGGTAGAGACGCGCTCGATGAAGCCCCATTGCCAGACGGCTTCGGGGTCGACGTCACCCAGGTTCGCCAGATGCTCGGCTCGGGCTCTGGTGAGGCGGGCGGTATCGCCAGCCAACAGTGGCTCGTTGTATTCGCGCATGAGCACACCAAGGTCTTGAGCTGGTTCGGACCAAACACCTTCGGGGTCGACCAATTTGTATTGGCCATCGGTTGCCTGCACGGTGTTCCAGCCGTGGGCATCGCCGTGGACGAGAACAGCGCCGCCAGGATCGAACGCTGCGGCGCGGTGTTCGCAGTAGTCAAGCGCCTGGGCGATGATCTCCTTGCTGCACGGTTCCTCCAGCTGAGACCAGGCCGTATCGATAAACCCGGCTAGCCACATCGCCTTCTCGGCTCCAGTGGGAAGATCAAGTTCAGCGTCACCTCTTGGTCGCCAGAAAGCTTTGAGGGCTTGGGTGACCGTGTCGAGCATCTGAGGGACGTTGAAGGCCAAATCGTCGAGGTTCGGGCCCAGCTGCTCCATCAGCAGCGCTGGCACCGAAGGCTCGTGAGCCAACAACTTTGCACAGCCCCGACCCCCGACCAGTTTGTGCACGGCGACGCTGCGATGAAACGCGTCCTCTTCCTCAGCGTCTAGTGCCATGGCCACCTTGAGCACGCATGGCATCCCCAACATGTCCGTAGCCCGAACCACATATCCGGCGGTTCCTCCGGCGTAGGGCTCCTCGAGGTGCAAGCCCCAAAGATCGCTGATGGCCGCCAGGACGCCCGGCAAGTCATCCAGCCATTCGCGACCCGCTTCGCCATTGGCTTGGGCCCTTTGACGGACGAGTTCTGGCACCTCAAGGTTCACGGCCGAAACACTAATCGTGGCGGAGCCGATCTTGGGCCGGTACGGTCCGTTCTGTGAAGGATCACCCCGATGACCACTTGGCCGAGATCTTCGACGAGTTCGGTGCCCTGGACAAGATCGGATGGATGATCGAGACCAACGGCTGGGCGCTGGAGGCGAGTGGCCCTCAACCAGACACCGACCCTCCAACGCCCGCATACGCCTACACCATTGGCCTTACTGCGCTGACTGGCTTCTCGGAGATCGCAGTATTTGGCCTTGCGCCAGCGGCAGCCAACGGCCTCATTGGGTTAGCTGTCGATGCGCTCCGCGGCGGCACCCAGATCCCCTACGTCACCGAGCTGATTGGCCTGTTCGACAACGATCTTCGCAGTTTCTTTGCCCCGGTCGACCTAGCCCAGTACGGCTACGTCTTTACCACCGCAGCTGCCTGGTACAAAGGCGAGCCGTTCGCCATGACCCAGCTGCTGTACCCGGATCGCAACGGCTTCATGCCCTACGAAACCGGCTACGACCAACGGATGCGTTTCGCTCAACCCGTGATCGGCAGACTCAGCGGCGCATAGAACCAGCCTCTGCGCTCCAGCTGTCCGCTCACATTTGGCGGGCGACGTTTGCGGCTTGGTGGATGGCGGGCAGTAGGCCGTTGCTACCGGTGACGTCGCCTATGTGGTGAAGGCTCCACGGCTCCGCCGCTTCTTGGAGATATTCGCCAAGCTCTCGGTTGGGGTGACCGTACGTCACGATGACGACCGTCGAGGCCGGAATTGTTCTGACCCTGTCGGTGAATGCCACGCCGACGTCCACTTCGTCGTCACGGATCTCGACAAGGTGGTGGCCACCTATGAAATCGAACGGGCCCGACATGAGGCGCTCTTTGGCTGCAGCCACCGTGGCCGGCGGATACGGGAGGGTTGCTCCGATTGCGTCGAGGCGGCCCACCATGGTGACGCTTACACCAGCGTCAACCAAGGCGTCAGCTACTGAGATGGCTTCGAAGGTTCCGGTGTCGTCGTAGACGAGGGCGGGCCCGGTCAAGGTTGCCCGGCCTCCGAAACCAAAGACATCCCACGACGTGTATACGTGGGGCAGGTCATGGCCTGGGATTGCAGCAACCGGGGTGGTTAGCTGGAAGCCGTCGCGGCGTGGCGTCACGCCGGTGGCCAAGATCACTTCGTCTGGTGCCAGCTCTGCCACGATATCCGGGTCGGCCCACGTGTTGAGGACGATCTTCACGCCAAGCCGCTCGACTTCGGCGGTCAGCCATTCGGTGATCGCCCCGATGTCGCTGCGGTGCGGCGCTGTGGCCGCAATTGCTACCTGGCCACCCAGTTGGCGGGTGGCCTCATAGAGGTGGACTTCGTGGCCTCGCAGCGCCGCGGTGCGGGCTGCTTCCAGCCCGGCCGGGCCTCCACCAACGACCATGACCCGCTTCTTGGCTGGTGCAGGACCTGGTGGTTCGAAACTCACCGTGGTCTCTTTGGCAGCGGCGACGTTGACGACACAACTCAAGGTCCCGCTGGACATGAGTTGGCCTACGCACCCGATGTTGGAACCGATACAGGGCCGAACGCTCTCGGCCTCGCCCCGTCGAGATTTCTCGACAAGTTCGGGGTCGGCAATCAATGCACGCACCATCGAGACCATGTCGGCAGCCCCATCGGCCACGATGCGTTCGGCATCGTCGAGCGTCATGATTCGCCCAACCACCATGGTTGGTTTCGCTAACCCTTTGGTTATCTCGGCGTTCACGGGCATCTCGTTTGCGAGAGGCTCGTCCATGGGGGCCAGCAGTTTGTAGAAGCGCCAGTACGAACCCATGTGCAACGAAACATAGTCAACGTGCGGTTCCACGATCCTTGCTATCTCGGCTACTTCGCTGGGGCTGAGGCCGCCCGGGATGTACTCCTCGTTGGGCAGGCGGATGCCTACGCAGTAGTCGCTGCCGACCTCGGCTCGTATCGCGTCCAAGATCTCCATCAGAAATCGCATACGGTTCTCAAGCGAACCCCCGTACTGGTCTTCGCGGGTGTTGTTTGCTGGCGACAAGAACTGTTCGATCAGGTAGCCCGACGAAGCGTGAAGGTCGATGCCGTCCAGCCCGCCTTCGCGACACCTCCGTGCCGCAGCCGCAAAGGCGTCGACCATCTCGCCGATCTGGCTGATACTCATCGCGGTGGGAATCCCGCCAACCATCGGGTTCGGGATGGCGCTGGCCGAAACCTGTGTGGAGGCTTTCTTGGGCCGAGTAGCCGAGCCCGGGTGGTAGATCTGCTGAAGCATGGCCATGCCATAGGGACGCATCCTGGCCATGAGCTCGCGGTAGAACGGCAAGCAGTCGTCGCTGTAGAGCGGAATGACGCTGGGAGCGTTGGCGTGCACGCCAGTGGCCTCAAGTGTGGAAAGCGCAACCCCACCAGCGGCGCGTGCCTCGTGGTAAGCAATGAGCCGCTCGCCCGACATCAGCGTGCCGTGTGCGGATCGAACGATCCGGTTCTTGACCGTTAGCGGCCCCACTTCAAGCGGCGTGAAGATGTTCTCGTAGGCCATAATCCGACCCTCCATGGTCCAACGGCCGGACTATAGCCGCGGCTGCAAATCTGTCGGTTCCCGAAGCCACCCGCTAACTGCATTGCACTTTGGCTCCCAGGCCGATGCGAAGTTGGGCGCGGTTCGGCGGCGGTGCCGATAGACAACAGCAATGACCACGCTCGAGACTTGCCCTATCTGTACCATGGCCGACGCCCTCATTGCTGAGGATGGGTTCGAGTGCGCCACCTGCGGGCACGAGTGGTTGGCCGAACCAGACGATGCCGTGGGCGACGTTCGTGATGCCAATGGCAACGTGCTTGCGGCTGGCGACACCGTTGTAGTGGTGAAGGACTTGAAGCTCAATGGCAAGGCCGGCGGGGTCAAGATCGGTACCAAGGTGAAGTCAATCCGGCTTGTACCCGGCGACCACCCCATCGAAGGCAAGATCGACGGCCGCACCATTTTGATCACGTCCGACAAGGTGAAGAAGGCGTAGCCGTCCGTGCCCTCAACCCATGCGCAGCCCTGTCCGCAAACAACGCTTGAGACGGCGATCCGCTTGGAGGGGTAGTCTTCGAGAACCGCACTAGGTATCGGGGATTCCGCCGTGGTTGTCGAGCAATCTTTCTGTCGTTTTTGTCACGCCTTTTGTGGCATCGAGGTCACGGTCGAAGAGGGTCGCCCTGTCAAGGTTGTTGGTGATACCGCCAACCCGATGTATGAGGGCTTCTCGTGCAAGAAGGGCAGATCGCTGCCCGAGCAACACCTGCATCCGGACCGTTTGCTCCAATCGATGCGTCGCACCGATAGCGGATTCGAACCCGTGCCGCGAGCCCATGCCATCGAAGACATCGCAGCGCGGGTAACCGAGTTGATCGATACGCATGGTCCGCGGTCGATAGCGATGTACACCGGCACGTTCTCATTTCACTACCCATCAGGCGCCGAAATGGCTAAGGCGTTCATGAAGGCAATCGGCTCACCCATGCGGTTTTCGTCGGGCGCTATCGATCAGCCTGGCAAAGGCATTGCCCGTGCGTTGCACGGCACCTGGAACGGGGGACCCCAGCCGTTCGACGAAGCAGACTCGTGGATCCTCGTCGGCGCCAATCCCACGATCTCGATGTGGGGTGGGATCCCGCAATACAACCCTGCCAAGCGCCTTCGAGAAGCACGCCAGCGCGGCATGAAGCTCATCGTGATTGATCCTCGGGTGACCGAGGCCGCTCGGGTCGCAGATATTCATCTCCAATGCCGACCTGGCGAGGATCCAACCATCCTTGCCGGTCTCTTGCGCGTGATGATCACTGAGGGTCTTGTTGACGACGATTTCGTAGCGACCCACGTCAACGGATTCGATGCCTTGGCTGAGGCGGTCGAACCATTTACTCCCGACTACGTGGAGCGTCGCGCCGAAGTCGGGGCTGACGAACTCGTCGCTGCGGCAAGGATGTTTGCATCCGGACGAGTCGGCTCTGTCACCGCTGGCACAGGCCCGAACATGGCGCCGAGAGGCACGCTCACTGAGTACCTCGTTGCCGCCATACAAACCGTTTGTGGCCGATGGTTGCGTGAGGGCGAGGCCCTGCCAAATCCATACGTATTGCTCCCTGAACGGGTGGCACGCGCCCAAGCCGACCCACCGGTTCCAGCACACGGGTATGGCGAACAGCTGCGCATACGCGGCCTGGGCGACAATGCTGGGGGCATGCCCACAGCCGCCCTGGCGGAGGAAATCCTTCTCGAGGGCGACGGGCAAGTCCGAGCGCTGTTCACGGTGGGTGGCAACCCGGTCGCTGCGTGGCCTGATCAGCTCGTTGCCATCGAGGCCATGGAAGCGCTCGAACTGCACACGACCCTCGACATCAAGATGTCTGCCACCGCAAAACTCTGCGACTACGTCATTGCGCCAAAGCTTTCACTTGAGGTTGCAGGTACCACCATGCCCAACGAGGGCATCTGGGGCTATGGCGCCGCGACCACGGGCTACCCAGCACCATACGCACAGTACGCTCCTGCGATCATCGAACCTCCAGAGGGCTCTGAGGTCGTCGAAGAGTGGCAGTTCTTCTACCGTCTGGCGGCGCGCATGGGGCTACAGCTGCGATTCAGCGGTGTCGATCTGGACATGGATCTCGAGCCGACAGCCGAGGAACTCCTCGACATCATGATGCGCAACTCGCGCGTGCCGCTTGATGAGGTTCGCCAGCATCGCCACGGGGCCATGTTCCCCGAGCCCGACGCCAGAGTTGGGCCTCCAGAGCCAAACTGGCCGCACCGGCTCGAGGTCGGTCACCCAATGATGATCGACGAACTGTCCCAAGTAGCGGCCGAGCCAGTGACCCAACACGGTGGCTACAGCGCCGACGAACGGTTCTCACATCGTCTCGTAAGTCGCCGACTGCCCGACGTGTACAACTCGTCTGGCCATGACATTGCCGGTCTCGTCGCGAAATGGCGCTACAACCCTGCGTTCATGAACCCCAAAGACATGACCGGCTGTGGATTCGAAGCAGGGACGATCATCGAAATCGACTCGGGGCACGCCACAATTCTGGGCATCGTCGAACCGGCCGAGGACATCAAGGTTGGGGTCATTTCCATGGCCCACGGCTTTGGCGACGTACCGAAATACGACGGCGACGTGCGACGCATGGGTTCCAACACCGGCCGTCTGTCCGACGTCGAAAGCACAGGCGACCCAATCAGCGGCATCCCGTGGATGAGCGCAATTCCGGTCAATGTGCGACTCTCCGACGAGACCTACGCCCTCTCCTCGATGCGGTGATGGCCTCACTGGGAGCCATGGCCGACCGCCCAAGCTGACCACCCCCCGAGACAACGCCCCAGGAACATGGCGGGGCAGGACTTCTTGGGCCCGAACGCCACATCAGCGCTGTAACCAATGCCTGCCCTTCACGTCATGATTGGCGAAACCACGATTGAGGGATACTCATGGACTTCACTGCCGACGATGTCGGCTCATTAGCCAACAAGCTCGACGCGCTGGACCTGACCGAGGGGGAAAGCGCCGCGTTTATGACAATCCTCGAACGTGCCGCCGAGCGTGTCGAGGTCGCCGGATTTGGCTTGCCTCACGAACATCAGAACCCGCTCAGCGCTCGACTCAGCGCCATCCTGTTCTTCGACGAAGCCGACAGCCTCTTCTCGAAGCGCTCAAGCCCAATGGAACCCCACCGAATCCTGCCAAACGGAGATGGACTTCGATAGGCGAGAGCGACCTTCCTCTCAACCCTGAGGCACTGGGGGTTCGGTTTCGCTGAAGTTGTCCCAGACAAACTGATCCGATAACGCCATGGCCTTGGCGTGGCGGCCTGGGTTTGCCTTAGCTCGCTCGTTTCCGGGATGCGGTTCAGCTGGCTGACGCACCGGATTGGGCGGTGGCGTGTAGCTAGCAGGCTGTTTCATAGCCTCGACCTCTTCGGGCGAGATCCCGCAGAGCTCGGTCACTTCTGGGTCCACCCATGCGCGCTCGTCGATGTTAGCGCCGCACGCGATCTCGAGATTCAAGCCTTCGGGACCCGCGAAGTAGATGGATTGGCAGAATCCATGGTCGATTGGCCCGAGGACCTGGACGCCTTTGGAACGAATTCGGTCCCGCATCACAAGGACCTCGTCCAACGTGTCCACATGCATAGCGATGTGTTGCATTGCTCCCCCACGCACCTCACCACCAGGTCCGTCGGCATGGCTCACACCGAACTCGACTTCGCTGGCATTGTCGGGATGCTGCACGAACGCCACGTAGCTGTCGCCGGCTAGCTCAACAAAGCCGTGGTAGGCACCCTCGACCCCATGCATCCAGTAGAGCGCTTTCAGTGGCAGTCCCAACACATCACACCAAAACGACAACTGTGCCTTCATGTCCGTAGTCGACAATGCGAGGTGGTTGACCCCTCGGGGATGAAGCGTGCTCATCGATATGTCCTCCGTAGTCGGGCGACCCTCAGCTTGCCATGCGCCGCCGCACGCCGAAGAACCCAGTACCAAGCAAGTGCACCGCCATACTGGTCTCGTGAACCAGCCCGAGCTCGACCTTCCAGCCCTCCAAAGGGTGTCCGTCACGCTGTCAGCGGCGCTTCTCGCGATCAACGAGGACCAGTGGGCCCTCCCCACCCCGTGCTCTGAGTGGAACCTCCAAGCGTTGGTTGATCATGTGGCGGGCGGAAACTGGTATACGTGCCACATCCTCGATGGCGCGGGTTCAGAGGAAGCGCTGGAGATGACCATGCGACGTTTCGCAGACGGGTCCGTCTCTGTCACCGATGCGGTCCAATCCGTTGCCGAGCAGCTGGCTGCCTTCACGAATCCCGCAACACTCGAGCAGACGTGGCAACACGTTGCGGGTGCGCTGGCTGGCAGCCAGATCCTTCGCCTGCGGCTACACGACCTGATCGTGCATACCTGGGACATCGACGAGACCACGGCATCACCCGCTTCGGTCCCAACCGATCTAGCCGAGTGGGGGCTTGCGGAGCTCCAGAACGCCGACTCACTAATGGCACAGCACTTCGCAATCCCCGACCAGCCGAACATCGAAACCACCGACACCGATGCCAGCGCTCGGTATCTCCGGTCGTTCGGACGTCTGCGACCGAGCAGCGCATAGGAGCGAAGCGAACCTGGCTACGGCCGCTTCATAGGCAGTCGCGGACACAGTCCTGAACTGAGACGACTCGAGGTCAAGCATGATGG
Organism: Acidimicrobiia bacterium; assembly: GCA_030431575.1. Lineage (GTDB taxonomy): Bacteria > Actinomycetota > Acidimicrobiia > Acidimicrobiales > UBA8592 > JAUIIS01. Next base: position 981 of record JAUIIS010000122.1, on the reverse strand, counting down.
GCTCGCCAGCCCAGGGTGACTACGACGACTCTCCGAAGGGCTTGCGCGAGCGATCTTGGCCCGGGAACATGTCGGTCCCGGTCTCCCGTAGGTATTCGGCACGAGAATGGGCGTGGCCTACGTGTTGCAGGCCAAAGGCTTGTTGCTGGGAGATCATGAACCCCTGGGCATCAAGCGTCTGATTCACCGCCATCTTGGCCAGCTTCAGCGAGAACGATGGCTTCTTGGAGATGCGCTGGGCCATCGCCATGGTGTAATCCTTCAGCTCTTCGGTGGCAACGACTTGGTTGACCATGCCGAGGCGGTGGGCCTCGTTTGCGTCAATGGCATCGCCGGTGAACAGCAGTTCCTTTGCCTTGCGGATGCCGAACTCCCACGGGTGGTTGAACCATTCGACACCGTTCACCCCGAACTCCACGGTCATGTCACGGAAGCTTGCGTCGTCTGCGGCGATGATGATGTCGCAAACCCACATCAGCATCAGGCCACCAGCAATCACGTTGCCCTGCACTGCGGCGATAGTGGGTTTGGGGATGTCGTGCCAACGGCGACACATCTGGAGGTACATCTCCTCCTCGAACGCCATCAGCCCCTCAGCGCCGCCACGCATGGCTGAGCCCCCAACCCATACTGGTGGTGCTTCGTACTCGCCGGGGCCATTTAGGTCATGACCTGCAGAGAAGTGCGGCCCATTGGCAGCGAGCACGATGCACTTGACGCTGTCGGTGAAAGCAGCGCGAGTGAAAGCGTCGTTGAGCTCGTAGGTCATCTGCTTGTTCTGCGCGTTGCGGGCCTCGGGCCGGTCGAGCGTGATGACCGCAACGGCGCCGTCTTCGTGTTCTTCGTATTGCACCATTGGTTTTTGATTGTCGACCATCGTGACCCCTCGTAGCGTCTTCGCTGCTGGCACCGTATTACGCCCCGGCCACGACCGTTCGGCCAAGGTCGGCCTTGTGATGCGGGCAGCCGTAACGAGTCGGG
>JAUIIS010000121.1 GCA_030431575.1 Acidimicrobiia bacterium | reverse complement strand
TTGGCCGTAAGCTGACCAATCGAGGACTTCGCGCTCGTCTGACACTGTTTTCTCCGGTCGTAGGCGGACTCCGCGGCTGCGCGGCTGGCGTCACGTTAGCGGTCGCGGTGGCTATGAGTGAAAGCGGGGAGGCGCAACGTGGTTCCTTGGTTAGTTTGACGAACAGGCTGCGAGGTGGTTGCGTTGCTCATCGACCCCAGGCCCGTCTCTCCGGCCGGTCATGGGCTCGACGGAGGAGAGAATCATGCACGTTCTGTTTGCCGACAGTCTCGACGCGTCTGCCGAAGCGGCGCTAGAAGCCTCGGGCCACACCGTCACGTCACGCCCGACGCTGAAGGCTGAAGACCTAGCTGCGCACCTAGAGGGCGTCGATGCGCTTGTTGTGCGCAGCACCAAAGTGATCGCTGAAGCAATCGACGCGGCACCGCAGCTATCACTCATTGTGCGCGCTGGTGCAGGGGTGGAAAACATCGACATGGATGCCGCCTCTGAACATGGCATCCATGTGTGCAATGTCCCGGGCCGCAACGCAGTTGCGGTTGCCGAGCTCACCATGGGTTTGCTGCTTGCGATTGACCGCCACATTGCCGCGGCAACCGCAGATCTTCGCAACGGCGACTGGAACAAAGCCACGTACTCTCAGGCAGACGGTCTCCTCGGCCGGACCATCGGCATCGTGGGTCTCGGCGAGATTGGGTTGCACGTGGCCGAACGAGCCAAGGCATTTGGCATGTCTGTCATTGGCGTCCGAAAGCCCAATCGGTCCGACGCCACCGAAGCCCGTATCCGATCGGTGGGCGTACGCCTTGTCGATGACCTCGAAGCCCTCGTGCGGGAGAGCGACGTTGTGTCCCTGCACGTTCCTGCAAGCGACGACACCAAAGCCCTCGTCGACGCCGACCTGTTGGCACGCTTTCGCGACGGGGCGATCCTGCTCAACACCAGCCGCGGCGACTGCGTCGATGAAGCAGCGCTCCTCACGGCAATGGACGAGCGTGGGATTCGGGCTGGGTTGGACGTCTATCAAGGCGAACCATCCAGCGGCCAGGCCGAGTTTGCGTCTCCGCTGGCCAGCCACCCCAGCGTTGTTGGCACCCATCACGTTGGGGCTTCGACCGAGCAAGCGCAGCAATCGGTTGCTGCCGGAGTTGCCGAGACCATCGAGGCGTTCGCTGCTGGTGATCCCATCAACTGTCTCAACCTGGCTCCTCGGGGTGCCGGTCGAGCCAGCATCACGTTGCGTCACTACGACCGGGTAGGGGTGCTGGCCAATGTGTTTGGCGTCTTGCGCGGTGCGGGACTCAACGTCCAACACATGGAGAATCGGGTGTTTGCCGGGGGCACGGCCGCAGTGGCCATTATTGACGTTGGCGGCGAAGTCATCCAAGAGGTCGCTGACGCGTTGATGGACGTCGACAACGTGCTTGGTGTGTCGGTGACGCCTGCGGTGACACGATGACGACACCGCTAGTTCGTCCCGTCGCTACCCGAGTCGTGCGGCCCGAGTGGGCCAAGCGAGTGGTCTCGCCTGCCTATGACGCAGTTCGGCCGCAGGAACGCGCCGAACTCATGGAGCGCGACCCGTATGTCTTTTTGCATGTCACTCGCTCTCCGGGCGATGCCGGCGATGGCGCCACCCCTGATGAGGTAACCGAGCAGAACGCAGCCGCGCTTGATTGGCTTCTGGACCAAGACGTCTTTACCGACGTGCGGCCGCCCAGCTTCTACGTGTACCGCCTTCGCACTTCCGATCACGAACAAACTGGACTTGTGTGCGATGTCCACTTGTCGGGCGTCGACGATGGTCGGTTGGGGCCCCACGAGCGCATCCAGCCCCAGCGAGCCACACACCTTGCCGACCACATTGCTCGGGTGGGCGTGAACTCTTCGCCGGTTGCTTTTGGGTACCAAGACGACCCTGAGGTGGATGCCATTGTTGCCGAGACGGTTCGTAACGAGCCGATTCTTGCGTTCGAACGCGAGGACATGTTGCATCAGACCGTCTGGGAGGTTCCTGGACAACATGCCGAGGTCTTAGCTCAGCGCGTCGGGGCACATCGTCTCTACATTGTCGACGGGCATCACCGTGTGTCTGCCGGCATGGAGAACTGGCGCCGAAGCGGGTACGGGCAAGAGGCCGGTTATGTGCTTGGGGCGTTGTTCCCAACAAGCCAACTGCGCGTCATTGCTTTCCACCGGCGAGTCAGCGATCTGAACGGGCTATCCGTTGACGAGCTCTGTAGAGAGATTGCCGCCCAGGACTTTTCGGTGCGGCCACTAGGGGAAGGTCAGGACCCAACCCCCAACGAACCAGGCGTGTTTGGCATGTACGCCGATGGGGCATGGTTCGAGATCAAGCCGTTTCGCCTCCATCCCGCGGAGTTCGATGCCACTGTGCTCCAAGAACGAATCCTGGCTCCGGTGCTTGGGGTAGACGAAGCGTCGCAGGCTGGCCGCCTCGAATATCTGCCTGGAACGGTCGGCCTAGCGCATTTGGTCGAGGTGACGGATCGTTTGGGTGGCGTGGCGTTTGCCTTGCACCCGGTGCTGTTGAGCCAGCTCATTGCCGTGGTTGATCGGGGGCAGACCTTGCCCCCCAAATCCACCTATTTCGCTCCGAAAGTGCGGTCGGGGCTGTTCTTGGCGCCACGCTCAGACGTTGTCTAGCGTCCTGTCCAATTGGAGGGGTGATTAGGTTGGCCGAGCATGTGCCGCTCAGCAAGGCGCGGATGCGAAGGCGCACTCTTCTGCGTGCGACGAGAGGCCGCAACGCAGCTGGGCGGTGCAGGCGATGTCGAGGTAGTTGCCGAACAGCCGGACAGGGCACTCGCAGGGCGCTGGCGCACAGCTGTGCCCGTCCTTGTTGGACCCCATAAGCTCGACCAATGCCTGTTATCGAGATCGCCAACCTGGTTAAGCGTTATGGCGAGCTAACTGCAGTCAACGGGGTCTCCCTTGAGATCAACGAGGGCGAAGTTTTTGCGCTCCTTGGTCCTAACGGCGCCGGTAAGTCCACCGTGGTCGAGATCCTCGAAGGCCATCGCGACCGAACATCGGGGGACGTGTCGGTGCTTGGACTCGATCCCGGCAAGGCCGGTGCCGAATACCGCGACCAGATTGGCATCGTGTTACAAAGCTCAGGAATCGAGGACGAGCTGTCGGTCCTTGAAGCACTCGATGTCTACGGCGCCAGCTACTCCACCCGGCGCGATCCAATGGAAGTGCTCGAACTGGTTGGCTTGGCAGACCGGGCGCAGGACCGCGTCAGCCAGCTGTCCGGCGGGCAGCAACGTCGCATTGATCTGGCCCTCGGGATCATTGGCACGCCCAAGGTGTTGTTCCTTGACGAACCAACCACGGGCTTTGACCCTTCGGCGCGGCGACAATCGTGGGAGCTCATCGACGGCCTGCGCGACCTGGGCACGACGATTTTGTTGACCACGCACTACATGGACGAGGCTCAGCATCTCGCAGATCGTGTGGGCGTGATTGTTGGGGGCGAAATCGCCGTGATTGGCACGCCGGCCGAGCTGATGGATGCAACCGGCGACACCGTGGTCCGGTTCCAGGTGCCGCACGGGGCTAACACTGACGGTCTTCGTCCCCTTGGCGCGGTTGTCGAAGGAATTGCGGTGAGTTGCCGGACAGCTACCCCAACGAAGACGCTTCACGAGTTGACATCGTGGGCTCTTGCTCAAGGTGTAGAGCTGTTCGATCTTACGGTTAGTCGGCCGTCGCTTGAGGACGTCTACCTCCAGCTTGCAGTGAGCGATGCCCAGCCGTCGCCCGCTCCCGATATGCCCGAGACTCGAGGTCAGCAATGAGCCCAAGGGCAAGCAACGTGGCGCTCACCGTCGTCCAGCTGCGCTACCAACTCAAGATCTTCTGGCGTACCCCGGTTGCAGCCTTCTTTACGCTGGTGTTGCCTTTGGTGATGCTGGTGCTATTCAACGCACTCTTTGGCGGCGGCTCGGTAGATACTGGCCAAGGCGAATGGCCTGTCCGGCAGTTCTACACCGGGGCGTTGGCGGCGTTTGCTGCGGTGTCTGCGACGTACACCAACCTGGCAAACACGGTCCCCATCTTGCGGGACGAAGGGATCCTCAAGCGTTGGCGGGGGACTCCTCTGCCTCCGTCGGTCTATGTGGCGGGCATGGTGGCCATGGGTGTGGTCGTGGCTCTGATTGGTGTTGTTGTGCTCCTCGGAATCGGCGTCGTGGCCTACGACCTAGAGCTCGATGCCGCCAAAATGCCAGCGGCCTTTGTCACCTTTGTTGTTGGTGTAGCGGCATTTGCGGCCATGGGTATGGCTTGCGCGGCGGTTGTGCCCAACGCACGGTCGGCACCAGCTGTGGCCAACGCCACCATCTTGCCGTTGGCGTTCATCTCTAACGTGTTCACGCCGTTGGAAGACCCGCCGGGCTGGCTCGACGCTGTAGGCGACTTCTTCCCGCTCAAACCGTTCGTCACCGCGTTCCAAGACACGTTGCACCCTCTCACCGACGCCCCAGCGTTTGCCTGGGGTCGCCTTGGGTGGGTGGCGCTGTGGGGTGTTGCTGGTGCCATTGTCTCGGTCAAGAAGTTCCGTTGGGAGCCCAGCGCCGAAGGCGCTAGTCCTCGCCGACGTCGCCGCACACCAGCCTCCTAGCCGTCAGCGGGGGCTTGCGCTTTGGTGCTTCGCCGATGCCGATGCCCCAGGCTGGAGCGCTGAGACTACGCCTGCGGTTCTGCTCGGCGCACGGTGATGTTGTTCCCTAGCAGGTGGCTGTGGGGGACAAGCAGGGAGCCTTCGTCGGCGTCGAGTTCTACTGCCACGGATTGGATAGCGAGCACCGTGCCCGATATGTCGCCCACCGTGACATGGTCGCCAGGCGTCACCAGGCGACGGATGGCGCGCCCTGCTGCGACCTCGCCGGTCACAGCGCGGCTGCCCAGCCCAATCATGAGTGCTGCCCCCAACCCAATGCTGAACAGCAAAGAGGCCACGGCAATGTTGATGATGGTGGTATCAACGCCGAGCTGAGCGGCAGCCAAGATGCCGCCAAACCCAAGAATGGCTATGCGCGCAGCATTAGGGATGTTTCGGGCCGCAGCCCCGGGCAGCCGAGCAAGGCTGCGCGAAAGCGTGGTCTGGACGAGACCCGCCAGCACGTTGGCGCCAATCAACACGATGGCTGCCGACAACAAACTCGGGATGTAGTCGACGAGGTCTTGGGGGATCTGGTCGCGTGCTTCTCGGTTGACAAAACCAAGCGCAGTGGTCAGACCGGCGACCAAGAATGCCGAGAACACGACACTGGCGACGGGTCCTGCTGAAGCCCGCATGACGTCGGGTCGGGTTTCTTTGCCCAACACCGACTGGGTGAGACGGCCGAACACGATGCCGAGCAGCAGGCCGACGCCGCTTGCAATGGCGGCACTGATCCATGGATTCACGATCCGACTCTACCGTTCAGTGTCTCGTGACCCGTTCGTTGGCCCGGGGTCGCTGAGCATCCGGATTGTCTGCATTGGAATGCCCATCAGTTCCACGAGGAGGCGCAGGTCTTCTCTGGTCTGGAGCTTCTGCGCGATCCCGGCGCGCAAACGTGGCTGAAGGTCTTGAGGAGGAGCAAGCGTGGTGCGGAGCGCTTCGCCAAGGTCGGCTGCCGGCGCCGACAAGTCTTCGAGTCGTGTCGCGCACGTCTCACACGTAGCCAGGTGGGCGTCGATGCTGGGGTCGCCAGACTCGAGCCAGCTGCGCAGGCGGCGTCGACTTGGGTGACGAAACTGTCGTTTCATGCGCGCCACCCCTCGAGGGAGTTGGCAAGCAGGCGCCGTGCCCGCAGCAATCGTGTCTTGACCGTGGGGAGAGGAACCCCCAACAGATCGGCGATTTCGTCATACGAGAGAGACTCGATCTCGCGCAGCACCACGATGCTTCGGGTCAACTCATCGAGTTCTCCCAGGGCGTCTTCGAACGCATCGAGGGCCATGCGGCCATGCGCCTCGCGCTCCACTGAGCGCAACTCTGGCTCTTCGGGAAGCTCGAATGGGTCTGCCAGCACGTCACGCTGTTTGCGCAGCGCAGATATGGCCGTGTTGTGGGTGATCCGCAAGACCCAGTTCCGCAACGGGGCATCACCCCGATACGTGGGCAGCGCCTGCCATGCCTTCAACAGGGCATCTTGGGTGACGTCTTCGGCCAAATGGGCGTTGCGGGTAACCGAAAACGCAACACGGTACGCCGCTTCCGCGTGTTGCACCATGAGCTCTTCGAGCTGCAAATTTGTGCTTTGTGCAGAGGTACTAGCAGCCTGGGCACCAGGCGGACCCCCGGCCATGGCGAACAGATCCCAGGCAGCGCGGATCCAACCGCTCAGCCGCCGCCAATCGAATGGCGGCACAACGGGGACATGAAGTCCGCCCGAAGTGGTGGTCATGGGTACAAGACGCTCCAGGGCGCCAAAAGTCGCGGACAACACATCTGCCCGAACAAGGTAGCTGGGTCTGGCTTGAAAGAAATCTTGGAAACTTCGCGACTTCGTTGCTCCGTGGACGTCTGGACATCTGAGCACGCATCACTGCTGCCCTTGCGAGGCAGAAGTATTGCGGCAACCAATGTTCGGGAGCCTCCGAAACCCCGCCACGGGGGCTCCCGGCAACTCTGAGGCCAAAGAACCCCGCCCCTTGGCCTCTCTCCCCGGGGAGGGGTGTCCACAAGCGCCTCTCCCCGGAAGCTTCGGGCCGAACGTGCCAGGTGGTTACAGGTCGTTGAGTCGCTTGAAACCCTCGGCCAAGGGCACCCCGACAAGGTCGCCGAACGCGCGCATGCGCGCCACTTCGCGGGCCCGAAACGCTTCGAGTTCGTTGGCGTTGTCGCCGGTGACATACATGGTCGACTCGAACTGACTCTGGTGGGCTTCCAGGGCGGCAAGCTTGTTGGTCTCAAACCCCTGAGAGGATTCGACATGGTCTATCTCGTCGGGCTCGAACAACAAGAGTTCGTCTGGGCGATGGTGCGCAGTGCCGAGCTCGGGAAAAAAGTGTGGGTCTCGGGCGGCAACGATGCCTTCGACCGCAAGTAGTCCAGCGTTGCGGTGGTCTGGGTGAAGGCGATACCGCTTCCAGGGGTCATGGCCCAACACAACTTGGGGCTTCAACCGACGGATCCAGGACGCCACTTGCATGCGCTGCCGAAGCCCAGACTCGAGTTCGCCGTCGACCCAACCTAAGAACACGATCTCGCCAGTCGCCCCAATTTCGGTTGCGGCATCGCGTTGTTCGCTTTGCCGAGTAACCACCAGTTTCGCGGTATCTGCGCTGGCATCCCAGGTGCCTTTGGAGCCGTCGGTGCACACGAGGAAGCTCACCTCGCACCCGTCGGCGGCCCATTTGGCCAAGGTGGCGCCAGCCCCGAACTCGATGTCGTCAGGGTGCGCGGCAATGGCAAGTGCCCGCGCTGGGGTGGGCAGGTCAGTTGAGATATTCATCGTTCTATTGGCTTTGGTCGGTTGGCGGATGTGTCGAGGCCTTCAAAAGCATCTAGGTCGGCGGGTTCGTCGAGGTCAAGCGCTAACCCGTTGTCGTAGATGACATGCAGCTCACTGGCTCGTTCGGCCTCAGAGAGATGGCGAGCGAACGAGCCAGGTCCGTAACTAAACGAAAACCTCGCTCTTGCCGGAACGATGATGGCGTTGGTGCCGTCGAGCTTGCGATCAGGCACGAGCACAACGCCGCCCCACTCGGCCAAGACGGCGAGGCCGCGTGGGTCGGCAAGATCTGCGTGAGCTACCAACACCCGCTGGTATCCCGATGCCCCCAGCGTGGCTACGCCATGGCGCACGACCCGGTTGAGGCCAGATTCTGGGCCCCGGATAACCTGAGCGCCCAACGCCCTGGCCCAAGCTTCGATCTCGTCATTCTCGCAGGCAACGAAGGTAGGCATAGCCCCAACACAGGTAGCTACGACTGCGCTCGCGAGGCGCTCGGCAAGCTGAGCCCGTTCGGTGGTGTCGAGGGCATCGGTGAGGCGGGTCTTGCCGCTGGCAAAGGCCTTGATTGGTATGAGCGCAGCAATGGAGTCGGGCACGCCGCACAGGATACGAACAAACCCGGCGTCGTCGTCGATTGGGGTTTGGCTTGTTTGATCAGACTGACCAACTAGTCTCGGCCCCATGTCGATCTCGGTTGGAGTTATTGGGGGTGGCTCATGGGGAACGACCGTGGGCCACATTGCTGCACACAACGTGCCCACCCTGTTGTGGTGTCGCGACGCGGAGGTGGCTGAAGGCATCTCCGCGCACAACAAGAACAAGAAGTATCTGGACGCATACGACCTGCACCCCGATCTCATGGCCAGCACCGACCTGGCCCACGTGGTCTCCAACGCAGACGTTCTTGTTATGGGGGTCCCCTCGCAAGGGTTTCGAGATGTCATGCGCGAAGCTGCCCAGCACCTACGGCCTTGGGTGCCCATTATCAGCCTGACAAAGGGACTCGAGCGGGGCACCAAGCTCCGCATGAGCCAGGTGGCCGAGCAAGAGGCACCCGCACACCCCGTGGGTGCCTTGACCGGTCCAAACCTGGCCAAGGAGATTCTGGCTGGTGATCCGGCGCTCTCTGTGGTGGCCATGCAAGACACCAACGTTGGCGAACGGCTTCAGGACGTCTTCAAGACCGACGCGTTCCGCGTCTACCTCAACAACGACATCATTGGTTGCGAGATCGGCGGAGCGCTCAAGAATGTCATTGCTTTGGCATCGGGTATGGCCGACGGACTTGGGCTGGGCGACAACACCCGCGCCGCAATCATCACGCGCGGGCTTGCAGAACTGACGCGCCTCGGCGTTGCCATGGGTGGCCAACCCGAAACGCTGTCGGGCCTGGCGGGAATGGGTGACCTGCTTGCCACCTGCATTTCGCCCCAAAGTCGGAACCGCCATTTCGGCGAGCAACTCGGCCGAGGACACACGGTCCAAGAAGTCGCCGACCAGATGAACCAGGTGGCAGAAGGAGTGAAATCTGCGCCGGTGGTGTTGGAGCTGGCCGAACAGTACGGCGTGACTATGCCCATTGCCGAGCAGGTGGCAGCCATCGTGTCGGGCGAGACAACCGCCTACGCCGGTCTGACCGATCTGATCACGAGGAGCCGCCGTTTCGAGTCCGAGGCCCCAACCCAATAGTCGCCGAGCCTCGCCAGTAACCCAAGGCCAGTAACTCAAGAAGGTCCTATGCCCCGAATCCTCGACTACAACGGCCAAGATGCAGAGCGGACCGTGACCGTGGCGTCGTTGGCTGCGCTCGCCCAAAACGACCCTCCACTAGCTCAGGTCACGGCGACCACTGCCGAAGAAGCAGCTGCGGCCGAGGCGGCAGGCGTGGAGATGGTGGTGTGTATGTCGGACTTTGTGCCGGCGGTCCGACAGGGCTCACAACGCGTGTTCGTTACCTCCGCCATCGACTTCACCGGTGCGGTAACCCTTGACGAGCTCTTGGGTGTAGCCCTCACTTCGCTCAGCAACGGTGCGGACGCGGTCATTACCGCTCGCCGGCTTAGTACCGTTTCATTGCTTGCTGAGGAAGACATCCCTGTTATGGGACACCTGGGTTTCGTGCCCAAGAAATCGACGCTTTATGGCGGAATTCGTGGCGTGGGTAAGACCGCCGCCGAGGCCGCAAAGTTGTGGAAGCAGTTCCAGGACCTAGAAAACGCCGGTGCATTTGCGGTCGAATGCGAGCTGATTCCGGCCAGGGTCATGGGTGAAATTCAACGGCGCACGGGGATGACGACCATCTCGCTTGGCTCTGGGCCCGACGCAGACGTGATGTTCTTGTTCAGCTCCGACATCTGTGGCGAGAGCCCACGGGTACCGCGCCACGCCCGCCGGTATGCCGACCTTGCCTCACTCCAGCAACAGATCGTCGACACCAGAGTGCAAGCGGTCACCGAGTTTCGTGCCGATGTGGCCAGCGGCTCTTACCCGTCCCCGGAGGAGGTGGTCGGAGTTGACGAAGCCGAGTTCAACCACTTCGTTCGCATGCTCGAAGAGCAGTGCCCTACCTAGGGCCAGCGGGCGGGTCTCTACCTAGCGCCTTGGCGCAATGTGTGAGCGCTGAGCTTTGGCTGGCATCCTTGGGGCGTGACCGAACTTGGCATCATTGGCAACGCAACCCCATTTGCCGTCGACACTTCAGGTACCGCTCGGC
>JAUIIS010000120.1 GCA_030431575.1 Acidimicrobiia bacterium | reverse complement strand
CACTGCGCCTCGACCACCAGGGCGCCTAACCGCGGATGCACCGGCAACGCACCCGCCTGGCGTCCCCGCTTCGTCACCCGTCCAGCCCCATCGAGGAGGCCAAGTTGACCCAACAGCGTGGTCGCGGTCGCCACAGATTCCGGAGGCGGTTGATCCAACCAAGCAAGGTCCTCGACCGACGCACCCCAGGTTGCAAGTTCCAGAACAAACGCCGACAGATCTGCGGTCACAATTTCGGGCCGGTCAAAGTCTGGCCGTTGATAGTGCAGACCCTCGTCCCAAACGCGCCAAGCAACGCCTTCACTCAATCGACCGGCGCGGCCTGCCCGCTGCTCAGCAGATGCCTTCGAGGCCGTCGCTGTGACAAGCCGTCCCATGCCTCGAGCCTGGTCATACTGCAGAAACCTCGAACGTCCCGCATCAACCACAATGCGCACACCATCGACGGTCAGCGACGTTTCAGCAATCGCTGTGGCCAACACGACCTTCCGGCCCCCAGGCGGCGCCGCAGCAATAGCCGTGTCTTGGGACCGTGCATCAAGTGCTCCGTACAACGGGCGCACACTGACCCCACGCTTCACGCGGCCGCTCAACAACCGTTCGGTTGCCCGGATCTCCCGAGCCCCGGGCAGAAACACCAGAGCATCACCGGGATGCTCTTCCATGGCTTGCAACGTTACGCGGGTAACGGCCTGCTCAAGACCCTCACCCCGCCGAGGCGCAGCGAATCGTTTGACCACCGGGTATTGGCGCCCGCTCGCATGAATCACTGGAGCAGACCTGCCCTGCCCCAGGATGGCAGCAACGTTGTCCGTATCGATCGTGGCAGACATCGCAAGGATGCGAAGGTCCGGCCGCAACGCCCCCCGGCTGTCAAGCGCCAGAGCAAGGGCAAGGTCGCTATGCAGACTGCGCTCGTGCAATTCGTCAAACACAACGAGCCCAACAGCTTCCAAGGAAGGATCGCGTTGCAGCCGCCGGGTGAGGAGACCCTCTGTGATCACCTCCACGCGTGTGCGCTTACTTACCCGACGGTCGTCTCGGGTCGTTACCCCCACCGTCTCACCGACACGTTCACCCAGCAAAGCCGCCATCCGGTTAGCCGCAGCACGAGCGGCAATCCGACGCGGCTCGAGGACCAAGATCCTTTGCGCACTTCCACCCTCATGAAGCCAAGGCTCATCGAGCAGCCGGAGAGGAACCACCGTGGTCTTGCCCGCGCCAGGTTCGGCAGACAGCACCGCAACCCCAGGTCCACCAAGGGCGTCCCGGAGAGCATCGATGACGTCCTCAATAGGAAGGCCAGTGTGGGCAACAGACACAACCACATTCTGGCAGGCATTCGGGGCCTGCCCTATCGTCGTCAGATGGTTGGTCTGGCAGAGCACCTCAGGGTTGTGGACATCACCGACATACGTGGTGCCCTCGCCGCGCGCCTGCTGGCCGATATGGGAGCTGATGTCGTAAGGGTGGAGCTCGACACGTTTGCTAGCCAACCTTGCCAACCATCGGCCGCAATGTTCCGCAACGCCAATAAGTCAACCCTGGCAGTGGCCACCAAGGACTCCGAGCACATCATTGGGGAGCTTCTGGCGAGCGCCGACGTCCTGGTCGAAAACGTAGGTCCCTCGCTGCGACGTCGCCTTGGCTTGGACCCCGACCAGATCAAGGACCAATGGCCGCACCTCGTTCATACAAGCATCACTGACTTTGGCCTCTCTGGGCCTCGGGCGCACTGGCACGCCGAACCCATCGTTGCCGCCGCAGCGTCGGGGGCGCAGTGGGCCACCGGACTACCAGAGATGGCCCCCTGCGCACCGCCGGGGTACCTAGCGCACGACTGCGCTTCTGCGATGGCTGTCTCTGGCATCATGGCGGCTCTCGCATACGGGCCCGGCGGGAGCGCCGAACACATCGAGATCAGCGTGCAAGAAGCAGCGCTCGCCGGCCTCGCCCCCTGGTCCACCCTCTATGCCGACTACGGCCACATCAACCCCAACCTCGTTGCCTCGGGACCAAGAAACGGCGAGGGCGTCTATCTCGTCCTACCGGCGAAGGACGGCTTCGTCCGCGTCGTGTTGGGCAACCCCAGGCACTTCGAGGCGCTTCTCGACATGTGTGGACGCCCCGATGCGCTTAGCGAACCTGAGTGGCGTAGCCCCGCATTCCGAAACGCAAACCGAGACGTCCTCAAGATCCTCATTGGTGATGCCCTGACCGACCGCACCCGAGGCGAACTGGTGGCCGAAGCCGACAAACGAGGAGCGACACTCGGGGCAGTGCACACACCCCGCGAGTACCTCACCCACCCACAGGTCGATCATCGCCAGGCTTTCCAAACGGTCGAAGGCGTTGTTATCGCTGGACCCCCGGTGGTTGTGGACAAGCGGCGAGAACGAGTGACCCTAAAGCCAGCCGTGACTAAGAGCCCCTGGTCCCAGGCGAGCCCGTGGCGAGACGCCGAAACACTCGGACAATTCGCTGAGCCCGGCCAACCTCTGCTGTCTGGCCTTCGCGTCGTCGAGTTTGGCGTAGCCGCTGTAATGCCCGAGATGGTCTACATGCTCTCGGAGTACGGCGCCGACGTCATCAAGGTTGAGTCAAGAACCCACCCCGACATTCTGCGTCGCACCGGCCTCGACAATCTCGACGCCGGTTTTGCATACAACACGGAGTGCCGAGGCCGCCGCAGTATCGCGCTGGACATCACCACCCCGGGCGGGTTGGCGCTGGCCCGCGAGCTGTGCCAGGCGGCCGACATCGTCGCCGAAAACCACCGCGGTACCGCACTCGACCGGTTTGGCCTCGACTACGCAACGGTTAGCAAAACCAACCCGTCGGTTATCTACGTCTCGTCGCAGGGGTACGGCCAAGGCGGGCCCCTTGGGGCGATGCCGGCCTTTGGTCCACTCAACACCGCCTTTGCTGGCATTCATCAGCTTTGGAACCATCCCGATGCTCCGTTCCCCTGCGGGACTTCACTGAACCACCCGGACCACATCGCCGGAAAGCTGGCCAGTGCTTGGGTTGTCGCCGCACTCAATCGCAGAGCCCAAACGGGCCAAGGCGCGCATATCGAGATGGCCCAAACCGAGGTGGCTGCCTACCTCGGCGGGCATATCTACACTGAACTCGCGGCGACCGGTGTCGACCCGAGTCCGCTTGGCAACAGCTCAACAACTACGGCGCCACACAACACCTACGCTGCGGCTGGCGATGACACGTGGGTCTCCATTGCCTGCGGCGACGACCAATCCTTCCGCTCGCTGGCCGACGTCGTCGGATTCGACGCTGATGCTTGGCCGACACTGCCCAGCCGCATTGCCGACTCGGCCACCATCGATGCCCTGATCGAACCTTGGTTGCAGGGCCGAGACCCAAACCAGGCGTGCGAAACGCTCCAGGCAGCAGGCGTTTCAGCCAGTCCCGTCATGGGTCCGCTCGATCACCGCAGCTGCGAACACCTCGCCGAGCGAGCGTTCTTGGTTGATCTGGTGCACCCCGTTGGCGGCACCGAACGCCACGTCGGCAATGCGCTACGCCCGGCCACGATGCCTCTGGTGACCGCAGGGCCTGCACCCTGTCTTGGACAACACACCCGAGAGATCCTTGAAGAGCTCGGCCGGACCCCGCACGAAATCGACACACTCATCAAAGAAGGAAGCGCCGTATGAAAGTGCTTGTCATGGGCGGCACCCAGTTCAACGGCCTCGCCCTTGTCCACGAGCTTGTTCGCGCTGGCCACGACGTCACGGTATGTAACCGCGGCAAGAGCAAGGCCGACCTGCCGCCACAAGTGAACCGTCTGGTCGCAGATCGCACCGACCACGAGCAGCTCAAAACCGCACTCGCCGGGCAAGACTGGGACTGTGTCCAAGACATCACGGCGTATCACCCACCCGACGTAGAAAGCATCACCAGCATGCTCGAGGGCCGAGTTGGGCACTACATCTTTGCCAGCTCCACGGTCATCTATGCCGCCAACAGCGACCTACCCATCACCGAAGATGACCCAGTAGATCGCGGACCAGACCAAAACGAGTACGGCCTGCACAAGCTTTTGTGCGAAGACATCTTGCTCGAGGCCTTTACCAGTAAGGGCTTCCCAGCAACCATCGCAGCGTTCTCCATGGTGTTCGGGCCGCACAACACGCTGCGTGACCGAGAACAACGCATGTTTGTTCGCTTACTTCAAGGACGACCAATCCTCGTTCCTGGCGATGGATCCACCCTGCTCCAGGTTGGCCATGTTGAGGATCAGGCCCGAGCTCTCGAACAGATGATGGGCAAACCGTCAACGTATGGAAAGCGCTACAACCTCACCGGGTCGGGTGGCACCACACGCCACAACTACGTTGCCACCTTGGCCGACGCTGTTGGCGTGGAAGCCAACGTGGTCCCCATCCCGCACGCCACCATGGAAGCGCTGTGGACAGGTGCATTGACAGTCGGGAGCGGCGAAGCCAACGTTGGGATGGATGTCCGGACCTCGAAACCGGCCAAACAAAGTGAACGCGCCAAGCTATTGCTCCGCCGATTCCAGATCGCCCAGCTCGTGCAACACCTCGCTCCCAACATTCATTGGTGGGATCAATCCACGGTGTTCAGTATCGACAGACTCCGCACTGACATTGGTTGGGAACCTCAACACAACCTGCAATCCATGACCGAGCACACTTACCAGTGGTTTTGCGACACCGGTCTCGACCGCTCAGCCACCTACGACTGGGGTCTCGAAGATGACATCCTCGCCCACCTCAAAGCCTGAGCGGACCGCGGCCACCACCGCTACGTGGTCCACGACATGCTTTACGGCACACTAAAGACGTGCGTTCTCACCGTTGTCTCCACCCACGGGTTGTCAGTGCAGATCGATGATCTTGCCCTCGGCTTAGCTACTGGCGTTCTGGCCAACGTGGTACGCACCAAGGCCAAGCTGGCCAGCACGGTGGCTTGGTGTGTCGCTGCACTGATGGCGCTTCTCACAGTGGTGGTCTCGAGCACGGGTTGGCGCATCGTGTTTGTCTTTGGCCTCGCCGCCGCGCTAGCCACCGTGAGCTTCACCTGGCTGCTCAAACGGCTAGCCATTGGGGCCATCGGCCGAGTTGGCGAACCCCAAGACATCGAGGGGTATCGCGAAGCTATCGACAAGGCGGTAGACACCGCCGACCTCCCGACTGGCCCAATGTCCGCCTTGCGATTCGCGTGGCGGCTGCGCAACGGTGCAGGTCCAGAAGTAGACCGGTTCGCCAAGATTGCGCAAAGTCTGCGCAGCGAGTTAGAGCCGTGACGCCCGCCCACGCCGAGCCGACGCATGCAACAACCATCTTGTTCTGGCTCATCCCCGCGCTGATCGCCCTCACCTTGGTAGCGGCAACACGCGACTCCGAGACGGGTGCAACCGCCTACGTCGCCACCAATACACAACCCCAGATCTCCACCGAAGTGCTCGGAGCCACAAACGAGGCTGGCCTCGAGCCACTGGGTGACACCGGGTCCCAGGCAGCGGCGCAGTCAACGGTGGCCAGCCCCACGCCAACTCCTTTCAGCACCGGCAAGTTCACCTATGCGTCAGGCGCGTCAGCGCCGGTAGGGACAGCGCCGTACCGAACGTACGCGGTGGGAGTCGAAGACGGCAGCGGCGTGGATATTGACCTTCTCACCGCATTCGTTGAGGAGACCTTGGGCGACCCGCGCAGTTGGATCGGCGATCAGGCGACGGGCTTTATGCGCGTTGAAAACCCCGACGAGGCAGATGCCTTTGTTCTGGTCGTCGCCACACCCAACACAGTCGACACGCTTTGTGCGCCTCTAGAGACCCAAGGCCAGTACTCCTGCGGCCACAACGGGTGGATCGCGCTCAACCTAAACCGGTGGACATCAGCCACACCGACGTGGCCATCAGATCTCGCTACATATCGTCGGTACCTCGTCAACCACGAAGTCGGGCATTACGTGTTGGGGCCCGACCATCCCGGTTGCCCAGCCGTTGGCGAACCTGCGCCCATCATGATGCAACAGACTATTTCGCTTGGTGGCTGCCGGCCAAACGGTTGGGTGTACCCCAACGGCGAGTGATCGACACTGCAATCTCCTAGGTGTTAAGGAGCCAGGCGACTTCGCTTTTCTCTGCTCCATCACCGGCCAAAAATGCGTCCCACGCTGGCTCGTTGGCATCGATTTCGGCCAATTCCCACAGCTCGCGCCAGGAATCGCCACCATCGAGGCCGGTCCTTGGGCTAGCAAAGAGCAAGCTCGCAACTGCGGAGTCTTGCGGCATTGGGGCGGGTTTCTTCTTGAAGCCAAACACGATTTCCTCCGGCTGCCCCTTCTCAGAACAGCCCTGATCCGCCATCCATTGAACACTGGCTCGCCACAAGAACCATCGGCTGAAGCCGAAACTACATAAGGCCCAGGACCCCTTCAGAGGGGTCACCCTGGGCCCCATGACCCACAGATCTGCGTCCAGTCTTTCGCCAAGTCACCGAAGGACCTGCGAAGCCAGGTCATAGCACGCAGCGGTCCTTGCGCCCGTTTCCCGCTCTTGGCCCTACGGGCCGGGCCGCTCGGGCCCAGGGGCCTAGCGTCTCGGCCAGATGCGCTGACCTATTCGGTAGGCCCCTACGGGTTCGTAAGGGTGATCTCCACCAGCGGAGCATCGTTTAGGAGATCGTCGAGGGTGTCGCCTTGGTTTCGGTACCAGGTGGCCTCATCGCTGAGCAGCACACGCTTGCGCAGCTCGGGATCGGTAACCAGACCAGCGTGTGCCTCGAGGTCAGCGTGTACCCGTTGCTTGAGATGGATGATGCACTTCGGATCGCTGATGAGATTGGCCAGCCAGTCTCGAGGTCCCGGCGTCCCCGTGATAAAAAGCCGGCCTTGTACCGACAGTAGCCAAATCTCTATCCGTCGCGGCTGGCCAGTTGTGCGGCCCGTGGTGGTGAGGTCGATAGTTACATCTTCGTGCAGCGCTTTAAATGTCGCTTCGTCCATTGCCGATCCTTCCGACGGTCTATCTAGCGAACGGGTAGTCCAAGGTTCGGTGTGGCGCCTGTGTCGAGAGGGCTCGGACCATCGGAGTTCAGCCGCCACCAACCAACTGCACCAACCATGGCAGCGTTGTCGGTGCACATCGATCTGCTCGGTAAGAACGGCGTCAACCCGTCTTCCAGACAGGCATCGATGACAGCTTCTCTCAACCGCGAGTTGGCGGCTACCCCGCCCCCTGTGGCGAGGCCCTTGGCCCCAGTCTCGACAGCGGCCCGCCGAGCTTTGGTGACCAGTACATCGACCACGGCCTCTTGAAACGACGCAGCGACATCTTCGGTCTTCGCGTCTGGGTTCTTTCGGATGTGGTTGATGACCGACGTCTTGAGGCCACTAAAGGAAAACTTGTACCCTTCGTTCAGAACTGGCCGAGGGAAGGCAATGGTTGGCTTGCCAGTCATGGCCAATCGGTCAATGATGGGCCCTCCCGGGTAGCCCAGCCCGAGTTGGCGAGCCACCTTGTCATAGGCTTCACCAGCAGCATCGTCCATGGTCTGGCCCAAGACCTCATAGTCTCCATGGCCGCGCATGAGAACCAGCATGGTGTGTCCACCCGATACCAGCAGCACAACGAGAGGCATCTCAAGGTCGGGTTCCTCCACAAAGCTGGCGTACAGGTGAGCCTCAAGATGATTAACACCAACAAAGGGAAGGTCCCATACAAGTGCGAGGGCCTTTGCGGTAGATACCCCGACCAGAAGCGAACCCACCAAACCCGGACCATGGGTTGCAGCAATGCCGTGAAGCTCGCCCGGCTCGACGCCTGCTTCGAGGAGCGCCTGAGCCACCACGGGGGTCATCGCGGTGACATGGGCGCGACTGGCGACCTCGGGCACCACTCCCCCATACCTGGCGTGCAGGTCGATCTGACTGGAGATCACATTTGAAAGCACTCGCGTGCCGTTGGCTACCACAGCAGCCGCGGTCTCGTCGCACGAGGTCTCGATGCCCAAGATCAACTGTTCGGATGGCTCGGCGGTGCTCATGCGGCAGGCTCCAGGTTGTGGGCGAGGGTAGCTAGCATTGCTTGGTAGGGCGCCTCGTCGATGTCTCTGGCCCACATCACCACGGCATCCTCGCCGTCGGGTGCGTAGTAGCCCTTGCGAACACCGGCGGGCACCATACCGAAACGTTTGTACAGGCTTTGCGCAGCAGTATTGGAAAGGCGAACCTCAAGGGTGACCGCGGTGGCGCCTCGGCCCACCGCGGCGCCAATGACATCGAGCATGAGGCGAGTCGCGACACCACGACGCTTCGCTGCTGGGGCGGTGACCACGGTCAGGATGTGGACATCGTCGAGGGCCAACAGCGCCCCGATGTAGCCAACGACATCATCGTCACTGATGGCGCTGAGGTACAGGCGATCATCGCGACCAAGCTCGGTGCACCAAAGATGCCGACTCCAGGGCACCGGGTAGGCACGCCGATCGATATCCATGACTGCGTCGAGGTGCTCAACAGTCATCGGCTCGATGCGCACAGCCGCAGCGTTCACTTGCGATCCCAAGCAATGCGCTTCGCCTCGACAGCGTCGGGCTTGCGCAGGTACAGGGGAGCGATCTCGCTCGGCGGCACGAACTCTTCGCGCAAGGCCTGGGCATGAGCGAGCTGCACCAGTGACGAAGCCGTTGGGTGCGCTAAGCCTGGCTCGGCCGCATCGACCCCGCGCAGGTCCTCGAAGTGTGCGGCGTACCGCACCGCCCCGTCACCGACCAGCAAGCAGTCTTCACCACGAGCAAGGAGTTCGCCAGCGAGGTCGTCGGGTGCGCCAACAGCTGGCTCGGTGACCCGTTGGACCCCGCCAGGAACCTGGCGGTAGAAGGCGTGAAAGATCTCGCCTCGCCGGGCGTCGATCGCGGCAACGATGAGTTTTGGGCTGTGCCGAACAGGGAAAGCCAGCAGGTCCAGGCTCGTGACCCCAATCATGGGGACGTTCAACGCGAATGCCGTAGCCATCGCAGCCGATATACCTACACGCAGCCCCGTGTAAAGCCCAGGTCCAATGTCGACCGCAACCACGCTAATTTCGGAGAGCTCGATGCGCGCTTGGCGGCGAACGAAATCGATCTGAGGTGTCAGCATCTCTGCATGACGCTTCCCGCGCGAGGAGTGAGCCGAGGCCAATACCCCTTCGTGGCCAGCAATGGCGCAACCCACCTGGGTTGTTGCTGACTCGATGCCAAGGATTATCACGTCTGGTCCATCCAAGCTCTGATTGCGTTCTGAAGGCCAGCGCTGCGAGATGACCAACCGGGGCCAACACAGCGCATGGCGACGGTGCGGTCATCGTCGCCATCGCCGTAGGTAAGGCGAACCTCAAGGAAGTCGTTGGGTAGTGCCGGGATGATGGTGTCGCCCCATTCGATAAGGGTGACTGCGTCTCCGTCGAGGAGCTCCGGGATGGCCAGATCACGAACTTCTTCGAGCTGCTCGATCCGGTAGACATCGAGATGATGCATAGTGAGGCGGCCTTCGTACTCTTGCGCCAAGGTAAAGGTGGGGCTGGTGATGGGCGATGTCACACCCAGTGCTTCACCGAAGCCTTGACAAAATGCCGTCTTCCCTGCGCCAAGATCGCCAACCAGCACAATGAGATCGCCTGCGCGACACATGCCAGCGATGGCCGCAGCAATTGCCTTGGTCTGCTCGACAGCAGATGTTTGGGCGCTAAACACCCCCTTAGGCTACCGGGGAACAGCGTTTCGGATCGCGAGTTCGGTTGCCGAAGTCGCAAGCATTCTGACCAACGAGGTGTCAGCCTCTGCACTACCCGTAGCGGCCACAATCACGGCGTCCCCGTCTCCAGCCGTGTGTGCTGGCACCAGCGCCCGACCAAAACCGTTGTGGGCGGACTGGGCGACAAGGTGGCAATCCAACTTGGTGAGTTTTGCATTCGTAGCCACAACCCCGATAGTCGTGTTTTCAACAAAGGGCTCGATCTGTGGGTACACGAACGTGCCTTCGGCAATGGCAGCCATAGTCGAGCCGTCGTCAATGTCGCCGGTTGCATTCACCGCGATGAGCGCTGCCACGGCGACGTCGCCGCTGCGCACGATGGCGCCGCCAATTCCGCCCGGACGGACCGCATCTGGCCCGCGCCACTTCGAGACTGTCGCCCCGGTGCCTGCGCCCACGGCTCCAGTTGCCACAGGTTCGCTGGTTGCAA
>JAUIIS010000488.1 GCA_030431575.1 Acidimicrobiia bacterium | reverse complement strand
CGCTGAATGGAGTTTCTTTGGCCACGCCGGGCTCTTTGGGTAGGCCCAGGCCGCGTTCGCCAATGACGTTGCGCTGGATTTCGTCGGTGCCGCCGTAGATGGGCGGGCCGGGGGAAAACAGCACCAGTTCCTGCAAGAAACCGCCGGTGGCAGAGTCGTCGCCCACCAGTTGACCGTCGGCGCCCAAGATGTCGCCCACGAGGTCTCGGGCCAGTAGCAACATCTCGCTGTTGAACACCTTGGCCACGTTGCCTTCGGTTCCGGCGCCCAAGCCCGTGGGCTTCTTGCCGGCCTTGCGTAGTGCGGCCTGCCGCTGCATGGTCATACCCGCGATGCGGTG
Source organism: Acidimicrobiia bacterium (assembly GCA_030431575.1). Taxonomy (GTDB): domain Bacteria; phylum Actinomycetota; class Acidimicrobiia; order Acidimicrobiales; family UBA8592; genus JAUIIS01. Next base: position 1,570 of record JAUIIS010000488.1, on the reverse strand, counting down.
CATGGAGTGCAGTCGGGCCAAGCCGTCTCGTACTACTGGGTCTTCGAGCTTGCCTCGCGCTGCTGCTTCTTCTCGCAGTACCGACAGGACTCGTCGGCCCACGCCGCCCACAGAGGAGATTGCGTCGCGGTGGCCAATGAAGTCGCCCACGGGCTGGTCGAGATGGCCGGTGACGCTGCCTGGTGAGGCGCTGCCGTATCCCGCACCGCCGGCACCGCCGATTCCTGAACGTTCGAAGGCCAAGGTGGTGTTGGCCACCTTCCATCCGTTGCCTTGGCCGCCAATGATGTTTTCGTGCGGCACTCGCGCTTCTTCGATGAAGACTTCGTTGAACACCGACCGGCCCGTCATTTCTTTGAGCGCGCGCACCTCGACACCGGGTTGGTCCATGGCAAAGCCGAAGTACGTGATGCCTTGGTGCTTGGGTAGGTCTGGGTCGGTGCGCGCAATCAGCATGCCCCACTGGGCTTCGTGGCCATTGGAGGTCCACACCTTCTGGCCAGTGATGACCCACTCGTCGCCGTCGCGTACTGCCTTGCAGCGCAGACCGGCCAGGTCGCTGCCCGCTCCGGGCTCAGAAAACAGCTGGCACCAGGCTTCGGTGCCATTGATGAGCGGCGGCAACCACTTGTCGATCTGTTCTGGCGTTCCCCACTGACCAATGGTGGGCGCGGCCAACAACATGCCCAGCCCACCGGGTGCTCCAACAACTTTGTGTTCAAGGAACACCCTGTTCGCGGCGGTTGCTTGGGCTCGAGACCAGCCTCGACCACCCGCCTCCACAGGCAGGGTCGTGCCCGAGAAACGGTGCTCGGCCATCCGAGACCACCATTCTCGAACAGTGATGGTTGGATCCCAATACTCGGCCACAAAGGCCTGAGCTTCGGCTTCGATCTCAGCTGGGCTATCACCAGACATGGGTGCCACTCCTGTCACAACGTTGGCAAGGCGTCTAGTCTGGCAGGGCAGGGTTCACAGCATCGAGTTTGTCCTTCAGTTCTTGGCACAAGTTGTCGAAGCTGTGGGAGGCGCCCACCAAAGATGGCGTGCGCCCGGCGAGGCGCCTCAGCGGGTGGCGCCAACGAGGAGGTGTCCCTATGGCGGGGAACAGATCAAGGTGGGGCGCATTTGGCGCAGCTACCGCAGTGTGTGCGTTGTCGGTAGCGCCTTTCGCAGCTCCAGCGTTAGCGCAGGATGACAGCGGGCCACCGGTTGACCCAGACAGCATCACCGAGACGCTCGACATCTATGTGGCCGAGCTTTTCACTGTCGATCTCGACGGTGACGGCGTGCCCGACATCACCGACAGCGACGGCGACGGTGTCCCTGAGATTCCAGAAGGCGAGCCCGGCGAGCGCGATATCACACCCTCGGACCCAGCATTTCTCGAGCCCATCACAGGTGCCCTAGCCGAGGTGGGGTTGGACCAAATCGCGAACCAGGGCGGCGATTCGATGCTGTTGTTCGACTGCAGTGGCATGGCTATGTCATTCGACGAAGACGGCAACATGAAGGACTGGGCCATTGGCGTAGGTAGCAGCGACGGCGGCGGTCCCAATGGGCAGCTGGT
>JAUIIS010000119.1 GCA_030431575.1 Acidimicrobiia bacterium | reverse complement strand
CCAACGATTCGGCATAACGCCGGGGACCACCAGGGTGGCGCTCTCGCGGATGGTCGAACGCGGCGAACTCACAAACGTCGACGGCGTGTACGAGCTGGCTGGCGAACTGAAAGAGCGTCAACATCGCCAGGACGCTAGCCGAGAGGAACCAACCCAACCCTGGGACCAAACTTGGGAGCAGGCCATCGTTGTCACCTCAGGCAGATCAGCCGCTGAGCGTAGTCAGCTCCGCCGAGATCTCGAGTCACTCAAGCTTGCCGAACTGCGTGAAGGCTGCTGGATGCGCCCAGCTAATCTTGCCAAAGGTAGATCCCCGTTGGTGCGGTCGCGGCTAGAGCCTCACGTGTGTTGGTTTAGCGTCTCGCTTCCCACCGACGAGGACGCAAGCGCATTGGCCAAAGAGCTGTTCTCGCTCGAGCAATGGGCCACCCAAGCAGAGACGCTCAAAGCTGCGCTTGGCGAGACCCTTGAGGCGCTCTCACAAGACGATGCGGCGTTGGTCAACGGGTTCATGTTGGCTGCGGCAACGCTGCGCCACTTTGTCCACGACCCACAACTCCCGGCGGCCCTGTTGCCCCAGCAGTGGCCCGGGCGAGAACTCCTGCATTGCTACAACGACTTCCAGGCTGCCTACAGCAAGCTGTTGAGGGACTTCTTTAAGGCGGCTAGTCAGCAGCCTCCTAGTGGTGTGCCCTCGTCGACGACCTAAAGATCGTTGGCTTTGCGGCGCTGATCCCAAGCTTCGATCCTGGCGTTGGCCGTCAGCCGGTGTTCGCGGCGAAGGGCAAGGACGTCAGTTGCAACGCCCGTGAGGTGTCTCCCTGCGCCTGGGGCAGCCGGACTGTCTCAGGAACACGCCCGCCTATCCAGGAAGCCGTGCGCCGGCATGCGTGGAATCGGAAATGGAAGGTTCTCGGCCAACCCAAAGCCCGATGTTCTGCCCGGTTCGGCCGGTCGGACCCTCGCTTAACAACTGCACCAAAATCTCTGCGGTCTGGTCTGGGCTCATCCATGAAGCAACCATCTCGTCGGTGATGGCATCGCCCATCCAGGTCCGCAGCATTTCGCTGTCGGTCGCCCCCATGTGAATGGCGTTGACACGAATGCCGTGCTCCTTGAGACTGATGGCCCAGTCAAGGGTCAACCCGTTGATTGCCCACTTCGATGCGTTGTACAGGTCCATGGCGCCGTGGCCATGGACGTCTACTCCTGGAAGCGGGAAGACATGGTCGGTGCCAATGTTGACAATGTTGCCGCCGCCGTTTTCGATCATGACCGCAGCAGCGGCCCTTCCAAACAGGAACGACCCGCGCAGGTTGGTGTCGACGATTTCGTCGTAGTCGTCCAGCCCTTTCTGCCAGTCGTCGGCGGGTCCGGTTGGGGAAACAACACCCGCGTTGTTGACCAAAATGTCTATTCGGCCATGCTTGGCCACGGCCCCATCAACCACGGTGCGAGCAGTGTCTGGGTCGCGCACGTCTGCCACATACGTGAGGCCGACGACGTCGTGGACGGCTTCGCGTCTGTCGACCGCCACGATCTTGCAGCCCTCGGTGTGAAGGCGATTGGCGAACGCTCGTCCGAGGCCTTGAGCCGCTCCGGTGACGAGTGCAACTTGTCCTGTGAGTGCAGTCATACATGCATGCTGGCACATTGTGGGCCGCGCCATGGCCGCGAATGGTCGCAGGGATAGTGTGAACGCCTCAGCTGCTGGAGCTAAGACCGGCCCCACGCCAGGTGTCGACCCACGGAGGGCCGCATGCATTGCTTACCAAGAAGTCGGACTTTGCTCTGTTTGCTGGCTGCGTTGGCCGTGCTCGCGGTTGGCTGTGGGGCCGATGCCACTATCTCGGTCGAACCACCACCGCCTGCCGAGCCGTCCGAGGGCAACGGAGACGATCCGATCAACGGCGACGACCAGTCCACGACGTCGAACGCCGCAGGTGACAGCGGAACTGTCAAAATCGACGCCGACACGAAAGTCAAAGCCGCCTACCTGGCCCGGGTATTCGAGATCAGTGCTGGGTTGGTTGAGGCCAGCACTTCCATTGGCCCGAACGACGGGGTGCGGCCTTTGGCCGAAGCTTGGCTTGGGGCACAAGCCGAATTCGACACACTCTCCGCGCCGCCCCAGGCGCAAGAACTCCACGATGGCTGGCTTGTCCTCGCCGAAGGCATGGCCGAGGCGACTTTGGCATTCGCCGACGTCTCTGAAGCTGGCACCCAGCCCGAGATTGGCCTCGCCGCGCAAACCTTTGTCGAGCAGACAGCGGCGCTCGGCGCGGATTCGCTCAAACTCGACGCGCTCCTGAGCGATTTGGCCATCGAGGTGTACGAAGCCAGCGACACCTCCACAGACCGCTATCTGGCAGAGGTCTCGCGCCAGAACAAGTCGGCGGCTTCAACGGTCACCGACATCTTTGCATTGCTGGGTGAGCAGGCCACTAGCCCGGACGCGTTGAGCGAGTTGCTAGAAACGTTCGCGGCTCTGGCTTCGTTGCGAGACACCCTCGCGCAGCTCGATCCACCGACCGATTTCGCTGAACTGCACAACGAACGCCTCCGGCTGTTGGACGAATTGCGAGCAACTGGTGAGGAGCTCCAAGAAGCGCTGAGCCAGAATGTCGCGCCCAGCCCCCAACTCACTGTCCGCCTTCAGCAATTCAATGCCGACTCCCAAGCCTGGAACATGGCGTTCTCTCGCGCTTCAGCAGCAGCCATGCGCTCGATAGCGGAGGGCTAGCACCTAGCGGTGGCGGTATTGCAGGCTTCGGCTGTGTTGTTGCAGCCTTCAGCTGTGTTGTTGCAGCCTTCGGCTGGGCGCTCAGTCCGTGTAGCGGCGGACCTTTACCTTTTTGCCTCGCAACGACGAGGAAGACATGGCATCGATCACATGATCGGCTGAAGCCTCAGGCACACCAACAACCGAGAAGCGATCGTGGATACGAATGGGGCCGATGTCTCGGCCGGTCAATCCACTTTCGTTTGCGATGGCGCCAACAAGATCGCCCGGGCGAACTCGCGACGTCTTGCCCATGTTGAGGTAGATGAAGGCGGTGTCGGCATCATTGCTGGACCCGCGCTTTGCGCCCCGGTCGCCTCCGCCTTCGAATCCGCGCTTGGCGCCTTTGCCCTTGTTCTTTCCCTTGCCCTTGGATTTGTCGGGATCGAAATTCGAGACGTCGGGAATCTCGACCTCGTCCATCACTGCGCCGCGCGCCTCGTGGACCAGCTTTATGGCGGCTAAGGCAATGGTGCGTCCGTCGTCCTCACCCCACTGTTCGGGGGATCCAAGAAGTGCGTCGAACACACCCGCGTAGTCGTCAAGGTCGTCGGACTCAAGTGCCTCGGCAACTGCCGCGACCGTCAGTTCAATCTGGCGGGCCCGCAGATCTGCCACGCTCGGCACTTTGCCCACATGCAGCGTCTGCTTGGTTAGGCGCTCGATGTTCTTGAGCAGCCTGCGCTGACGTGGTTCCGCCAACGTGATTGCGGTGCCCTCACGACCAGCTCGACCCACCCGCCCGATGCGGTGAACGTAGCTTTCCGGAGCGGACGGGACTTCGTAGTTAATGACGTGGGTTAGCGTGTCGATGTCGAGCCCACGGGCAGCCACGTCGGTGGCAACCAGCAGCTCGGCGGTGCCGTCGCGGAGCCGCGCCATAACGCGGTCTCGCTGCTTTTGATCCATGCCACCATGCAACGCCTCGGCCCGGTATCCGCGGCCGTTCATGGTGACGGTGAGGTCGTCGACCTCGGTTCGGGTGCGGCAAAAGACGATCGCAGACGATGGCGCCTCGATGTCAAGAATGCGCCCCAGAGCCGAAGGCTTGTGACTGCGTGGAACAAAGTAGACGCTCTGGTGAATGAGCTCTGTGCCCTCGTCGGCCTCACTTCGACTGATCTGGATGCGCACCGGGTCGGTCTGGTATCGCTTGGCAATCGCATTGATCCGCGGCGGCATGGTGGCCGAAAACAGGACCGTTTGCCGGTCGTCGGGGGTGCCTTGCAGGATTTCTTCGATGTCCTCGGTGAAGCCCATGTCGAGCATTTCGTCGGCTTCGTCGAGAATGACCGTACGGATCGTGCTGAGGTCGAGCGAGTTGCGTCGAATGTGGTCGAGGGCACGGCCCGGGGTGGCAACAACCACGTGAACGCCGCGGTCGAGCGCTTTGAACTGGCGTTGGATTGGCTGGCCGCCGTACACGGGGAGCACGCGGATTCGTTGCTCGCTTCCGTACTTGTGCATGGCTTCGCTGACCTGTACCGCCAGCTCTCGAGTGGGCACAAGCACGAGACACACCGGGATAGCAGCGTCGTCGGGTTCGATGCCGTGCAGCACGGGCAGGGCAAAAGCGGCGGTCTTACCAGTACCGGTGGCGGCCTGGCCCAGGAGGTCGCGCCCCTCCAACAAGGTGGGAATGGTCTGGCGCTGAATCGGCGTTGGCTCTTCGTAACCCAAGGTCTCGAGCGCTTTGAGCAGCTCGGGTCGCAGGCCGAGGCCAGCAAAGCCCTCGACGTCGTGGGGCTGGTCTTCGTCGGTGTTCACCGTATGACGCTACCGGTCACTGGTCTGCGTGCGGGGAAATGGGGGCGACGTGCCTGGCTGTTTCGGTGGCGTCACCGTTGCTAGTGTCAGGTTCTATCCATCGCTGCAGCCGGACAGAACACCAGGTGGTTATGGTCGCACAACGTTGCCCGTGTGGTTCGGGAAAGTCCGGCCTGGCTTGCTGCGCCCCGGTGTTGGCACGTACAAAGCCTGCGCCGACAGCGGAAGCGCTCATGCGTTCTCGCTACACGGCCTTTGCCAGCGCAGAGGTGGACTACCTCCTGTATTCGTGGCACCCGGCTACTCGGCCAGCCACGCTGAGCCTAAATCCGGCTCAGCACTGGACGGGTCTGGACGTTCTGGCCACCGAGGCGGGCGGCTTGTTGGATACCGAAGGCGTGGTGGAGTTCAGAGCCACCTACACGCTCGACGGTGCAAGCGAGACCTTGCACGAGGTCAGCCAATTTGGGCGTCACGACACACGGTGGGTGTACCTCAGCGGACGCTTCGGCGGCTGACCTCGGCCACGTAACGGTTTGCGCTTCTTTGACTCGTGGCAGGCGACTAGGCGACGTCGCCCACAACAAGTTCGGGCGCCACGTTGGTGTAGTTGGGAATGTCGCCCATGATTTTGGCGCCGTGCTCGGCCATTGCGGCGTCAAGCGCTTCTTGGCTGTCGACCATGGCCCAGCCAACGGCTTCCCACTTACCGGTCTTGATGGTGGCGGCACCCCAGCCTTGGCATGCGTCGCCGAGAGACTCGGCAAACATGGGCATGTGGGTGGCCTTGTAGTAGTCCATGTCGAAGGTTGAGTCGTCGGTCTTTGGGTACATAATCATCACTGAAATCATGGCCGTGAGTCTGTCACGGTTTGGCTGCCCATGCGAAGAAAGCTCCTGAAAGCTGGACACGGCTCCAGCGCCGCATAGCAAAGCCAGACCCACTAGGGTGGCCGCTCTGTGCCCGACCGCGGCGCAGCGGTAACTCTGCAAACGAAAGGGAGTTTCGGTAATGCCTAAAAGAGGAGGACGAGCATGACTGCTCGCAAGAAGTTCGCCAGTTGGCGATCCCTGATCACGGCTCTGTTGGCCCTTGCCCTCATCGCATCTGCGTGCGGCGATGATGACGACGCCTCCAACGCCGGGAACCCCACAGAAACGGGTTCCGAAGCTGTGCTACGCATCGGGGCGATACCCGACCAGGAGCCCGAGCGGCTCCAGCGCACGTATGGTCTGCTCTCTGACTATCTGAACTCAGAGCTTGGCGTGACGGTCGAATATGTTCCCGTGACGGACTACCAAGGCGCAGTGACCGCTTTCTCGGTCGGGGATCTCGACGTGGTTTGGTTCGGTGGTCTCACCGGGGTGCAGGCTCGACTGGAAGTCGACGGCGCCAACGCCATTGCGCAACGAGATATCGATGAGACCTTTACCTCGGTGTTTATTGCCGCAGCCGACGCAGGAATTGAACCCATCGCCGACGTGGCTGGCTTGGCAGCGCTTGAGGGCCGCAGCATCTCGTTTGGCTCCGAATCGTCCACGTCGGGGCGGCTCATGCCCCAATCGTTCTTGGCTGACGCCGGGTTAAGCATCGATTCCAGCTTCGCTGGTGAACCCGGTTTCTCAGGATCACACGACGCCACGATCGAAGTTGTTTCTGCCGGGACCTATGAGGTCGGGGCGTTGAACTCGCAGGTGTGGGACGACCGAGTGGCCGAAGGTGCGGTTGACAGTTCGCGCGTGATTGAGATCTTCCGGACCCCTACCTATTACGACTACCACTGGGTTGCTCAGCCCGACCTTGACGCCCGGTTTGGCGAAGGCTTCCAAGAAAGGCTCGTCGAAGCCTTGACCTCTCTTGACGCAAGTGACGAAACACAGGCCGAGGTGCTCGATCTGTTTGGTGCCGGCTCATTCATTGTGACCAACAACGGCAACTACGCAGCCATTGAGGCTGTAGGCCGCGACGCTGGCCTTATCCGCGAGTAGGCAAGAAACCCATGTCGGCTTCGGTCCGAGATGTCTCGGTCCAGTACGGCGACATCACTGCTCTGCAAGACCTCACCATCAACGTGGGCCCGGGCGAACGGGTCGCGTTGGTGGGGTCGAGCGGCGCGGGCAAGTCCACGCTGCTTGATGTTCTTGCTGGCCTGGTTCAACCCACCGCGGGATCGGTCGAAGTGCTGGGGACGGATCTTGCTGGTCTTCAGGGCCGCCGTGCCCGGGCTCATCGCTCCAAGGTGGGTGTGGTTCGCCAGTCACTCGACATCCCGCTAGGTCTCCAGGTGGTCCACAACGTGAACGCGGCGATGTTGGGACAGTGGAGTACACCTGCTGCGCTGTGGTCGTTAGTTCGTCCAGCAGGCCTTGCCCAAGCCGAGGCGGCGTTGGATCAAGTTGGTCTTGGCGGCCGCGTGCGGGCTCGGACAGAGGATCTATCGGGTGGCGAGCGTCAGCGGGTTGCCGTGGCTCGGGTGCTGCGCCAACAACCTCAGGTTGTGTTGGCCGACGAGCCCACGTCGTCGGTGGACCCGCACCTCGCTGACGATGTGTTTGGTTTGCTGTGCAGCCCAGCCGCACCCTGGACGGCCATCGTGAGTGCTCACGACCCGGACCTGGCCCGCCGGCACGCCACTCGCATCATTGGCCTACGCAACGGGTGTGTCGCGTTCGATGCTTCGCCGAGCGATCTCACCAGCAGCCAACTCGACGACCTGTATTCAAAGACGTGACCACCTCCCAACTCGGTGAGTCGGTACGGCGCCCCCAGGGTGGCTTCGTTGCAAGCCGACGCCGCCGGTGAGGGGTTTGATGGCAACGCCGAGGCGCCGGATGGCGTTGGGGGTCCTTGCCGCAGTGGCTTGGGCGGTGTCACGGGCGGGGCTGGCTGATGTGGTCAACACCCGGGGTTGGCCAAGCTTCGCCAAGTTCTGGAGAGCGGCGCTGTCTCCGGAGATTGGCGGCGAGTTCCTGAGGCTGACCTTTGACGCGGCCAAGACAACGCTTGCGTATGCCGTGCTGGGCACCTTGTTGTCGCTCGTCATTGGCCTGCTGCTCGCACCAGCGCTCTCCGAGCGGGTAACCGGCGGCGGGGGACTGTGGCGCTCCACGCGCGCGCTCATGGTTGTGCCGCGGGCGGTGCACGAGATTCTCTGGGCGCTGCTGCTTGTCCAAGTGTTCGGGTTTGACCCCATCGTCGCCGTGCTGGCCATTGGGGTGCCCTTTGGTGCCGTGACCGCCAAAGTGTTCGCCGAGGCCATCGATGACACCCCACCCGACGCCTACCTAACGCTGCGGGCCTCGGGTGCGTCGCCACTGAGTGCGTTGAGCTATGGGGTGCTGCCGACGGTGGGTGGCGACCTGGTCTCGTACGCGTTTTATCGCTTTGAGTGTGCCATCCGATCTGCTGCGGTTCTCGGCGTCATTGGCGCTGGTGGGTTGGGGTTCCAGCTTGATCTCAGCTTCGAATCGCTGCGCTACGACGAGATCTGGACGCTGATCTTCGCCTTGATGGTGTTGAGCGGAGCAGCCGATGCTTGGTCGTCTGCGGTTCGACGCTCGCGGGCACCCGGGGGTGGGCGAGCCTCGTTGCTTGTTGCCGCATTCCTGGTGCCAGCCTCTTGGGCATGGGTCGATCTGGACGTCTCGGTGTTGTGGGCCGAGCGGACACGGCGCCTAGCCGCTGACCTTGCCAGTGACCTAGTGCCGTTCCGGCTCGGGCCCGGCGGCTGGTCCACGCTGGTCGAAGCCACGATTGACACAGCTGCAATGTCGGTGCTGGCAGTGGTGGCCGCCGCTGCGTTGGCGCTGGTGTTGGGAACGTTGGCTCATCGGCCGACGTTGCGTACCTCTGCACCGTCGTCCGCTGCGGCAGCGATGCGCTGGCTGATCCGTCTGTTGTTGTTGCTGTGTCGCGCTGTGCCTGCTCCTATTTGGGCGTTCCTCATGGTGCTGGTCTTCTTTCCGGGGATTTGGCCGGGTGCACTTGGCTTGGCCATCTACAACGCTGGCGTGTTGGGCCGCTTGTACGGCGAAGCGATCGAGGATGGCGACCCGGCTGGGGCCGATGCATTGGCACTCACTGGGGCCTCGCCGGTGGAGGCATTTTGCTACGCGACGTTGCCAGCTAGCGCCGCTCGCCTCGTGTCGCTCACGTTGTACCGGTGGGAGGTCATCGTGCGCGAGACAGTTGTGGTTGGGGTGGTTGGCGCCGGTGGCCTGGGCCAGCTGATTAACGAGCACCTCGCAGCGCGAGACTTCGCTGCGGTGGGTGGGGCGATTGTGGCCATTGTTGTGCTCTCGTTTGCCATCGATGCGCTGAGCGCGTTGCTGCGTCGCAGGTTGCGCTAGATCGAACGCTCGGCTCGTGGGGGCTCGTCGGCCTTTCAGAAACTATGGCCCGGTGGACTGTCCGGGTGCCGTTGGCCTATGGCAGCATCAAAGCTGGACAGCTTGTTCTCGGGAGCTTCACGATGTTTGCAAACGCCAGCCCTATTGACGCCCGTGCCTACTAACGCACAAGGACCCTTGCCGTCCTCGACCGACGTGGTTGTGGTTGGCGCAGGGTTGGCTGGCCTCGCCGCAGCACGGGCCCTCCAAGGACGCGGCCACGATGTTGTGGTCCTTGAGGCATCTGACGGTGTCGGGGGCAGGGTGCGCACCGATGAGGTCGATGGGTTCCTCCTGGACCGCGGTTTTCAGGTGGTGCTGACCGCCTACCCCGAACTGCGCCAGCAGTTCGACGTGGATGCGTTGAACCTGCAGTGCTTCGAGCCCGGCGCCCAGGTATGGGACGGCCAATCCATGCACTTGTTTGGCGACCCATTCCGGCGGCCATCGACTGCGGTTGCTTCCCTGCGTTCTCCCATAGGGACGTTGGCAGACAAAGCCCGCTTCTTGAAGCTGCCAGTGCGCTACCGGACCAACTCGGCAGTATCGCTGCTGAAACAGCCTGAAACCACCACTATGGCTGCGCTTGTTAACCACGGTTTTAGCAAGCAGATGATCGAGCAATTCTTTGCCCCCTTTGTTGGCGGCATCCAACTCGACCCAACGCTTCAGACAAGTAGCCGTATGTTCGATGTAATCATGCAGGCGCTCCTTCGAGGCGATAGCGCAGTGCCCGCTGATGGCATGGGTGCTATCCCAAAGCAGCTAGCGGCCGGCCTGGCCGACGGCACCGTGTGGCTCGACACCCCCGTGGCCTCGGTGAGCCCTGGCGAGGTGACAGCCGCAGACGGGCGTCGCATCCAGGCCCAGCGCGTCGTGGTGGCGGTCGAGGGCCCTGTGGCAACCAGCCTTCTTTCTCTTGACCCGGTGGCGTCCAACCCCGCCACTTGCGTGTGGTTTGGCGCACCAGCGGCCCCGACGGACAGTCGCTACATCGTCTTGGACGGCACCGGTGGTCCTGCCCAGAACATCGCACTCATGTCCAACGTTGCTCCCAGTTACGCCCCCGCAGGCAGGGCGCTCATCGCCGCAGCCTGCCCAGGGGTCAACAACCCCGATGCCCAGGATGCGGTTCGGGCTCAACTTCGCATAATTTTTGGGCCGGTTGTGGACTCCTGGACTCATCTGCGCACACATGCCATTGCGCACGGCCAACCCAACCAGTCGCTCCCGTTCTCGCCAAAGCAACCTGTGTCGTTGGGCGAGGGGCTCTTTGTCTGCGGCGACCACCGCGACACCGCGTCGATTCAGGGTG
>JAUIIS010000487.1 GCA_030431575.1 Acidimicrobiia bacterium | reverse complement strand
AAGGTAGAGACGCATTCCTCGAGAAGCGCCCTCCGAACTGGGATCGGTTCCCTTACCACTTCTAGAACAGCCAGCCGCGATCAACGCTTGTTGCTCAAGTTGCGCAGCGCTGTGACACGATCAGGGCATGCACACCCAGATTTCGCCCTCATCTATCGCTGCCCCCGCAGCCAACTATGCCCACGCGGTCCTCACGGTGGCGCCCAGTCGCTGGCTGCATACGTCGGGTGTCGTTCCTGTGGCGCCCGATGGAACGGTCCCAGACCAACTGGCTGAGCAGTCCCGCGTTGTGTGGGAGAACATCGACGCAATGCTCACCGACGCAGAGATGAAACCAGCCAACGTGATCTCGGTTGTCACCTATGCAGTAGTCGGCGAGCCTCTCGGGCCAATAATGGCAGCGCGCGATGCCTACCTTGGGTCGCACCTAGCCGCATCAACACTGGTGACCGTGCCCGCATTGGCGCAGCCAGCTTGGCGCATGGAAGTTGCGGTTGTCGCTGCCGGCTAGCGTTCAGCCCGCAGCGTCCGCTTTGCTGTAGTGATCGAAGGTCACGGGCAGCGCTTTGAGGCCACGAAGGACGAAGGTGTCTTCGTACTCGAAGGTTTGGTCAGGATTAGCCAGCTCGATGTTGGTGATGCGGCTGAGCAGTCCTGCCAGCGCCGCTTTGGCTTCGGCGCGGGCAAGTGCGGCACCAATGCAGTAGTGCTCACCATGGCCGAAGGAGAGGTGATCTCGAACATTCCCTCGACACGGATCGAAGGCGTCGGGGTCGGCGAATTGGTCTCCGTCCCGGTTGGCTGCGGCATAGAGCAGCCAAACATGGTCACCCGCAGCAACACGCTGACCGCCCACAACTGTGTCTACTTTGGCTTGCCGGAAGAGCCCACCAACAGGAGCCTCGTAGCGCAACGCTTCTTCGACGAAAGCTTCGTGAAGGGCCGGGTCATCTCGGAGCCGCTGCTCGAGGCCGTCCTCGACCGCGAGACGATGCACCATGTTTGTAAGGAGTTTGGTTGTGGTCTCGTTGCCTGCAACCAAGAACTGCTGCAGCATCGACAACATTTCGGGCAGCGACAGGCGTTCGCCATCCAACGCGGCATTGGCAACATCTGAAACGAGGTCCTCGCGCGGGTTCTGCTGGCGTTCTTCGAGCATGTCGGCAAAGAAGTCGCTGAATTCGGTGACAGACACCAGGTACGAGCGCACTTGGTCCGTGGATGGGCTTGGGTTCCCCACGGGCATAACGAGGTCATCGGACCATCGCTTGAAGGTGGCCAGGTCGTCATCGCCAACACCGAGCGCGTACGCAATGATGGTCATGGGCAAACCAACAGCGAAGTCGGCCACTACCTCCATTGCGTTGCCCTGGCAGGCCTCGTCGAGCAGCCGGTCGGCCACTTCTTGGATCATGGGTTCCATTGCCCGCATCCGCGACGGCCGAAAAGCGCCGTTGACCAGTTTACGCTGGCGCCGATGCTCTGGAGGATCGGCGTTCAGCAGCACAGCAGCTTGGCCGCGTTGGGACATGACTTTGGCAAAGACCTCAGCCATCTCCGGGTCTTGTTGGAGCTCGGCCATAGCGTCGGCCATGGCGGTCGCCAGCGTGGACGGGCCGGTAGGCATCAGCGACGAAAAGCGGTCGGTGTCGTGGAGAACGCCGAGCACGTCGTCATAGCGCGTGCACACCCATGCCCCGAGCTTGTCGTTGTAGGAGACCGGTGCATCTTGGCGTAGTTGCGAGAAGATGGGGTATGGACACGCAATCGCTCGTTGGTCACGATCGATGAGGCTGTCGAGCGCAAGCTCGGTTTCATCGGTGGTGGTCTGGCTCATAGTTCCCCCGCGTTAGGTGTGTGGACACCATGGTGACACGGCATCACGAGCCGTGCACGCGCCCTGCCAGGTTGTTGCCTGCCTAGACCAGGCCTA
>JAUIIS010000118.1 GCA_030431575.1 Acidimicrobiia bacterium | reverse complement strand
TCTCGTGGTCGTTCTTTGTGATCCCAACCGTGTTCCTTGGGCTGCCCATCGTGGCCTGGCAACTCCCCGCCAATGGGGCTAACGGCCGCGACTTTCCCCACCTTGGTTGGGTATTGGGCAAGACCGGGGCGTGGGAACAAAACCTGGGTGACTTCGTGTGGTTCTGGGTACTAAGTACAGGTGTGTTTATCCCCTTGGTCATCCTTGGCCTTATGAAGCGACGCGAGCTGGCGCTGCGGTTCTTGCCCATGTGGGGGCTGTTGCTTATTGCCAATGTGGGGATCTGGCATTTCTGGGTCGGTAACAACGCAAAGTACGTGGTGTTCTTCTTGCTGCTCGGTGCGCCGTTCGCTGGGTTGTTCCTGGCCGAGTGGATCAAAACCAATACGGTGCTGGGCATAGCGGCTGTTGTGCTTATCGTCTCGCTTACGTTGTCTGGCGGACTCGACATTTGGCGCGCGTTCGAAGGCTCTGCTGGTGCCTACCCTGCTGCGTACATGAGTGGCAACGACGTACTGGTAGGCGAGTGGGCCCGCGACGCTACCGAACCCAAAGCAGTATTTGCTGTGGCCAACAACAACGTGCATCCGGTGCGCGCCATTGCTGGGCGCACCGTGGTTTCGGGGTCTGCAGGCCGCTTGAGCGATCTAGGTATCAACTGGCTCGAACGCGAGCAAGACCTGCGCATTCTCTATGGGGTTAACGAGGGGTTCGAGGCTGTTATTGCCAAGTACGACATCGACTATCTCGTTCTGGGCCCCGAGGAGCGCCGGGTGTTTCGTCCTGCCGATGCGCCGGCCGACTGGGACCCCGCACGGTTCTGGGACGCTGCCGCTCCCGTTGTGTATGACGTAGGCAGCTACAAGGTGTACGACGTCAGCGGGGTGCAGTGACTACCACCACTCGATTCCCGGCTTGGGTGACCGCCAAGAACCTCATCATTGGTTTTGTGGTGCTTGGGTTGGTGTTGCGGCTCGCCGCGTTGGGTAGCCGGCCGCTTCATCACGACGAGAGTCTCGACGCCTGGTTCTCGTGGCGGTTCCTCAACGGGGATTACGACGGCTATGACCCGGTGTATCACGGACCGCTCCGGTTCTACATCACGGCTGCGATCTTCTGGCTGTTTGGCGAGAGCGAGACAACGGCTCGCCTTCTCGCTGCCCTGAGCGGCGCGGTCTTGGTGGCGATGCCGTGGCTGTGGCGCAAAGACCTTGGCCGGGTCGGCGTTGTTGCCGCCATCGGGCTCGTGGCCGTCAGCCCATCGATGGTCTACTTCTCGCGTGTTGGTCGTGAAGACGCGTTCTTCTTGACGCTCACCTTTGTCACTGTCTTGACGCTCGTCAGCTTCTTGCGCACCCCAAAGCGTTGGCACCCCATGGTCATGTTGACCAGCCTCGTGGCCGGCATGGCCGTCAAGGAGTCTGCGTTCTTGACCATCTTCATCCTTGGCGGGTTCATGATGGTGATCATCGCCCAAGATTTCCTCGTGGCCCCCGGGCGCAGTGCTGGTCAGGGGCTGGACTCAGACAACGACCTGGACTCAGACAACGACAGTGACTCAGATACCGACAGTGACTCGGGCGCTTCGAGCCACGCTTTTGCACCCCGGCACGCACTGGCTGCGCCACATGCGCCAGATTTGGTGCAACGCTCCACGTTGGTTGCGGGGCTTGTTCTGATGATCGTTGCGTTCATGGTGGGCGAACCGATCTTCCGTAGCCTCGGGGTATACGGCGTGGTGCTGTTTGCCTTCCTGTCTTGGGCAATCTTCGACGCATCTGGGCGCAATGTCGACTTCCGCGAAGTACGCACTGTTAAGTCGCTTCTGGCTGTGGGCGGGCGCTGGTGGCTCCATACGGCGTGGGTCACCGTGGCCCTGTTTGTGGTCTTGTTCACGCAGTTCCTCACCGACTTCTCTGGCCCGGGCAGCCCCAGCGCCCCTCACGGCGCGTTGCGTAACGGTTTGACTGCCGGTTTCGAGTACTGGCGTGGCGAGCAGGACACGATTCGCGGCGACGCCCGCTGGCAGTACTACTTGGCGGTCATCCCGGCTTACGAGTGGTTCATTCTTTGCTTGAGTGCCGTTGGCATCGGCCGAGTGCTGCGCCGCCCCACGCTGGTGGGCCAGACGCTGGTGTGGTGGGCCGTTGCGAGCTTGACCGTGCATTCATGGGCCGGCGAACGCATGCCCTGGCTGATCATCCACATGTTGTTCCCGTTTGTGCTTCTTGCTGGCCTTGGCGTGCAGTCGGTGGTCGACACGGCGCGGTCTGCAATGGCGTCAACCGCAGATGGCGAGACGTCGCCCCGACGCGGCCTGCCTTGGTGGGTGGTGCCCGGGGCGGTAGTTGCAAGCCTGGGCATGTTGTGGACCCTCAACACCACCGTTCAAGCCGCCTACAACACTGGCGGTGAACCCCAGGAGCTCTACGTCCAGGCTGGCCAAGCCACCCCCGAGGTGCCCGAGTGGGTAGAGCGCCTGCATCTGCTCGACCGTTTGATGATGGCCGAGGAAGGCCGCCACATTTCGGTCGCCATCGACTCCGACGTCTACTGGCCTTATGGCTGGTACCTCCGAGATTTCCCGGTGGGGACGTATGCGGTGATCGACGAGAACTCCGAGCGACCGACAGCTGACGTGATCTTCCTTCCGCACTGGGATCAGGCCATCTTTGGCGATGAGTTGGCGGCCGAATATCGCGTCCTACCGTATGAGCACCGTTGGTGGTGGGTTCCTGATTTCGCCGTTGGCCCGAAGAGCTGGGGTCGCTGGTTATGGGATAGAACGCCATGGGATGGCTCACCTGGGGATCCGTCTGACTGCCCGGGTTCGGTAGTGGGCGAGGTCTATGTTGTGAACTCGCTGGCCGAACTCGAAGAACGCTACCTTGCGGACCATCCCGTCGAGGTCGCCGATAAGCCCGGTTACGGCGGCCCCTGCCAACGCCTCGACCAACAAGCCACCGGCTAGCAACGCCATGGACTTGATGGGGTCAGACCCTCAACGTTGACCCCTTGGCCGCGCGGGCGGTGTAGCGGTCTGAGCGTTGGGGTCAACGTTGAGGGTCTGACCCCAAGGGGAGTTGGGTTTGGTCCACTTGGTAGATGGCGTAGGGGCCCGAGCGGAAAACTTCGTTGAGGCCGGGGAGGGTTTCGATGGCCTCGAGGGCTTCGGGCGTTCCGTAGAGGCGTTCTTGGGTGCCCAGGGTGACGTAGGCGACCTCATACGCCCGCAGCGTGGTTGCCATGGCTGCTTGATCAGGCACGGTGAAGAAGGACCGGACATCGTTTACTCGGCGGTCGATCATGCTTTGGAAGGTCCAGCGCTGCTGCTTTTGATGCCAGTCCCACCCAATCACTGCGGGGAGTCCGGTGTGGATGGCGATGCGGGCTGTCCAGTCGTAGAGGGCGCCGCTCCACTCGATTTGTGTAGGCGTGCCGCCAACGTTGCTGCGATACCACTCAATGAGGGGCACGTCATCGGCCAGAGCGACGTCTACGTCGGCGCCGTTGATGTTGCGCCGCAACAGGGGCGAGTGGTTGAGGTAGTCCAGCCCATTGAGAGAAACCGGCGCTTGCGCGAACCGGGTTTCTAAGCGCGTGCGCGTGCCCAAGACCGGGTAGGCAACGCCGGCGAGGAGCGCTACCGCTACCAGGCCGCCCCAGGCCCGGGTCCGAAGCGAGGGGTGCCGAGCAAAGGCCACATGGGTGCCATCGGCTGTGTCGGTGACGCTGGCGGGGATGGGGCGTTCGGCCACGATCTTGGTGACCTGCCAAATCGCGAAGCCGGAGGCAAAGGCAAAGTACTGCCAGGCCTGCAACCAGAACTTGAAGACGGTGTTCATACGGCCGACGTCGTTTTGCACGGTGACCAGGTCGACGCCCCCGGAGATCCCGAATGCGAGCGCAAACAGGCCCAACGCCACGATGCGTCCGAGGTCGTGTTCGCTGCGGCGCAGTTCGATGAGGAGCAGGGTGCTAAAGACGAGGACGCCGCCGAGTGAGATGGCAACAACGCCTGTGGACAACATGGCGGCGAGCAGGATGGCTCCGCCAGCTAGCCCAAGCCACGCGCCCTGCCGCTTGGCGCCGTCCCAAAGGACTGGCGCGAGCGGCATGGGTTGACGCTCACCCGCTTTCGCGCGGCGGCGCCGGTCGACAACAAGCGCGACGACGAGCGCGGAAGCAAAAAGCAAGAAGATGCCCCAGTGCACAAAGAAGTCGTCGAGCGGGGAGTCATCGACTGCGCTTTGAAGGCCGGTGTCGAACGTTTCGCTGTTGCGAAGGAACGGCCAGAAGACCAGTAGGTGGGTCGCCGCTGCGGCTGAGGCATGGCCGAGGAACGACAGCAGCCGACGCCGCGCCCGCCACTGCGTTACCAGCGCAATCGCAGCAAGAACGCCCAGAGCCCCCATGGCGACCAGCAGCAGCCCTCCGGGGCCACCGCGGGTTGACAACCCAACTACTAGCCCGGTTGTGGCGAGCACTGCAGCAATGGCGCGACGTTGGGGGTCTGCATGGTCGGGTTGGTCCGGGGCGAGGATGCGCCCCAGCACCAGTGCCGCTGCGGTGATGATGGCCACGCTTGGTAGGTCCCAGGTGTTGACCACGCGCACTACGCCGGTTGCCAACCCCAGGCCAACCGCTGTGGCTAGTGCCAGCCCACGGTCGCCGTAGCGAGACGCAGCCAAGTGTGCCACCGCTAGCGAGACCACAAGCCCAACAAAGGCCATGCCCATGAGGTGGGGGTGCAGATCGCCGAACAAGAACGTGAAGTACGGAAACTCGGTGATGTCGATGTTGCCCTTGTTGACCCGGCTGGGGCCAAAGAAATCGAAGCGGCCCAGCGGGGTCCCGGTGACCCAGGCCCAGGTTCCGCCGGCGAAGGTGATGACATGCCCAAGAATGGGGATGTCATTGCCAACTGTCCACGTGTTGACTGCTTCGAGGCGGTCGTAGTGGAGCCGGATTGCGTCGAGGTTCCCAATGCCGACCAGCAGCAGGACTCCGGCTAGGCCGCCCAGGATGGGGCTGCGGTTCTGGCGGTGATCGTGGCTTGACCATCGGCTGCGGCTGAGACCGATGAGGTTGTGCACGATGCTGAACGCGGTAGCGGCGGTGAGCGCGGCGTAGGTGGCAACCCCGAGGTTGAATGCCACTTCTGGAAGGACGCGCATGGCCCGCATGGGCACGCTCAACAAGTACCAACCGAAGTAGTAGTAGTTCATGTAACCCCCGGCAAACCAAGGGTCAGGGGCCGGAAGTTCGGAGCTTCGCCCGATAGCGGTCAGGTAGGCCAACTCCATTGGCTTCTCGCCGCCAAGGAACGCCTCCCACAGATCGGGGTTGGCTGAACGCATCCATAGGGCCAGGAGGAACACCCCGACAAATACGGCCTGTGAAGCCAAGATGACGGGCTTGTGCTCGCCACATAGGGCACGCATGCGTTGTCGGTGCCGGCGCCAGAGGGCGGCGCCCACAAAGCAGGTGGCACCGAACATCACCCAGGTGAGTCCGGCGCTGTAGCGGGCAAGGCCCCAGGAGGAGACCAGCCAGGTGCTGAGCCCAACGGTGAGGAAGCCCATGACATTTGCGACCCCGAAGCCTTTGTCGGGGAGCCGGTCAAAGAGGGCGGTTGTCCATGGCAGCACCGCAAGCGCAGCTACCTGTAGCCACAGCAGCCACAACACCCAGGTGAGGGGACCGTCCTTGTTGAAGGTGTCAGCGAACGTGGGCCCGGTGGCAATGGCTTGCGACTGTTCTGGGCGGAGAAGCAGCGCATTGGTGCCAGCTTCGCTGGGCGGCAAGTCTGGGGCCCAAGTTGCCTTGTCGGGGTTCAAAATGGCGACCGTGTTTGCCTCGGTGTAGTCGCTGGTCTTTTCCCAGATGGTGACCGTGGGATGGTCATAGACCGTGAAGGTCTCTTCGGCGTCGTGGTCGCTAAGCGAGATGCCAAACAGGGACGGAGCATTGCGAAATTGCGCCACTTGACGGAAGCCGAGTGACCCGTCGAAGAGGGCGTCGTAGTACGCAACGGTGCTGGGGTAGCGCGCCGGGAAGCGGGTGACCGAGTCGTAGATGCGGTTGCTGGCCTCGACCACGTAGTCGATCTCGTTGAGCTGGGCCACGAAGGTTTCCACCTTCGTCAGCCCACTCTGCTGGTCTCGGGCTACGTCGGCTTGGAAAGGGTCGAGGGCTACGAGCGAGAACGTTGAGGGTGGTATCCCGGGTACAGGTAGCGGTAGTGCGTCGTCCCAGATCTGGGTGGAGATCGAGGCCCCTTCGGGGAGGTTGTCGTGCATCCACTGGCTGGCCGCGATGCGAGGGTGTTCGGTGTTGTAGACCCCATTCACGAAGGCCAAGCCCCAGAACGCTGTGAGGGCCACGACGCTGACCGCGGTCGCCTTGAGTACCTGTCCCTGACGTGCCTTGTGGGTAGTTACCGCCCGCGCCCCTGCGTTCCAGACGGTCACCACGCCAAAAGCGCCAAGCACCACTGCGGTGGGATAGGCGGGCAGAAGATAACGGATCAGGGGGTTGAACTGTTGGCTCACAAGTCCAGCCATGACCGCTAGCAGCGCTAGGGGCAACAGCAGGATCCAGCGTTGCCGGCGAACAATGTCGGCAACCGATTGCACGATGCCAACCACCACAGCAATGCCAAGCGCGGGACCCATACCCCACCAAAACGCAGAGTTGAGGGGGAACCAGAGCGGGGTGCGACCAATCCATTGGATGACCCATGGGACGTTTCCGCCGGCGTTCACACCTTCGAGGTACTCGAGGTCGCGGCTGAAACGCGGATCGATGCTCGTGAGCCCATCGAAGGTGTAGGGCTGAAACACCCGGTAGGTGACACCCGCGGCGACCAGAACGCCAAAACCGGCCGCAGCGGCCCCCATGACCCCAGCTAGAGCGGTGCGGTTGCGATCTTTGAGCGCAGCGGTGAGGCCTGGGGCTGCAGCGACCACCACGGCGACCGCAGGCACAACCAGGGTTGCTAAGGCAATGAGTTTGCTGGCTGCGGCCAGGCCAAAGGTCAGGCCACACAACCCGGCTACCCGGAGCCGGATGTCGCCCCGGGCCAGCTTGAGCGAGGTCCACACACCCGCGGTCACAAGGAATGTGACCCATGGTTCGGCGCCGTAGAAGTGCGCGTATTGGATGTGCAGCGGGGTGAAGCACAGCAGCGTTGCGGCCACGAAACCGACTCGGCGGTCAAAGAGGTCGCGGCCCAGGAGGTAGGCCATGGCCACCGTGGCGGTATCGATAAGGGCTGAGAGCAGGCGACCAATCAGGTTGGCGTTGTAGCCCGCATCGAAGTCGTCGCGTCCATCGGTTCGTAGATCGATGCCCACGGCGTCCGCAGTAGTAACGATTGCCCCCGCGGGGAATGGGCCGTCTGCCAGAAATGACGCTGCGGCTTTGGTACTGAACAGCGGGAACGTGCCATAAACCCAGGTGTCGCGCCCATCGAGGTTGTACGGGTTCATAGGCGATGCAGCGCTATCGAAGTACTCGCTGGGTCCATCAGCAGCGCTTATCTCGCTGGTGATGATGCTCCAGTACCGCTCATCAGGGTGCTGGTGTGTGCCGGCGTCCCAGTTGAGGTTCCAGACGCGCAGCACAAAGGCGATCAGAAGCACCAAGCCGAGCGCCGCGCGTCGAGCGGCAGTCGGGTGAGCTTTGAGGCGCGGCACAAGATCCACGCTAGATCTATCGGCTAGTCCGTATGAATCATCAGCCGCAATTTTCTTGCGCCCCAGACGTGTCAAGCCTTGCGAATGGTCAAGCCTTGCGGAAGCGGCTGGTGAAGGACTTGGTTTGTCCTCCAGGGGCTGGCAGCAGGTGCGGCGCCTGTGATTGCAGGGCTTCGACAACTTGGGCGAGCCGGGGGTTCACCATGGCAATGTCGCCAACCACGACCGTTGGCACGGTCTCGTTGCCGTTGGCGACTGCTCGCACTTTCGCGGCGTTGTCGGGGTCGTCCCAAATGTTGAGCTTGTTCATGGGTATCCCAGCCTTAGACAGGCTGCGGTCGAGTGCCATGCAAAAGCCGCATCCCTTGCGCCAGTAGAAGTCGACGGCTTGGATCTGGTCTGACATTGTCGGTGCTGCTTTCGAAAGTGGGCTGGCGAACGACTAAACCCATAGCGGGGCCGCGTCATTCCCAGTACCAGGGTAGGAGCACTGCGAGCATCGGCGGGCGTTGGCCTACAGAGGAGACGCCTCGTTGGTTGGCAGCGGTAGCGTCGGTGCTGTGGTTCTCATCGATGTTGACGCCGTAACCGTCACCCGTCCCGAACGTGATCTTTTGCGCGATGTTTCGCTGACTGTGTCAGCAGGCGACCGCATCGGGATCGTCGGCATTAATGGCACGGGAAAGTCAACGCTGCTGCGCATTATTGCTGGACGTGACCAGCCCGATAGCGGTTCGGTCAGACGCCCCCGGGAGACAACGGTGGCGGTCCTCGACCAGGAGGTGCAGCTTCCTGACGGTGTTGTCCGTGACGCTGTGGGCGAGGGCTGGGAGGGCCAAGCGATTCTCGACAAGCTGGGCATGGGCAACAAGCTTGATGCCCACACCAGTGCGCTTTCTGGCGGCGAGGCTCGCCGGGTGGCACTTGCGGCTACGTTGGTGGCCGAAGCTGACCTGCTCATCTTGGATGAGCCAACTAACCATCTTGATATCTCGGCCATCCACTGGCTTGAGGAGCGGCTTGCTCAACACAAGGGCGCCATGCTCATTGTTTCGCACGACCGCCATCTATTGGACCGGGTGCTTACGCGTGTTTTGGAATTAGACCGGGGGAAGGCGTTTCTTCATACCGGTGGCTACGACGGCTTTCTCGAAGGACGTGCCGAACGCGAGGCTCAAGCCGACAAGGACGAACGCAGCCGGAAGACTCTGGCGCGCAAGGAGCTTGCTTGGCTTCGACGTGGCGCTCCCGCTCGCACCTCCAAGAACAAGGCGCATATTGCCCGCGCTACCGAAGTTGTGGAGGCCACGCGGGAGTCTGGCGCCCGCAAGGGCGATCTCGATCTGCACATCGACATGCCTCGGCTTGGCGACAAGGTCATCGACCTGCACGGGGTTAGTCACCGCCACGACGAGCGATGGTTGTTTCGTAACGTCAAGCTGCTGCTTGGCCCGAAGGATCGCCTGGGCATCGTGGGCTTGAATGGGTCGGGTAAGTCCACGCTGCTCGACGTCATTGCTCGCCGCATCCAGCCGCTGGAGGGCACCGTCGAGTACGGCCCCACGGTGCGCCTTGGCTACCACGACCAGGTGGGTGTGGAGTTAGACCTCAACAAACGTGTCCGAGAAGCTGTCGCTGGCGAAAAAGGCGAGGCCGATTGGCGCGACAAGCGTCTGATGGAGAGCTTTTGGTTCGACGAGGACACGCAGTGGGCGCCGATCCGTTTGCTTTCTGGCGGCGAGCGACGCCGGCTGCAGTTGGTGCTGGTCTTGGCGCAGCAACCAAACGTGTTGTTGATGGACGAACCAACCAACGACCTCGACCTCGATACGCTTCGGGCGCTTGAGGACTTTGTGGAGGATTGGCCTGGGGCGCTGATTGTTGTCAGCCACGACCGGGCCTTTCTCGAACGCACCGTCGATGACGTGCTGATTCTTGATGGCCAGGGCAAGGCGGCCCGACACCCGGGCGGCTATGCAGCGTGGGAGAGCGAACAGCACGTGCGGTCCTCGAAACGCCGTGCCGATTCTGCCTCGGCTGGTGTTGGCGGTACCGGCACATCGTCGGCAAAGGCGAAGGCCGCCCGAACCAAGGGATCGTCGGGGCGTTCTGTGAGCACCATCCGTCACGACATCAAGGCGGTCGACAAGACCATGGTCAAATTGACCAAGCGTGAGGCCAAACTCAATGAGGAACTCGTTGAGGCGGCATCGGACCACGCTCGCCTGCGCGAGTTGGGCGACGAGCTTGGTTTGGTGCAAGCAGAGTTGGCTGAAGCCGAGGATCGGTGGCTCGAACTCAACGAGGAACTCGACCGGCGGTAGCTGCTGGGACCGACGCTCTGTCATATGCACGGGATCGGCCGTTAGTATTGGATCATGGCCGACACCATTACTGATGAGACCCCTTCGACTACTGCGCTCGAGGTCACTGAGGCCGCCATCGAGAAAGTGCTCGAAGTCCGTGCCGAGGAAGTTGACCCCGAGACCTTGGGTCTGCGTGTACGCATCGTTGGCGTAAGCGGCCCCGAGTTTGCCTATGACCTGTCGTTCGAGTCGTTGACCGACGCCGAGGACGAAGAGCTCGTCTACGAGGTGGGCCAAAACCTCAAGATCATGGTCCCCGGCGACAGTGTCATCAACCTC
>JAUIIS010000117.1 GCA_030431575.1 Acidimicrobiia bacterium | reverse complement strand
GAGAAGCCCTGGCACAAAGCGCAGACATACTGGTTGCAGGTACCGACTCGGTGGATCTGGGATCTGCAGTTCGGCAGTTGAGCCAGCTGGTTGGCCCAGTGATTCTGGCCGAGGGAGGCCCAACCCTCAACGCTGCGCTGGCCGAGGCCGACTTGTTGGACGAACTCACCCTGACCATCTCGCCCATGCTTGTGGGCGGCCCAAGCCCCCGCATGCTCGGCACGAAACCAAGATTTCCACCCCGAGACTTCTCGGTTGACCGGGCCATGAGCGCCGGCGGCATGTTGTTCACTCGCTACCTGCGCAACCGCGAGGACCGGTAGCCGCGGGCCCGTGCGAAACCACACGGGCCCGGCCCCTACTCCATGCTTCCCGAGCTGCTTTCCCGGCCTCGATCGTCGTTGGCCGAGCGCTTGGTTGCCGTCTGCGGGTTGCGCCTGTTGTTGTCGAGTGGGTGCGCCCGCCTGTTCCCAGAGGCGGGCGCACTGATCTTTCATCCGTCGATGGTGAGCCGCTGACCAGCACTGACGGCACTGCCGCCATTAAGGGCCGCCAACCGGTCCACGGTGTCTCGGATGTCTCCGTCGGTATCGATCTCTGCTGCGATGCTCCACAGCGTGTCACCGGGTTGCACAACAATGACCTCGGCCATGTCGCCGGTGCGGTCAGCGCCCACTGGACTAACCCCGACCGACGAGTTGGCTGCCCATGTGGCCAGGGTCCAAAGCAGCGCCCCAATAAGCACCAGGCCAAGGCCAACGACCAATCGGCGGCGGGCATAGACCCCTACTGGGGCTGGCGCACCAGCATGCGCTGTCACACCAGCATGCGCTGTCACACTAGCATCCGCTGTCACACCAGCATGCGCTGCTTGTGCGTTGAGGTGTTGGTGTGGCGAACGCTGAAGCTGTGGTGAGAGGTGGAGTGTTGCTGCCATGGTTCTCATTCTGACGAGGGGGTGTGACAGTCCCGGTTGAGGAGAGCGTTTAGAGCTGAGCGACAAATGTTTGGTCCTCTTGCTGCAAATGCTTGACCCGGAACGTGTGTTCGGCGAACATGGGTTCTGCGAACACCTGTTCTTATACGCTACAGTGTGAATCGAACATGTGTTCGTTGTCAACTCCGGTCATCAGATTTCTTCGCCGGACCCAAGCAAACGGAGTAGTACCCATGTCGCCCAGCGATTCAGTAGACACGCCAATGACCGATCGTCAGCGTCAGGTTCTCACCTACATCGATGCCATCATCCGCGAGCGCGGGTACCCGCCATCGGTGCGCGAGATCGGCAAGGCCGTTGGGCTCACCTCCCCCAGCACGGTGCACAGCCACCTCAACTCGCTCCAGAAGCTGGGCTACTTGCGTCGCGACCCCACCAAGCCACGAGCCATCGAGGTGCGATGGGAGGCAGGCTCAGACGCTGTTGTCGACCGCCGCCCGGTCTGCCATGTCCCTCTGGTTGGCGATGTAGCGGCAGGCACAGGCGTATTGGCGGCCGAAAACGTCGAAGAAGTCATGCCGCTGCCATCAGACCTCACTGGCGAAGGCGAACTATTCATGTTGCGGGTCCGCGGAGACTCCATGATCGACGCCGGCATCCTCGACGGCGATCTCGTGGTAGCCAAGGTGCAAAGTAGCGCCAACGCAGGCGATGTCGTCGTTGCTGGCATTGGCGACGAAGAAGCCACCATCAAGACCTACCGGCCCAACGGCGCCGAGGTCATCCTCGAACCCGCCAACACCACCATGCAACCCATGCACTTGCCTGCCGACCAAGTCCAGATCTTCGGCAAACTCGTCACCGTATTGCGGAAGCTCTAGACGCCTCGCTGCAGCGCTCGCACTCGTTTCAGACCAACCCTTTCGCCTGCGGCGAAAACGTGGCTGGCTAGCGGTCGTAACGTCCCGGCCCTTAGATGCCGTCGCGGATCACTCGCTCCAAGAGCTGATAACAAGCCTCGACGGCTACCCGGTCCACGCGCTCATCGGCGGTGTGGGCCAGCGTTGGGTCGCCGGGGCCAAAGTTTGCTGCGGGCACACCTTGTTCGTGGAAGAACGCCACGTCGGTCCAACCAAGCTTGGAACGGACCTGCAGGTCATAGCGGCCAACCAGCGCCGCCAACAGGGGGTTGGAAAGACCTGGGGGCGCCGGCGGTGATTCCTCGATCCACTCCAAGGTGTCGTCGGGGCCAAGCAGCCCCGCAAAAACCGCCTCTACATGGCTGCGGGCCTCGTCGAGGGTTCTATCGGGCGCAACCCGATGATTGAGGGTCACCGATGCCGAGTCGGGCACAACGTTGCCAGCCACGCCGCCATCGATGGCAACCGCTTGGAGCGCCTCGCGGAAACGGCAGCCATCGATCACGGGTTCGCGTGGGGTGTAGGCGCTGATGGCATCCAGGATCGGGAGCAGCCGGTGCACGGCGTTGTTGCCCATCCATGGGCGAGCGGTGTGGGCCCGGGCTCCTGCCACAGTGATGACACAACGCATGGTGCCTTGACAGCCTGCCTCGATGACACCGCCAGTTGGTTCGCCCAACAAGGCAAAGTCTGCGCGGCACAGGTCGGGGCGCTGAGCAAAAAGCTCTCGCAGCCCATTGTGCTCGAAGGCCACCTCCTCGCGGGCGTAAAAGAGATAGGTGACGTCAAGCGCGGGGCGCCCAATGGTTTCGGCCAACCCCAACATGACTGCGATGCCGCTCTTCATATCGGCAGCACCTAGACCCCACAACACATCGCCCTCAACACGTGCACCGATGTTGTTGTTGGCAGGCACGGTGTCAAGGTGGCCCCCAAGCAAGAGACGGCGCTGGTGACCGTAGGTGGTCCGAGCAACCACGTTGTCTCCAACCCGGTCAACCGTCAGCCAGGGCACTTGCGACAACCGGTCATGGATCATGCTTGCCAGGGGTCCTTCTTCAAAGCTCTCAGAAGGAACATCAACCAGCTCTGCGGTCAGGCCAAACACGTCAGGAGCGCGACTACGCGACGATCTACGCATGCTGTTACGCGTTATCGCGAGGGCCGTCGCTCTTTAGCCGATGCACTGGCGGAGGTCCTGAGATGCTCCATCCCGTCTCGAGGGCCTTGCTCTGGGCCGCTGGCGGCGGCGCGAGGATGGGTTCCGACACAAGCAGGGCGCCCGCCTCGGGTTGGGCGGCGGCCTTGGATCGTTGGACCATCTCGGCCACCGCCGATGCGCTGGGGGGCGGCACGAGGCTCCTGGCCTGAGGTGGTGCGGCAATGCCAGGAGGTGGAGCCACAGCGGGCAACGCTGCCTGGCTCGGTTCGAGAAGGTCTCGCAGAAGCGGATCGCGCCCTGGGGCAAGCGATGCCTCCAGCCGGTGCTCGTCGTCGACGTCGTTGGACCGAGCACGCGCGTTACCCGGCTCCTCCGCAGCACGTGGCGAACCCTGCGCCGCCATGGCCGTGTCGGACGACTTTGCATCTGGCTTGATGCTCTCGGCAAGCGCTGCCGTTGTGGTGGCCGTTGCGGCAACAACCGGCGCAGATACCTCGGCTGGCGCTGGAGGTGGCGGCGGTGTCACCGACCCAAGCGCAGGAGGTGGCGGCGGTGTCGCCGACCCAAGCGCAGGTGGTGGCGGCGTTATGGACCCACGAGGCGGCGGGGGCGTATCCAACCCAGGGGGCGGCGGTGGAGGTGCCTCTACACCAAAGGGTGGCGGCGGAGGAGGTGCCTCGACACCAAAGGGCGGCGGGGGCGTTGGCGATGACGGCTTGGCGATAGCTGCATCGAAAGCGGCCATGGCGTTGGCCACCATTTGGTCAGAAGCCTCGGCAACGTTGGCGCGCAGGGCTTCGGAGGCCGTGGTTGCTGTCTGTGTCGTCGCCTGGTCGAGGTCCTTGGCCGATTGGGTCAGGGTGGCGGCGGCGTCGGTGGCCAAACCAGACATGGCGTCGTCGACCAGCCCTGGCGCAGCATCAGCCAACGCCGGTGCAGCTTCGATCGCCTCGTCGATGCCTGCCTGTAGCTCGGCGGCGGCAAGATCGAAGTCGGTGGCCGCTCCGGCCAGAACCCCGGCGCCAACTGCGCCAGCCGCGGCGGCCTCGTTCCTACTGAGTTGGGCTAGCGATACAAGGTCACGCGAGGCACGCGACAGCACGTCGCGGCTGTCTCGGGCGACACTGCGCAGACTGTCGCCACGCTCTAGCCGCGCTTGGAGGTAAGCCAGCTCGGTGGCAAGCTGTTCGGTCGTGGTAGTTGCGGCATCACCGCTGGTGCTCACGGCGCCGGCGCTGGTTTCGCTCAGCTGTTCGAGTCGCGCTTGTGCTTGGTCGAGCACTGTTGAGCTGCGCGTCGTCATGGCATCAACAGACCCGAAGTCGGGTGCTCGGCCGTGCCTTGAGGCATCACCGTCGTTACCAGAGCGCCCAGCCGCATCGCGGGCCGCTTCGGTGGCCTCGGCCAGCTTTGCATCGGCCCAAGCCCGAGCCTGGCCGATGGGCGACGACGAGTCGAGATCGGCCGTACGCAAACGCTCGGACGCCGTGTCAGTGGCTGTAGCAGTAGAGGCGGCTACTTGATCGACTGCGGACCTAGCGGTGGCCACGTAGCGGGTGGCCGAGCGCCTGGCGGCCCAGCGGGCGTGGAATACGCCCGTGATAACCAACCCCAGCAAGCCCATAGCAATCAGGACACCGCCAATGACTAGGCCTCGGATGATGGTGTTTGCTCGCTCGTTGCCAACGTCGCCACCCACAGCAAACCCGACGATCTCGGTGACCGACGTATCGACGTCGACTCGGTACTGGCCCGCTGAGGGCACATCGAAGCTGGCCTTTGCGCTTCCCCTGCGGCCATCGACATCGTAGGTGGGGCCGTCGTCTACCGGTGAGGTGTCTACGTCGAGGCCGTCGCTCTCGCGGGTAACCGTCACATCGAATGGCCCAAAGTCCTGCCCATCTTCGTCAAAGACGAAGTACTCGCCTTCTTCAAGACCCACCAAGATGCTGTCGGCCCCGGCGGCACGACGCAGGCCGTCGACATCACCTGCAAAGCCCACCACTGCGCCAATGATCATTGCCGCCCCGACCACCACGCCGGTAACGACAGTCAAGAGGCTGACGAAATAACCCCATCGGTAGGGAAAGGAACCACCGTCGCCACCGCGGCTGGACCGCGTCGGGGCGTTGGAACGACGACGATCGCTGCGTTGGGGGGCGGGGCTCATAGGCCTATGTTCCCCCAGAGGTCAGCCGCTGGCCAGCAAGATCGATCAAATGATCGGGTTGGACCGCAGCAATCCGCACATACCCCGAGCCTGCCTGTCCGTAGAACTCGCCTGGCGAGACCAGCATTCCGCCAACGGTCGCCAGATGTGTCGCGAGAGCCCATGCATCTCCATCGGCTGCTGCTACCCAGAGATAAAAGGCACCTTGGGGCAGATGTGCCTCAATGCCTACGTGGCCAAGCATGTCGACCAAAGTCTGGAGGCGCCTGAGATAGATCTGCCGCTGGACGTCCACGTGTGCGTCGTCGTTGTAGGCAACAACCGCCGCTGCTTGGACGGGTCCTGGGACCATGTTGCCCGCATGCTTGCGGATCTCGCGCAGCCAATGGACAAGCTCGGCATCGCCGGCATAGAACCCGGCGCGAACCCCCGCCATATTGGATCGCTTCGACAACGAATGCACGGCCAAGACCCCTTGGGTGCCGGAGGCCAAGATGGACTTTGGCGGGCCATCCCAAGTGAACTCGGCATAGCATTCGTCGCTTAGGACCGGGACGTCATGTGCCCGTCCCCACGCGCTGGCCGCCGCCAAGTCGTCGAGACCGCCTGCGGGGTTGCCAGGCGTGTTGACCCACAAGCACACGGCTCTGGCTGCATCGTCGGGATCGATGGCGCTGAGATCGATGCGCCACTGCGCGTCGACGGGCACCGGCACTGCACGACATCCTCCCAACGAGGCGCCCATGGCATAGCTGGGATAGGAGATTTCGGGGTAGAGCACCGTGTCGCGGTGCGGGGCGCGAAGCCGCAGGTAGTGCGGCGTTGAGACCACGAACTCTTTGGTGCCAATGCACGCCGCTACCTCGCTGGCCGCGTCTACCTCGATGCCCAAGCGGCGCTTCAGCCAACCAGCAGCGGCTTCGCGATACGCCATCGTCCCAATGCTGGGCGGGTAGCCGCGCTCGGCTTGTGAGTTGGCCAGCGCCTCGACAACGGCAGCCGGTGGCGGGTCGAACGGGGTTCCAATAGACAAGTCTACAATGCCGCCCTCATGAGCCGAAGCAACAGTCTTCAGCGGGTCCAGCCGGTCGTAGGGGTAGGGCGGGAGCGTGAACTTATCCATCGTGGACATCCAAGGCAGCGGTTCCGTCGGTGGCATATTGGGCGAAGCGCGCAGCGGCGAACTCGTCGGCCCTGGCTCGGATGACCATGCCAGCATCGCCTGCTGTCTCGCTAAGTACCTGGGCTTCTCGGTGCACTTGGGCCATGAGGTCGCCGCGGCTGAACGGAATCTCCAGCTCGATGATGGTGGCCATAGACCGCAGCCGGTCGCCAATGGTTAACAGCATCTTCTCGATGCCTTCGCCCGTCACCGCCGAAATCGCCACCGAGCCGGGGTGATCGACCAACAGCTGCGACGGGTCGGCCAAGTCGGACTTGTTGAACACCAACAACTCCGGTACGTCGCCGCCACCAATTTCGTTGATGACGTGGCGCACCGCGTCGATCTGGCCTTGCACATCGGCTGCGGACGAGTCCACCACATGGACCAAAAGGTCGGCTTGAATGACCACATCGAGTGTGGTTTTGAATGCCTCGACCAATTGGTGCGGCAGTTTTCGCACAAACCCCACCGTGTCGGTCATGAAGACTGCCTCGCCACCCGGCAAAGCCAAACGGCGGGTGATGGCGTCAAGCGTGGCAAACAGACGGTCTTGGGCCAACACACCAGCGTCGGTGAGCTGGTTGAGTACTGTGGACTTACCGGCGTTGGTGTAGCCCACGATGGCTACGGCCTGGTTGGCAGAACGACGCCGCCGCTTGGACTGGGTTTGACGATGCTTGCCGACATCTTTGAGTTGGTTTTCTAGCTTGTGGACTCGGCGAACGAGTCGCCGGCGATCTACTTCGAGCTGGGTCTCGCCAGGTCCGCGGGTGCCGATACCGCCACCCTGCTGGCTAAGTCGCTTGCCCGATCCACGCAGCCTCGGCAGGCGGTAGCGCAACTGCGCCAACTCGACCTGGGCTTTGCCTTCTGGGGTGGACGCGTTCTGGGCGAAGATGTCGAGGATGACCGCTGTGCGGTCCAGGGCCGACCGCTTCAGGATGCGCTCTAGGTTGAATTGCTGGGCAGGCGTGAGTTCGTCGTCAAAGACCACGGTGTCAGCGTCGGCGGCTTCGGCAACGCGGTAGATCTCCTCTGCCTTCCCTTGGCCAACAAACGTGGCCGGGTCTGGAGCATGGCGGCGTTGTGTTACTCGGGCCACTTCATCTGCGCCGGCGGTGTCGACCAGCTGCGAAAGCTCGTCGAGCGCTTCGTTGGTTGCTTCCTCGCTGCCTTGGTCGGTGATGACACCTACCAGCACAATCCGTTCACGGAACGTGCGGTCGATCAGTCCGCGCTCTTCGCCGCCGAAGTCACCAAAGGCACCGCGGTGAGACTCTTGTGGTGTTTGGGGATCACCCATGGGAAACCTTTTCTGGGGCTGGTTGGGTGGCGTCGGTCGGTCCGGCGATCTCAATGTCGGCAATCTTGACCGATGGACCCACAAGAACGGCGTCGGGTCCCACCAGGACCGTGGCCTCTCCACCGGGCATCACCACCGATACTTCGGGTCCAACGAGGCCCCATTGGTGCGCAATAGTGGCCGCGACGGTGGCACCGCTGCCACAGGCTGCGGTCACGCCAGCACCGCGTTCTCGGTGAACCAAGGTGATTTCGTTGGGTGCGCTGTGGGCCAAGAAGTGCACGTTGATGCCCGTCGGCATCCACACTTGTTCAAGCGCCGCTCCATCGAGTTCGGCGTCGGGCGCCGAAACGTCGTCGACCAGCAGAATCACATGGGGGTTACCTACGTCGCCGGTTTGCGCGTTGAGGATCCGGAATCCGGGGCGCTGAAGCTCGGCCAGTTCAGGCAGGGGCGGGCCGCTTGTCACTTGACCCATGGACACAGAAACCAGCACCGTGTTTGGGGTGTTGGCGGGCTTCAATTCCAAACGTCGCACTCCTACGCCGGCGGCGATGGTGACAACCCCCTCGGTAATTCCACGAGCTTCGGCCAGCGCTTGTGCCAGACAACGAATGCCGTTGCCGCTTATCTCGGCACTGCTTCCATCAGCGTTAAACAGCACCATTTCGATATCGGCATCCGGGTGGGCTACGCCAAAGATCAAGCCATCGGCACCCACGCCGGTGTGGCGGGCGCACAGTCGTTGGGCCAGAGTCGACGCGTCGGCAGGGACGGCGTCAACCAGGGCCACAAGAAAATCGTTCTCTAAGCCGTGATGTTTGGTCAGGTGCACGCTTCGTAGTCTCTCATCAAGGCGGGCCAAGCCTCCATCGGGTTATCGGCAATGTCTACCCAGTTGATCCGTGGATCTCGGCGAAACCAACGTTCCTGGCGCCGAGCGAACTTCTTGGTGGCGCCAATAGCAGTGTCGAGTGCCTCGTCGAGGGTGCATTCGCCTCGGAGATAGGCAGCGATTTGGCGATATCCCAACGCCTGCGCGGCGGTGCGGCTAAGCCCGGGTGTGGCTGGGTCAACGAGACGTTGCACCTCAGCCACAAAGCCATCAGCAATCTGTTGGGCATAGCGCTCGGTAATGCGTTGATCGATGTCGGCCCGCGGCCGACGCAGACCCAAGAGCTTGAAACGGATTGCGGGATAGGCATCCATACCGGGGCCGAAACTGCTGAACGGCTGCCCGGAACCCACACACACTTCTAGTGCGCGTTCGATACGCCGGCGATTGGTGGGCTCCATCTTGGTTGCCGCATCTGGGTCCAGCTCGACAAGCTGGGCATAAAGCTCGCTTGTTGGCCGATCTTCAAAGCTGGCGCGCACCTCGGGGTACTGGCCAGGTATGTCCAGCGCATCGATAACGGCGCGCAGGTGCAAACCAGTTCCGCCAACCAACACCGGGACCTTCGCCCTGGACTCAACATCTTCGATCGCGGCGTTTGCTGCCTGCTTGAACGCACTTAGCGAGTAGTCGACCCACGGGTCTACAACGTCGATCACGTGATGGCGAACCTCAGCCTGTTCTTCCTGAGTGGGCTTGGCGGTACCGATATCCATCCCGCGATACACCTGCATGGAGTCAACCGACACCAACTCGACCCGACGGTCGTATCGCGCTAGTTCCATAGCCAAGCCAGACTTGCCGGAGGCGGTGGGCCCAAGGATGGCCAGCACCGGGCGTGGGCCTGTACTCAACCGGCTACCACGGGAATCTTGGTGCGATGACGTGGCTGAGCCACAACGTCAGCCAGAGCGCCAAGCAGATAGTGCGTCTTGGCTTCGGTGACCTCAACCATGGCCACGGTCCCTACGCGCAGCGGTTGCGGCGAGCTGAAATGAACCAGCTTGTTCTGTCGGGTGCGCCCCGTGGTGACCCCAGGGTCTCGCTTAGATGGCCCCTCGACCACAACCTCTTCGGTGAGACCAACCCGAGCTGCGTGTTTACGCACTCCGCTCCGGACGACCACGCTGCGCAAACGCTCGTACCTGTCGGTGACCACATCGGGGTCGCAGAACTTGTCCACCATTTGGGCGGCCTCGGTACCTTCACGAGGTGAAAACACAAAGGTGTAGGCCCCGTCGTATTCGGCTTCTGCCGCCACTTCGAGCGTGCGCTGGAAGTCTGCTTCGGTTTCGCCAGGGAACCCAACGATGATGTCGGTGGTTACGGCCAGGTCGGGAACGATGCTTCGTGCCAGTTCCAGCCGCTCGAGGTACTTGTCGCCCGTGTACCCGCGATGCATCGCTGCCAGGACCGTGTCGCTGCCCGACTGAAGCGGGAAGTGCAGGTGCTCGCACACCGCTGGCATCTCGGCCATTGCGAGCATGACGTCCTCGCGGATGTCTTTGGGGTGCGGGCTGGTGTAGCGGAGCCGGCGCAGACCCTCTATTGCGCCTACGTCGCGCAACAAGTCGGCAAACAGCGCCCGCGGGCGACGGCGTTCGTCGCTGGCCCAACGGCTACCGGCGAGCATGGCATCAGATTGGCTGGGAGCCTTGGACCGCAAATCTAGGGTGGTGTCGCGGCCATAACTGTTGACGTTTTGGCCCAACAACGTGATCTCGATAGCCCCGTCGGCCACCACTCCCCTGGCTTCGGCCACCAGGTCAGCGAACGGTCGACTGATCTCGGGGCCGCGAACCGCAGGCACAATACAG
>JAUIIS010000486.1 GCA_030431575.1 Acidimicrobiia bacterium | reverse complement strand
TGCATCTGCTTTGCGGAAGGCCGATGCTGCAATACGTCGTCGATTCCCTTGGCGCCACCCAGGTCGACCGAGTTGTTGTGGTTGTCGGCGCCAATGGCGAGCAGATCTCGAAGAAGATCACCGAAATCGCAGCAGACCCGCGACTTGTCTTTGTGGAGACGCCGCTGTCTCGTGGCCCTGCCGAAGCCGCGCTTCGCGGCCTTGAGAGCTTCCACGACGACTTCGCCGACGACAACGTGCTGGTTCTGCCCGGCAACGCTCCACTGCTGCGCCCCGACCTCATTGCCGACCTCGCGGCCCATCACGATGCCAGCGGCGCAGCCGCCACCGTACTTGGCGTGGCCCCAGCAACAGACCTCGACGGTGGGCGAATCGTGGGAGGCAAAGAGCCTGGCACAATCGCCGCAATCGACTCCGATCTCGTTGCCGACAGCGTCCAAGAGCCCGACGATCGCTGGATAGACGCTGGGGTCTACTGTTTCCGCCGTTCTTTCTTGGCTCCCAGTATTCGCCGCCTGCGTCCCGACCCCATCACGGGCATGTACGTGCTTGCTGGTGTTGTCGAAGTCCTCACCGACGCTGGGCATCGAGCGGGAGTCTTCCACTCTGGTCAACCCCAAGATGCAATAGCGGTGCATGATCGAGTGCAGCTCGCCAAGGCCGAGGCCGCGATCCGCTCGCGTACCAACCTGCGCTGGATGCAACAAGGGGTCACCATGTTGGACCCCCAACGTACCTACATCGACACCACCGTTGCATTGTCTGCCGACGTGACGTTGTTCCCCGGCACCCTGCTCCAAGGCGACACCGTGGTTGGTCCTGGTGCCGAGATTGGCCCCGACACCCGACTCATCGATTGTGCCATTGGCGCCCGCGCTCGTGTAGAAAAGGCCATGGGTCGTCAAGCCGAAGTCGGCGAAGACGCCCATGTTGGCCCTTTTGCGGTTCTCGACCCTGGCGCGCATGTGGCAGACGGGACTGCCACGGGTCCCTTCTATCACGGAGCCGACTGATGCAGCGGCCCCAACAGCCTCCTAGTCCACTAGCAACACCGAACCACTCACCTGGGGATTCACCATGGAACGAGTAACCAAGAAGCGCCTGCACCTGATGTCGGGCCGATCCAACCTGCCGCTGGCAGAAGAGATTGCTGAACACCTCGGCGTCACGCTTGGCGAACCTAACCTGGCCGAGTTCGCGAATGGCGAGATCCACTGCCAGTTCGCCGATTCGCTGCGCGGGGCAGACGTCTTCTTGATTCAGAGCCACACTGCTTCTGAGGCCGGCACCATCAATGACTCCATCATGGAGCAACTCATCATGGTCGATGCTGCCCGCCGCGCGTCGGCCAAGCGGATCACGGTGGTTTGCCCGTTCTACGGCTACGCCCGCCAGGACCGCAAGAGCGAAGGCCGCGAACCCATCACGGCCCGCCTGCTTGCCAACATGTTTTCTGCTGCCGGGACCGGGCGGATGGTGAGCGTCGACCTCCACAGCGGCCAGATCCAAGGCTTCTTTGATAAGCCCGTAGATCATCTGACAGCGATGCCGGTGCTGGTCGAGTACATGCGTGGCCTCGGCGACGACTTGGTGGTTGTCTCGCCCGATGCCGGCCGAGTGAAGGTGGCCGAGCGCTATGCCCAAGACCTCGCGGCCGACTTGGCCATCGTGCACAAGCGACGTGTCAAGGGTGCCAAGAACACGGTCGAGGCACGCGACGTCGTGGGTGAGGTCGAGGGGCGCACGTGCGTACTTATCGATGACATGATCGATACCGGCGGTACCATCGTGGCCGCAGCCGAGCAGCTTGCCGAGCGAGGGGCCGCGCGCATCTACGCCGCAACTACCCACGGTGTGTTCTCTGACCCAGCAGTTGACCGCATCAAGAATTCGGTGATCGAGAAAGTGGTTATGACCAACACGTTGCCGCTGCCGCCCGAG
>JAUIIS010000116.1 GCA_030431575.1 Acidimicrobiia bacterium | reverse complement strand
CTGCAGGCGCGCCGCCGGTGCCTGGTCGCAAGAAGTGCGTGGTCACCGACATGGGGTCGCGGTGATTGCCCACTTGGCGCATGGCCTGAAGGGCTGTGGCCACGAGGTAGCCCCCGTTGGGGTTGTCGCCAATGTTCCAAAGGTCGCTTAGCTGGGCCGACCAGCGATTGTCGTCGATTCTGGACACTGCGGTGTCGGAAGCAAAGTGGCTCATGGGTGGCTTTCCTACCAGCTCAGCGACCAAGATGGCAGCCATGACTGACTCGAGCGTTGCTCACCTCGTAATCGAAGGCCTCCGCAAGTCAGGCATCCAGCAGCTCTTCTGCATCCCTGGCGTACAAAACGACGACTTCTTCAACGCCCTGGTAGATGCCCCCGACATTGCCCCGATTGTGACCCGTCACGAGCAAGGCGCCGCCTACATGGCGATGGGCGCCGCGCAGGTGACCGGCAAGCCGGCCGCCTGTTGTGTGGTGCCTGGCCCTGGCCTGTTGAACGCTGCAGGCGCGTTGACCAGTGCCTACTGGGGCTATGCCCGAGTGCTTGCCATTGTGGGCCAGATCGCCACCCACCAACAGGGCCGAAACTTTGGGGCCCTCCACGACCTCCCCGACCAAACTGCCATCCTGGACCAGCTCACCAAAGAGACCGTGGTCATTCACGACTCGGCCACCGCGGCGTCTCAGGTTCAGCACGCCATCGATTCGGTGCACTCCGGCTTGCCCAGACCGGTCAGCATCGAAGTGCCTGTTGACGTTTGGGGCAAACCCGCCACCGGGACCGTTGGGGACCCGGCCATAACCAACCCGGCAATCAACCCCGCTGCCATCGAAGAGGCAGCCGCACTGCTGGCCAATGCGCAGCGACCACTGATTGTTGTTGGGTCAGGCGCATACGGCGCCGCCGAACAGGTGCAAGCCCTTGCCGAGCTCACCCAAGCTGCGGTCACCACCCGCCGCATGGGCCACGGGGTGATGCCCACCTCGCACCCCCTCTTTGTTCCCATCACGGCCGCCTATGACCTGTGGCCCCACGCAGACGTTGTGGTCGGGGTTGGCACGCGCCTGGAGTGGCCGCTGGGCACCTGGGGCTACGACCAAGACCTCTCGCTCATCCAGATCAACGTCGACGCCGACGAAGTAGACCGCCACGGCATCACCGCAGTAGGCATCCAGGCCGACGCCGCACCCGCGCTCGACGCCCTCATCGCCGCGATCGGCCCGGTTGACCGGCCCAGCCGGGTACCCGAACTAAACGACCTGCGCGCCTCGTTCCATGACCGCACCGCACACCTAGTGCCCCAACGATCGTTCACCGCTGCGCTGCGCGAGGTTGTCCCGCCCGACGGGGTGTTGGTGGAAGACGTAACCCAAGTCGGTTTCGCCTCACACCTGTTCTACGACCACCTCGCGCCCCGGACGTTCTTGTCCTCGGGCGCTGCGGGCACGCTAGGCGCTGGTACCGCTGTTGCGATCGGGGCTTCCGCTGCCACCGATGTACCCGTTGTTGGCATCACCGGAGATGGCGGCTTCTTGTTTACCGCCACCGAGCTAGCAACTGCCGCCCAACACAACATCTCGTGCAACATCTTGTTGTTCAATGACGGTGCCTACGGCAATGTCCGCCGCATCCAGAAGACCCGATTTGGCGAAGACCGCACCATTGCCAGCAAGTTAGACAACCCCGACTTCGCCAAACTGGCCGACGCCTTCGGCGTGCGCTACTGGCAGGCCAACTCGCCCGAAACCATGGCACCCGCGGTGGCCGCCTCGATAGCCCACGACGGCCCCTGCCTTGTTGAAGTGCAGGTGGAAGCAATGCCAGACCCGTGGCCGTTCCTACGCATGCCACCCAACCGCGGAGTATCAACATGACTACGCCATCAGACCAGCCTGTGCTGGTAGCTGGCGGCGGAATCGCTGGGCTGGCCCTCGCCCTCACCTGTCACCAGATTGGGGTGCCGGTTCAGGTCATCGAATCCGCCCAAACGCTGCAACCCCTTGGTGTTGGCATCAACATTCAGCCAAACGCCGTCCGGGAACTCTTGGCCCTCGGCCTGGGCGACGACCTTTCGAGCATCGGCATCGCCACCGAAGAGTACGGCTTCTACACGAAGACCGGGCTGGAGATTTGGACCGAACCCCGGGGGCTGTTGGCTGGCTACGCGTGGCCGCAGTACTCGGTGCACCGGGGGCAGCTCCAAATGTTGCTGTACCGCAAGGTCGTGGAACGGCTTGGCGAACACGCCGTGATGCCTGGCACCCGGGCCACCGGCTACACCAACACCGCCGACGGGGTCACCCTTCACGTAGAAAACGATCTTGGCAGTCGAGACCTCACCGGCCGGGTGCTGGTGGGCGCCGATGGGCTGCACTCTCGGGTGCGGGCACACATGTGGCCCGACGAAGGTCCCCCTATCTGGAGCGGTGCCGTGCTGTGGCGAGGTGCCACCCGGGCAAAGCCATTCCGGACCGGGGCATCCATGGCCCTCATCGGCACCGCAAACCAGCGCTTTGTCACCTATCCCATTTCGGCTACCGACCCCAGCGACGGCACCGCAGTCATGAACTGGATTGCCGAGCTCCGCTTCGACCCCGCTGGCGGCTGGGCCCGCGAAGACTGGAACCGCCAAGCCGACCGCAGCGACTTCATCCACGCATTCCGCTCCTGGCGCTTCCCATGGATCGACTGCGTCGGCCTGGTAGAAGCCACCGACGAGATCTTCGAATACCCCATGGTTGACCGCGACCCGCTAGACCACTGGACCGACGGCAACGTCACCCTCATGGGCGACGCCGCCCACATCATGTACCCCGTCGGCTCCAACGGTGCGAGCCAAGCCATCGTCGACGCCCGCAAACTCGGCCGAGCCTTCCTCGACCACGGCGTCACACCCGACGCACTTCACGCCTACGAGACCGAGATGCGCCCCGCCACCGCAGCCATGGTTTTGGCCGGCCGCGGCTCTGGGCCCGACTCGGTTCTCCAAATAGTCGAAGACCGCAGCGGCGGTACCTTCACCGACATCGAAGACGTCATGCCCTACGAAGAACGATCCGAGCTAGCCGCCAGCTACAAACGCACCGCCGGCTTCAGCATCGACGAACTCAACGCCAGCCCTCCAATCATCCCGTAATGTCTTGCGGCGTTAATGCGTTTGTGGCTGCGCCCGCGGACGCTTACGGTCCGGGGATGCTGAAGGACCTTTGGCCGATCTTTGGGCTTTCTATTTCGACACCACGTCTGGAACTCCGGGTGCCAACCGACGACGAGCTCGTCGCGCTTGCTCACAACATTGTCGAGCGTCGCATCCACGGCACAGAAATCATCCCGTTCCTTGGGCAATGGGCCTTGGCCGAGCCAGACGAAGTGCCCATGGGCGTCGCCCAGCATCATTGGGGCCTGCGAGCCTCCTGGACGGCTGAGTCTTGGAACGTGGGCTTCGCCGTGTTCTTAGATGGCGAGCCCGTCGGTTCGCAGAACCTCATCGCTAAAGACTTCGCAACCCTGCGGTCCGTCAGCAGCGGCTCGTGGCTGGTGAGCGACCTCCAAGGCCAAGGCCTCGGCAAAGAGATGCGAGCCGCCATGCTGACCCTCGCCTTCGATCACCTCGGAGCTGTCGAGGCCCTGTCCAGCGCGCGCCTCGGCAACGAGAGCTCGATCCGGGTCTCTTACGCCATGGGCTACGAGGACAACGGCCAAGCGCGGGAAAGCTTCGGCGGCCAGATCGGTGTGGACCATCGCCTGCGCCTGACCGTCGAGCGCTGGCAACAGCACCGCCCCACTTACCCAATCGAAATACGCGGCCTCGACCCCTGCTTGCCCCTCTTCGGCATCTAGGAAGGCACGGCGCGCAGGTAGCCCACATGATCCCCACCGGGCCACCCCGGTTACACCACCCACCACACACAAACCGAGGTCCACGAACGGGGTCGGGTGTGGTGCATTTCATTTCAGCTCAAACCGCCTGCCAACCCACAACAGCCCCGAAATGAAATGCACCACACCCGACCCCTCAAAAAAGCCCGCCACACAACCAACAACAGCCGGCCACCAACCTCCGCGTCGCGAAACCCCTCAACTAAACGCTGGCGCCTGAGCCACCAGCGCTTTGTAACGCGGTGAGGAAGCGGTCGTTTTGAGTGGGGGTGCCGATGGTGACGCGGATGCCTTCGCCGCTGAAAGGGCGGGTGACCACACCCAGCTTCTCAAGCCCGAGGTAGATGTCGTCGGTGCGGTCGCCGAGGGGGAGGTAGACGAAGTTGGCTTGGGCGTCTGGGAGGTCCCAGCCTGCGGCGGTGAGTTCTTGGACGACTCGGTTGCGTTCGCTCAAGATGTCAGCGACGCGGGCCTTGATTTCGTCTTCGGCGTCGATGGCGGCAAGGGCGGCGGCTTGGGCCATGGCGTTGACCGCGAAGGGCGCCAGGGTCTTGTCGATTGAGGTGATGACGTCGGGGTGGCCAATGGCATAGCCGAACCGGACGCCAGCGAGGCCGTGGGCTTTGGACATGGTGCGGGTGACGATGACGTTAGGGAACCGTGGAACGAGGTCTTGCACGGGGTCGCCGAAGGACGGGTCGAGGAACTCGCGGTAGGCCTCGTCGACAACGACGATGACGTCTTCGGAGATGTTGGCCATCATGTCGGCCAGCGCGTCAGTGGTGACCGCTGTGCCGGTTGGGTTGTTGGGCGTGGCCAGCAGCACGAGCTTGGTTTTGTCGGTGACCGCAGCGGCCACGGCATCGAGGTCGAAGCCCAGCGATGCGTTCAGCGGGACAGTGACGGCGACGCCACCCATGAGCTGGGTGTAGATGGGGTAGACCTCGAAGCTGCGCCACGGGTAAACGACTTCGTCGCCGGGGTCGACGTAGGTCAGCGCTAGCTGTTGCAGAAGGCCGACACTGCCGCAGCCCGCGGTCACTTGGTCCTCGCGTACCTCTAACCAGTTGGCAATGCGAGCCCGGACCTCGGTGGCGCGATGATCGGCGTACCGGTTAACGCCAGAGGCTGCCGCATTGACTGCGGCCTGGATGGAAGCAATTGGCGGCAGCGGGTTCTCGTTCGACGCAAGCTTGATGGCGTCTTGGATGCCGTGTTCCTCCTCGGCTTGGGCTGCCCCTTTGCCGGGGCGGTAGGCGGGCAGGGCATCAACAGCGGAGCGGGGTCGTCCAATACTCATGGGGCCGACGTTAGCGCCACCGGGGTCAACGAGACATTGAGGACCCTGGCCCAGGCAAGATCGCCGCCGAAGCCCTAGGAATGGTACAACTGCGGTCTACAGCAAAGTCCCGGGGGGATCCATGGCTCTTATCTACGCCGACATTTGGGAAGCACTTGGCGACACGTTGGGCGACCAGCCCGCCATCATCCAAGGTGACCGCACAGTCAGCTGGGCCGAGTTCGACGACCGGTCTGCGCGCCTCGCTCAAGCGTTCCTCGACGCCGGCATCGGGCACGATTCCAAGGTGGGCATGTTCTTGTACAACTGTCCCGAATACCTCGAAACCCAACAGGCTGCGTTCAAAGTGCGGGCAACCCCAGTCAACGTCAACTACCGATACCTCGACGACGAGCTCTGGTATCTGCTCGACAACGCCGAGTGCGAAGCAGTGGTGTTCCATTCCTCGCTGGGCGACAGGATCGCTCGGGTTCGTGACCGGCTGCCCAAGCTGAAACTCTTAGTTGAGGTGCCCGACGACGACCAGCGCGTCGACGGCGCCGAGTTGTACGAAGACGTCCAGGCGGCCAACCAGCCAGCCGAGCGGATAGAACGCAGCGAAGACGACATCTACATGCTCTACACAGGCGGCACCACCGGTATGCCCAAGGGCGTCATGTACGCCATGGGATCTGGCACCCAGTTCTTCCTCGGTGCCATTGCAGGCCAGGTGGGGATCCCCGGGTTCGAAAGCGCCGAGCAGGTTGCGGGTATGGCCAAGGCCATGGCCGACGCTGGGATGACTCAACGCGCGATGCCGTGCTGTCCGCTGATGCATGGCACCGGCATTTGGCTTGGCGCCATGCTGCCGATGCTGATGGGGAGCGCCGTGGTGCTCATGGAGGGCCGCGGGCTAGACGTCGACGAGCTTTGGGAGACCGTCGAACGCCACCACGTGACCTCAGCAGTCATTGTGGGCGACGCATTTGCCCGACCAATGCTGCGGGCGCTGGACGACCGAGCCGAGGCTGGCAATCCGGTTGATGCGTCGTCGCTGGCAATGATCGTGTCCTCTGGAGCCATGTTCAGCACCGAGGTGAAAGACGGCCTGCGCAAGCACCTGCCGTCGTTGGTCATCAACGACATTCTGGGATCGACCGAGGGCGGTATGGGGGCCAACGTGTCAGCTACCGACGCCGATGGGCGAGAAACCGCCAAGTTCGAGCTGAACCCTGGCGTCCGGGTCTTTGACGAGGACGACAACGAGGTTCAGCCTGGCTCTGGGGTTGTGGGCATGGTGGCGTCCACCAGCGCCAACGTGCCCCTTGGCTACTACAAGGACGAGGAGAAGTCGGCCCGCACGTTCCGCACCATTGGAGGCACCCGCTACACGTTCCACGGCGACATGGCCACGGTGGAGGCCGATGGGTCAATCACTTTGTTGGGTCGAGGCTCTAACTGCATTAACACCGGTGGCGAGAAGGTGTTCCCCGAAGAAGTTGAAGAGGCGGTGAAGACACATCCGGCGGTTCGGGATTGCTTGATCTTTGGTGTGGACGACGAGCGCTTTGGCCAGCGGGTGGTTGGCGTGGCATCGGTCGAACCCGATAGCGGCACGTCGGGCGAGGATCTCGTGGCTCACACCAAGTCCTGCTTGTCACACTTCAAAGCCCCGCGACAGGTCGTCATTGTCGACACGGTGCCTCGAGCCCCCAACGGGAAGGCCGACTACGGCACCGCCCGCGAGATCAGCGGCATTGCCTAGTCGCTTGACGCAGCGGGCCCGGTTGGCCCGGACCAGCGATTCACCACGTCGGTGGTAACACCAATAAGGTCGAGCACCCGGCCCACCGAGTGGTTGACGATGTCGTCGACGGTTTGGGGCGCGTTGTAGAACGCGGGCATGGGCGGGGCCACAATGGCCCCCATAAGCGTTGCTTCGTGCATCAGCCGGGTGTGGCCCGCGTGGAGTGGCGTTTCGCGGGGCATGAGCACTAGCGGACGTCGTTCTTTGAGCGTGACTTCGGCGGCCCTGGTCAACAGGTTGTCGGAGTAGGCGTTCACAATGCCCGACAGGGTTTTCATTGAACATGGCGCCACGACCATGGCGTCCACTTGGAATGACCCGCTGGCGATGCTGGCAGCAATGTTCTTGAAGCCATGTACCTCGCTGGCCAGCGCCTCGACGTGGTCGGCGCTGAACGGGGTTTCGATCCCAATGTTCATGCGAGCCGCGTTGGACATCACCAGATGGGTCTCGATGGTGTCGTCTTCGGCCAGCATCTCAAGCATGCGGATGCCATAGATAACGCCGCTTGCCCCTGACATACCGACAATGACTCGCATGGAGGAGACGCTACACGTGGTCGTTGTCCATAGCCTGATCGACTAAGCCGACACCGATTAAATCGGTTGAGAGGTGAGCGTCGAGCCTAGGGGGCAAGGTCGACGGTCTCGACGCCGACCTTGGGCGTTGTGCCGGTTAGAGTGCACGACCATGAAGGCCCTTGTGTT
The DNA here is from genome assembly GCA_030431575.1 of Acidimicrobiia bacterium. GTDB lineage: Bacteria > Actinomycetota > Acidimicrobiia > Acidimicrobiales > UBA8592 > JAUIIS01. The sequence continues at coordinate 2,800 of JAUIIS010000116.1, read as the reverse complement.
TGAGCGGAAAGAACTGCGCTACGTGGCAGCGGCAGTTGCCTCGCGAGTCTCTCCTGGCGCTGGCGCCCAGGTGGGTCCGTTGCGGCTCAAAGATGTGGACGCTCCCGAGTTGCCCGGTGATGGTTGGCAGCGGGTGTTCCCGCTGCTTTCGGGCATCTGCGGCTCGGACCTCAGCACTGTCGAAGGCAAGTCTTCGCGCTACTTCGACCCGTTCGTGTCGTTTCCCTTTGTGCCAGGTCACGAGGTTGTTGGCACGCTCGAGGACGGCACCCGCGTGGCACTCGAACCGGTGCTGGGCCATAGCTGCCGTGGCGAACAGCCACCATTCGAGGGCGCAGCTCCAGGCGACGGCGACGACTACGGCTACCTGTTGGGTGGCGCTATCGACGACGGCATCCAGGTGGGGTTCTGTGCCAGCACCGGCGGAGGGTGGGGCACCGAGTTGGTGGCGCACTCCTCGCAGCTGCACAGCGTCCCCGACAGCCTCGACGACAACGCCGCAGTGATGCTCGAACCTGCAGCCGGCGGTGTGCATACCGCTTTCAAAGCCAAGGTCCAGCCGGGCGACACCGTAGTGGTTCAAGGCGTTGGCACCATGGGCCTTTGCGCCCTTGCCGCACTGCGCAAGTTCACCAGTGCAGGCACCATCATTGCCGCCGCCAAATACCCGCTGCAACGACAGCTAGCGTCGGACCTGGGCGCCGATCTGGTGGTTGAGCCAAGTGAGCTGAAGCGGGCTGTGCGGCGCGTCACGGGCTGTCGCATGCTTGGCGAGGACCTTTCGGGCGGCGCAGACGTCACCATCGACGCGGTTGGCAGCGCGGCCTCACTGACTACGTCGCTGTCAATCACCAGGCCGCGTGGTCGCATTGTGATGTTGGGCATGCCTGGGGTCACCAAAGTAGATCTCACTCCGCTATGGCACCGCGAAACCGAACTCGTCGGCTCGTATACGTACGGCACCGAGTACTTGCCCGATGGTTCGTCGGCCACAAGCTTCGATATGGCATTCGATCTCGTGCAAGACGCCAATCTGGGGCGGCTGGTTTCGGCCACGTACCCCCTGCGCGACTACCGCGACGCGCTGCGCCACGCCGCGGAAGCTGGGCCGCGCGGGGCCATCAAGATTGCGTTTGACCTGCGCGACGCCAAGCGCTGAAGCATCCTCTGCGATCTAGTGTTAAACACTGGGGCACCGGAATCGACGAAGAGGTCTCCCATGCTCGTTATTGCTGGCACCATCAGCTTTGACCCCGCCCACACCGATGCAGCCAAGACAGCAGCCGCTGCGATGATGGCCGCCACCCAGCAAGAAGCTGGCTGTGTTCACTACGCCTTTAGCATCGATGTTGCTGACCCCTCCGTCATGCACATCTTTGAGCAGTGGGACAGCGAAGAGGCGTTGTCTGCGCACTTCGAGGCTCCCCACATGGCGGACTTTCAGGCAGCCATTGGCGGCATCGGCATTAGCGGCACCGACATCTTGAAGTACCAAGTAGCTTCTACGGGGCCGGTGCGGTAGCGGGCCCTGCGCGCACGGCCAAAACGAACGCAAGCCGCGGACTGGTTCTAGCTTTCGGTAGCGGGGGGCCGGTAGAAGGCGGCGAGAAGTGCCCCAGCGGCCAAGACGCCGCCACCTGCTGAGATGACCAGGCCCGTGTAGCCGTCGAGGTCGGTATCCCAGCCAATGGCATGGTCGATCGACCATTCGCCAGGGCCAAGCATGGCCACGGTAACTGCGGTGATGCCAAGCATGAAGACGTACTCCCAGCCTTCGTTCAAAATCATGAAGCCCTTGTCGGAGTGCACCGTGTAATAGGCCACCGACATCAACCCAACAAAGCCCAGCGCGGCGAAGCTGGTGAGCAATCCAAGGGCCATGCATAGCCCTGCAGCTACCTCTCCGCCGGCAGCTAGTCGAGCGTGAATGTGGCCCGGGCGCATCCCCATGCTGTCAAACCAGGCGGCTGTGCCCGCGATCTTGCCGCCTTTGAAGAACTTGTTGTAGCCATGCGCGGCCATGGTTAGACCCAAGGCGACGCGGATGATGAGCAGCGCCAGGTTTATCTCGTCCATCGTTCCTCCGTTGTTTGGGCCGAGCGTAGTGCGGCACGCATCGCCTTGGGAAAAGCGCGGGTTGCTGCCGGCTCGATGGCCACAACATGACGCAGAACACTAGCCTGGACGTTCTATGGGAACGTTTCTCAGCGTGGTGGTCGCGATTCTTGCGGCCTATTTCATCTGGCGGGTAGGGCTGTCCATGCTGCGTGCGCTAGCCACCCCGCTGCCTGAACCACCGCCAGCAGGCGAGCTGCGAAAGGTCAAGATTGGCTACCGCTGCCCCATCTGTGGGACCGAAGTTCGCATGACTGTGGCCACTGACCAAGAACCAGAGCCGCCAAGGCATTGCCAGGGCGAAATGGACCTGGTTGCGCCCATCGAATAGCGAACTTCGACCGACGGTGGCCTTGGCACCTTCGAGGTCGTCTTTGTTACAAAAACACTGCAGGTCGTGCCATTTGGCCTCATGCTGCACACCCCGACCAGGGTTTCTGCAGGTTGTCGGTTGTTGAGGTTGTGGACACTGTTCTTGGCTGGTATGGGCTTTGACGTGGGCAAACGTGCAAGTTATCCACAACCAGGGGAAAACCTTGTGGAGTAATCACACGCTTGTGATTCAAATTTTCAGCCAGATTTTTTGGTAACAAATTTGTGTCACAAAGAGGCACCGGTACTGACACGAACTGGAGCACCGACCCAAGAAGGTCACACTAAGTGGCTACAAGCCCACCCGTAGGGC
>JAUIIS010000115.1 GCA_030431575.1 Acidimicrobiia bacterium | reverse complement strand
CATGGCGCCACGTCCTCCTTGCACGGAGAACTCGCCGGCAGCGACGTACTCGGGTCGCCTCTCAAGCCCAGCATCGCTTAGACCCGCGAGGTAGCCCTCCCGGCGCCGAATAGGCACAGGGAAACGTTGGGGATCGCCAGCGAGACCCTCAATGAGGGCGATCTTGCGATGGCCTAGCGCAAAGAGGTGCCCAACAGCATCTTTGGCAAGCGCGAAGTCGTCGACCATCACCGAAGATGCCCCAGCAACCGCAATACCGACAGACACCACGGGCACGTCGCCGCCCACCAACTCCGAAGCCTCGTCGTCGGGCACCATGAGGTCGACCAAGATAAGGCCATCGGCACGTTTGACCAGTGGGCCACCAAGAAGCCGCTGGCGTTGCTCGTCGCCTTCGACCGTGAAGAGCAGAAGGTCATAACCAGCCTCAGCGACCACGGCCTCAGCACCAGCCATGACCTGTGAGAAGTACCAACTGTCCAAAAGAGGAACAGCCATGGCAATGGTGCGGGTGCGACCTGCGGCCAAAGCCGAGGCGCTTGGGTCGGGCCGGTAGTGGAGTTGGCCGGCAACGAACTGCACTCGCTCGCGCGTTGCTGGCGCGACATTGGGAAGCCCGCGCAAGGCCCTGCTGACCGTGGCTACCGAGACGCCAGCAGCCCGAGCCACATCTTCGATGGTGGGGGCTCGCCTGGCCATGGGTGGGTCTCAGTCTGTAGAGCGGATGATGACGGCTTCGGCCGGAGCAAGCACATCGGTGGCCTGGAGCACCCCGGTGCGGCCATGCGTCGAGAAGACAATCTCTCCGCCAACTTCCGCCGTTGGTGCGCCATCACCTGCATTTGCCAAGACCAACAAGGTGTCGCGCCTTATGGCTAGCACATCGTCGGCTCGCTCTGGCCATTCGACACCGAGACCCCGGAGCTCGGGGTGCATGCGCCTGACCTTAATGAGTGTGCGGTAGCGATGGAACCACGAATCCTCGTCGTTGACCTGGACCGCAGCAGTGTCTTGGTCTGACCGTCCACCGAAGGGCAGCCACGTGGTTGGTGATGTGGTGAAGCCCAGCCCAGGACCAGGTTGCCACGGCATTGGTGTCCGGCAGCCGTCTCGACTCAGCGATGCCCCGCTGCCTACGGGGTCTGCTTGAGCATCGGGCGGCACCACGCCATCTTCGAGCCCAAGCTCTTCGCCTTGGTACAGGAACGGCGTCCCCGGCAAGCTCATCAACAGCGTGGCCAGCATCAGCGAACGGCGACGGCCAAGATCGCCGCCCCCAAACCGGGTGGGGGGTCGTTGTTCGTCGTGGCTGGCTGCGACCCAACCCACTTGGGTCTGTTTCGCGAGGGCCTGCGAAGGGCCTTGCAGGGCAGTCTTAATGGCCTGGGGATCCCATTCCATGTGCATGGGGGCAAACCAGAAACCGGCGTTGAGGCCATCGGTGCGAACGAGATGTGCAAGCTGTTGGGGCTCAAGCACATAGGTTTCGCCAACAAGTACCGCGTCGTACTCGTCGACGATGCGGCGCCAGCGGGCAAAGATGTCGACTGAGCTTGGTTGCAGGATGTCGAACTGGTGGTCGAAAGCGTCCCATTGCTCCCAGCGCGAACCCGTTGGGTCCCACGGGGCAATCTGGGGGTTGGATCGCAGCGCTTGGTCTTTGACAAGTGCCTGCGCGACATCGATGCGGAAGCCGTCGATGCCTCGGTCGAGCCAAAAGCGCAGGACCTCGTCGAACGCTTCGATGACGGCGGGGTTGCCCCAGTTGAGGTCGGCTTGTTCGGGTAAGAACAGGTGCAAGTAGTACTGCCCGGTTTCGGGGTGAAGCGTCCATGCGGGACCGCCGAAGTAGCTGACCCAGTTGTTGGGCGGTCCACCGTCGGGGCCTGGATCGCGCCAGTGGTAGAAGTCGCGTCGCACCGCGTGGCGACTAGACGCACTCTCGCGGAACCAGATGTGTTCGGTGCTTGAGTGGTTCGGCACGATGTCGACGATGACGCGCATGTTGGCGGCGTGTGCGGCGTCAAGAAGGCGATCGAAGTCGTCGAGGTTGCCAAAGATGGGCTCGATGGCGCAGTAGTCGGCGACGTCGTAGCCGAAGTCGGCCATGGGCGAGGTATAGAATGGTGTGATCCACAACAGGTCGACACCGAGCGTCTCGAGATAGTCGATTTGGCTGGTGATTCCGTCCAGGTCGCCGACGCCGTTGCCAGTGGAGTCTCGGAACGAACGAATGTAGATCTCGTAGCCGACCGCATCGACCAGCCAAGCGCCCGCTTGGGGCTGGTCGGCTAACAATGCAGCTGGAGAAGCGTCGATGCTCATGAAGTGGATCCTTGGGCCAAGACAGCCTGATGGCGGACGTTGTGTCTGCCCTTGAATGAAAGCGCTTACAGGGTGTCTCTGCAAGTATTGGCTAGCAAAAAGTTCGGTGAGGATCGGGTCTCGTCGGCCCACGTGTTTCTCCGTTTAACGCAACGAGCGATACCTGGGTGTAGCGGGCGGACAGAAAGTGACGCAGCGACCGCGAATAGTGAAAAACTGGTGTCGGCGTATGGGCACCTTTGCGCGGTCCGTTCCAACGCATTCCCATACGCCCAGCCATGCTCTAGGTTGAGCAGTTCAGGCGGAGCTCTTGGATGGCTCCGCCCGCGGGACCGGTCGAGAAGGATACCAATGAAGCAGCGAACCCCACGCCGGCCAAACGCCGGCGTTGTCGCCCTAATGTGCATCGCCGTTGTGGCCACGCTTGTCGTCCCAGCTGCCACCGCATCAAACGACGGCCCTGGAAACCTCGCAGGCGTCGACCACGACTACTCCGACACCCCCGCCAACACTTGGGGCGTCTCAGACCTCGGCCCCGCATCAACCAACTTCCAATACGACTCGCTCGTTTTTGCCATCGCCCAGATTGGCAACACGCTCTACGTTGGCGGCAGATTCCAGAACGTCACCGACGGAAACACCGAGATCTCCCGCCCCTACCTCGCGGCCTTCAACGCCACGACAGGCAACTACATCTCATCTTTCCAACCAAACATCGACTTCTCGGTCTACGCCCTCGCGGCATCCCCCGACGGCACCAGGCTGTTCGTAGGCGGCGAATTCACCAACGCCGGGGCCGCAAACACCACAGGATTCGCGGCGCTGAACCCGGCAACCGGAGCAGCCGACACCAGCTTTGGCCTCGAAGTCACCCGCGAATGGAGCAACAACGACCCGCGCATCCACGCACTCGACGTCGTTGGCGACTGGCTCTACGTCGGCGGCAACTTCAGCCACTTGAACGGAGCCAACGGATCCCGCGTGCAAACCTCCAGGCTCGGCCGGGTCTCCGCATCCACCGGCATTGTCGACACCGGCTGGCGGCCAAACCTGTCAGGTGGAACCGTCTGGGCCGTCGACGCCACGCCCGACGGCAACCGCGTCTACGCCGGAGGCACGTTCTTGTTGGCTGGCGGTCAGCAAAGCCAAGCCTTCGCGGTGCTCGACACCGCAAGCGGAGCCCTCATCCCTGGGTTAGACACCAGCTTTGGCACCACCAACTTCCCCATCGGCTCCGGATACATCTTCGTAGCCACCATCGCAGCGGTGGGCGACAACGTGTGGGTTGGCGGCCAAAACCACAAACTCGTCCTCGCCGAACAAAGCAACCTAAACGTCTTGCGCCGCTACCAGACCAACAACTTCGGCAGCGCCGACGGACGCGGCGGCGACTACCAAGCCATCGCCGTGGCCGGCGACGTGATCTTTGCTGGCTGCCATTGCTGGGGGCGCATGCGAGAACTCGGGACCAACCCGCAGTACCAAGTTGAAGTCGACTCGGTCCAAGCCTTCGACGCCACCACCGGCGACCACCTCGCCTGGTACGAACCCGCTATGCGCGGCGCGGACGGAGCGTGGGCGCTTCACGTTGCCGCCGACAACTGCCTGTGGATCGGCTCCGACATCTACCGCTCCGGCGGCCAAGACGCCCTCGGCCTCGTACGCCACTGCCCCACTGGTGGCCCGGGTGGCGGAGATACCGAGGCTCCGACCAGCATTAGCAACCTCTCGGGGACCTGGGAGGCGCCTGCGGTGGCCTTGAGCTGGGACCCGGCCACCGACAACGTCGGCGTCACCAGCTACGAAATCAGCCGCGACGGCAACGTGATCGGTAGCAGCCTCACATCGGGCTTCACCGACACCAGCGCCCCCACGGACACCACCGTGACCTACAACGTTCGAGCCCGCGACGCCGCCGGGAACTGGGGCCCCACAACCAGCATCGACGTTGTCACCGACATCGTGAACGGATTCGCCTGTGTTGTTGCCGACAACGGAGACGGCTCGGTCACCATTGCCTGGAACGACCTCGGCGCCAACGGCTACGACCTCAGCCACGATGGCGAACCAGCGCGCTGGGTCCGCGCCACCAGTTACCGCGACTTCTCGCCCGGCGACGACTACACCATCACCGCTTGGGGCAACGGGGTCGGAGGAACAACCACCTCCTGCACCAACCCCGGCGGCGGAGGCGGCAACGGATTCGTGTGCACGGTTACCCCCAACGGCGACGGGACTGTCACCGTCACCTGGCCCGACATTGGTGCCAATGGCTACGACTTCTCCCACGACGGCGAACCAGCACGCTGGGTAACCACAAACAGCTTCCTCGACACCACCCCGGGCAACACCTACACCATTACGGCGTGGGGCAACGGCGTGAGCGGCACAACCACCACCTGCCAACAGTAGCGTCGACGAGTGCGCGCAGCTGACGAAGTAGTCCACTCCCCCAGCTAACGCCACGGCTTCATCCCGGCAGCGCCGACTAAGATCACCGCCGCTGCTTCTTCCGCACCACAGGGGACCCCTCATGGGCATCGACTACCGCACAGACATCGACCCCGCCTACGGCGACGTCGTGGAACTTTCCCCGCTCATTAGACGGGTGGTCTGCAAGAACCCCGGCCGCTTCACCTTCAAAGGGACTGGCACCTACATTGTCGGTCGCGGCGAGGTAGCGGTTATCGACCCCGGCCCGAAAGACGAGGACCACATTGCGGCGCTTCTAGCCGCAGTCGCCGGGGAAGAAGTGACCCACATTGTGATCACCCACACCCATGGCGACCACTCGCCTGGAGCTGGGCCCCTTCAGACAGCCACCGGAGCAAAAACGTACGGCTTTGGGCCCCACCCCGTTGTTCCCCCCGAAGCGGCCGCGGCGTTCACGCCCACAACCTGGAAGACGCTCGAACCAACCCCTGAAGAACTTGAAGAGCTCAAAGCCTCGATGCCTAAGAAGGCCACGAAAGAAGGCCACGCCGAGCAAGAAGAACCAAGCGACGTCAACTTCGCACCCGATGTCGAGCTCGCACACGGCGAAACAATCGAGGGCGGAAACTGGACGCTCGAAGGCGTTTACACACCGGGGCACATCTCCAATCACATGTGCTTTGGACTGCGAGAAGAATCCGCACTCTTCACCGGCGACCACATCATGGGCTGGTCCACCACGGTAGTGCCCCCACCCGACGGCTCCATGGCCGACTACATGGCCAGCCTCGAACTGGTCCAAAAACGCGAAGGCGACCGCGTCTACTACCCCACGCACGGCCCCCCGATCGACCTTCCCGGCGAGTTCGTGGCCTCACTAATCCAGCACCGTCTCGACCGCGAGCAACAGATTCTCACGTGCCTGGCCAGCGGTCCAAAGACCATCCCCGAGATGGTGACCGCTATGTACACCGACACCACCCCGCACATCTTGCACATGGCCGCAGGGCAGTCGGTACTCAGCCAACTGGTGTGGCTGGTCGAAAAGCAGGCCGTCGCTGCCAGCAGCACCGCGCTGGCGGACGCCACCTACTCGCTCCCCTAGCAGCGCCAGCCACGCCATACCTGCCGCATGACCACCCCAGCCCAGCCCAACGAGCCCGAAGGTGAACAACGAGACCTCGACGAAGAGGCCCGCGCCGACGCGCTCTACTTCATCCTTCGCCGAACCGGCCTCTGGGCCATCCCGCTTGGCATCGTCGGCGCTCTGCTCGTCGCCCTCGGTATCCCGCTATGGCTAACGGTGATCGCCATGGTGACAACGCTCATTATCCTCGTCTTCGAGATCGACTTCTAGCAGGGTGAGAGGGTGCCCGTCGCTAGGCAACTGCTCAGCGGGTCGTAGCCGACCGGATCGAGCGCGGCAACTTCGCTTTACGAGAAGCCTTCACCGCGTACATGCCAACGTCCGCGACATTCAACAAGTCGTCCGCGGTAGCGGCGTCTTCGGGATACAGCGCCAAACCCATGCTGGCGGTGACTCGAAGCTGGCGGCCATCGGCAAAGTCGACGTTCAAATCGAGACTCTGGTGGAGGCGTTCGGCTAGCGAAGCCAACTCCTCGCGGCTTCCAATACGGGGTGCGACCACAGCAAACTCGTCGCCACCGAGCCGACACGGAATCTCGTTGCGCCTCGTGACCTCACCCAAAGCAGCGGCCACCCGACGAAGGAGCCGGTCACCAGCAGCGTGGCCACCGGTGTCGTTGATTGCCTTAAAGCCGTCTAGGTCGACCATGATCAGGCCCACGCGGTCGTCGCTGCGCTGTGCGGCAGCAAGCGCCTCGTCGAGGCGTTGACGGAACTGCGTACGGTTCGCCAAACCAGTGAGGTTGTCGTTCATTGCCAGCACACGGGTCTTGCGGAACTGCCTACGCACCTCGCCAAGAGACCACCAAGCCATGGGGACCAGGGCGATCAGCATTGCTAGCAGTGCGCCACCAAACAAGTAGCCCATGCTGGACGCATTCGCCGTTGCAGACGTGACCGCCGGATCATCGGCAACAGAAAGGCGTGCTGCGCCAACAACCGCGTCGTCCACGACCACAGGCAGCGAATACACCATGGGCTGCAAGTCGCCCGTCGCCGTTCCCCGCTGGCCGCTTGCGCTTCCGCGCACCGCATCGGCGGCAATGCCTGACAGGCCCGTGATCTCGCCGACCTCATTTGGCGACGTCGAATACTTCGCCACCCCATCGAAGCCAACAATCCGGAGCTCCAGCGGCGTGCCCACCAGGGGCCCCAACACTGAGGAAACGCGTGCGTCAAGAGCCGCGGCATCGGCGACAACCAGCCCGTCGGAACCATTGGCGACAAGGCCATCGGTGGTCAAAGCAAAAGCAGCGCTGGCATTGTTTGCCTGCGCCTGAACCGTGCGATCTAGGTGGTCTTGGGACACCAACCACCACAACAACGCGCCTACGAGCACCAGCGGCACCGCCAGACTGGCGATCAATCTGATGAGCGAGGCTGCGAGGGAGAACTTGGAGTCGGCGGAGGTGGGCTGCTTGTCCATAGCGTGGACCTATCGGCATCGACGCCGGTGAGATGAGGTGCCAGATGGCCCTACTGCCGCCGGCTGAATTACCTCATGGGTGGTCCGTGTAGCCGGCCTGAAGTACCCTTTGCCATCGTGGGGTGGTTCGCTGTGAACCGCCGGCGCCCGAAAGAGTTCCATCATGGCCAAGAACACTGACCAGCATCTCAAAGAGATCCCGATCTTCTCGGAGCTCACCAAGAAGGAGCTCAAGACCGTCTCCCGGCTCATGACGGAGATCACGGCCAAAGAAGGCAAGTACCTCACCCGCGAGGGCGACCTGGGCCGAGAGTTCATGGTCATCAGCGAAGGCACCGCAGTGGTCCGGCGCAACGGACGCAAGATCGCAACGCTTGGACCTGGCGACTTCTTGGGTGAGCTTGCCGTGCTGTCAGGCGCGCCTCGCACAGCCGACGTGATTGCCTCGAGTGACATGGTTCTCGAAACACTGAACCGCCGCGAGTTCATGTCGCTGCTCGACGAGAGTGCCTCGATCGCCAAGAAGGTGCTCATTGGGGCCGTCAAACGTCTCCACGAACTGGATTCGTCGAAAACCTCCTAGTGTCCTGCCCGGTCACCTTCACCCCAGCTGTCGCTACTACTTGCGACAACGCTAGGAACCCAATAGCGTGCCATTCGCTATGTCCCCCACGCCTCTTAGGTCCCTCGAGCTTCGCGCTGCTGTCCAGCAAGGACATCGCGACGCATGAGCCCACTGCTCGCCGTTGCGGTCTATCTCGTTGTGCACGTGGTTAGCGGGTACATGCTGCGTGCCTCAGGAACATGGAAGGTTCTGTTTGCGCCGGTGCTTCCCGCCGCCCCCGAGGCAACACCAGATCCGCTACGGGTGGCACCACGAGGCTGGATCGAAAACCATTCGTTCTGGGACCTGCATCCCGACGAAGACGAGGCCGAACAGGCTCAGCCCGACGAAGACGTCTTCTGGGGTCCAAGCCACCACGACGTGGGCTAACAGGGCTGGCGACCTAGGCGGTTGGCCCTCCGTTTCAACGAGCCACTCCGGCACTAGAGTTAGACCACTCCTATGCAATCCTCAGGGCTATTCATCGCGTTTGGCGCGGTCATGTTGGTGATCGCCCTGCTGGCAGTCGGTATCGACTGGCTGGGAAAGCCGCTCCGGCATCGACGATTTGTGCCCAAGATCTATCGATTCCCTGACGAGCGCACCCCTCGACGATCCAAAGTTCGTGAAACCGCGTGGTCAGATGGCTCGTTTGTGCTCCCCGTGGCTCAGCCAACCCTCGACGAACGGATGGTCCGCTACCCCGACCAAGCCCCGGCACCGCAGATGTTGCTTGACCCTGGGCCGCCAACCACCCAGGTGCCCCTCAGCGATCTTCCGGCGGCCGAGCCCGCAGCTGAGCCTGAGGTCCCAATCACCATCGTCACGCTCGAAGACCTTGACCCCAACACCGTGCTCGACCCCGAAACCGAGCCCGAAGTAGACGCAGAGCCAGCAGCGCCGCCCGCACCGGCAAGAGAACACGGCTGGTCGCCAGGCGATTACGTCTTCAACTTCACCTCCGATGGCAGCGAACCATCGCCAACCACCGTACGGACGCGCTACTGGAAGAACGTGGCAGCGACAGCGGGGGCCGCATTGTTTGGAGCCCCAAACATGGACAGGATGGGCGTCGGCAAACCACCGCAACGACGCAACCCGCGCACCGGCGCAATCGAAACCATGCGCCTCCCCCAGGCCAGCTACCACGCCACCAACGGGGCTACCCCGCTGCCCGAGTGGCCCTGCGCCGAGATCGACCCCTTCGACCAAGGGGCCACATCGTGAGTACTACGCTCGGCGAGCTCTTTGCCGACCAGGGCACCGACACCGTCAGCCATCAGGGGCGCATCGTCAAGGCGTTGGTACGGATCCCTGTCAAGAACGGCGACACCGTGGTGGTAACCCGCCAAGCCGTCGGGAGTAGCCGGAACCAGGCCGTCAAGTTGGCGCTGGCCGAGGGCGCCCTGCATGTGGGCGACCACGCTGCTCCGGCTATGGCGTTGTGGAGTCACACCAGCCCCGAAACCGTAGAACTCACGGTCGACACCAGTGGGGCCACCACCCTCGACGTCTGGAACGCGTGGTCGATGGGCGGCGTCGACTCGTCATGGGTAGGCAACGCAGGCATTACTACTCGCAATACCTCCAACGGCACCGTGCTGCGATGCAGCGACGGCATCGGCCCAGCGGACTTTGGGGATCTAGAAGTCACCATCGCTGTCCGCTCGGCCTAAGTCACCCGCCTTCGCCCAATCTCTCGTCGAGGCAAGAAATGCGTTGGCTCACTGGGTAATTCCCCCTCACGATGGCCTTATTCGTTATGGGCTGGCGCGCTCAGCGTCACCTTCCGGCTACCACGCGTGAGATCACCAACGAATGCAGTGACAGGGGCCGTCTGACCCCGTAGGATCTGCAGCGGAGCAGTTCGGGCGATGGCTTCTTGAGTTTCGCCTGTGACCAGGGGAGTAGGGCGAATGAAGCGAAGAGGGATAGCAGTCGGCTTGACGCTGCTTAACGTTGTGTTCCTCCTCGTCGCCGTTGCCTGGCCGTCACGGCCCAATGACGACCGCATCAGCACCGGCCCATCGGTGACCACCTCCACCCCTACACCAACCGCAATCCCCACGCCCCAAGGCGGCGAAGATGACGAGACCGAAGTCTTGGCAGCCACTGCAGAAGCCACCATAGACAATCCCGCAACGCCCACACCGAACCTGGGTGTCCCCATCCCCACGGTGACGCCTACCCCCCAGCCAACTGCTACGCCCGATCCGTCGACCATCACGCCGACGCCCCGGCCAACGTTGCGCCCCACGCCAAGGGCAACCGCCCGCCCAGCCCCCACAGCTACCGCACGCGCTACAAGAACGCCGCGGCCCACGCGCACCCCACGCCCCACCGTGACCCCGAGGCCCTCAGCGACACCTCGGCCTTCGGCCACCCCAACTCTGCGCCCCTCGGCCACCCCCACCCCTCGCCCCACAGCAACCCCCCGCCCCACAGCCACCCCCACCCCTCGCCCCACGCGCACTCCACCCCCCACAGCCACCTCCACCCCTCGCCCCACCGCAACCCCACGCCCCACAGCCACCCCACGCCCCACAGCCACCTCCACCCCTCGGCCCACCGCAACCCCACGCCC